>CAYMTG010000086.1:0-7917 GCA_964393305.1 uncultured Ruminococcus sp.
TTATCGAACAGCGCGCAAAGCTTCTCGGAGACCTCGAGAATATGCTCGCCGCGCTCAAGACAACCACGGAAAACGGCGAGGAGATCCGCGCCTTTACCGCCGATGAGCAGAAGATCTATGACGAGAAAAAGGCGAAAATCGAGGAGCTGTCCGCCACCATCAAGAGCGTTTCCGAGGCGCGAAGCCTCGACATCTCAACGCCCGTAACCGATGGCGGCACGCCGGAAACGTCGGAGCAGGATAAGAAAAACGAGGAGATCCGGGAGGAACGCGCCTTTGTGGAGTACCTCAGAAGCGGGAAGGCGTTTGAAACCCGTGCGGACAGCAATTGGACGCCCGCCGCGAACGGCGCGGTCATTCCCTCGTCGATCGCGAACAAAATCATCGAGCAGGTCAAGAATATTTCGCCTATTTACGCTATGTCAACAAAATACAACGTTCGCGGAACGCTCTCTATTCCCTATTACGACGAGAGCGCGGGGACTATTACCGTGGGCTACCAGGAGGAATTTTCGGACATCACCGCGACTTCCGGCAAGCTGAGTTCCATTTCGCTCGGCGGCTATCTTGTGGGCGCGCTGACAAAGGTGTCTCGTTCGCTGATGAATAACGCGGCGTTCGACATTCTGAGCTACGTCATAAACAAGCTCGCCGAGAGTATCGCACTGTGGGTCGACAACGAGATCATCAACGGCACAGAGGGCAAAATAACGGGTCTTTCTACCGCGCAGAACGTCATTACAACCGCGTCGGGAAAAATTAAGGCTGACGAGCTTATCGACCTGCAGGATATGATCCCGGACGTGTTTCAGCCGAATTGTGTGTGGGTGATGAGCGCGGCGGCGCGTTCGGACATCCGCAAGCTCAAGGACGGCGACGGTAACTACCTGCTTAACAAGGACGCTACCACGAAGTGGGGCTATACGTTATTCGGCAGACCCGTTTATCTGTCGGACGCGGTGGTTTATACGGCGGGCGAGCCTGCTGTTTATTACGGCGATTTCAGCGGTCTTGCGGTAAAAATGACGGAGAACATCAACGCGGAGGTGCTTCGCGAGCAGTTCGCCACACAGCACGCGGTGGGCGTTGTCGCGTGGCTTGAAATGGACGCGAAAATCGAGAACGAACAGAAAATCGCGGTGCTTAAGATGGGTTCGTAATGGGGTGAGAGTATGAAAATAAGCGGCGTTACGGATGAAATAATCAAGGAACACTGCGGCATTTCCGGGGACGATTCGGACGGACTGCTGGCGGTTTACAAGGACGCGGCGCTTGACTTTATGACAGCGTATACCGCGCTTTCGGCGGAGCAGCTTGACGAGCTTTCCGACGCTGCTTACGCATACCTCGCCATTGTTTGCGAGATGTTTGAGACCCGCGAGATGACCGTTGAAATCAGCAAGCTCAACCCAATGGCGGCGCAAATTCTGAATTCGCACAGGAGGAATCTGCTGTGAAAAAGCACGCCTTTAATCGGAAAATAACGCTGCTTACCCTCGCCCCGCAAAGCGGGTTTTCGGAGCCCGCCGAAACGGCTCGGGCTGTTGTCTGGGCTAATGTCTCCGAGCCGGGCGTTACTGTAAAATTTGCGGCTCTGCAAGCGGGGCAAACGGTTTCTCTTACCGTTATTATGTGGCGAAAAGAGTTCAAGGATTATACGCATTGCGAAATTGATGACGTGCGTTACAAAATCATCGAAACGGGCGCGGCTCGAAACGAGCTGCACGTCAAACTGCTTTTGGAGCGTGATAATTTATGACGATAATCGACAAAATTAAAAGCGCCCTAGACGGCATTATACCGTGGTTTACGGACATTCCCGAATTTTCGGGGAACGCGCCCGAAAAGTACGCGATAATAAATATCGCGGAAAAAGGCGCAAATTATTCCGAGAGCGAAAACCGCGTAAACGAATATTTTATCTCGGTGAACGTATTCACAAAGCGGCTTGATTTCGAGCTTTACGAGCGTGTTAAAACGGCAATGTACGGCGAGGATCTTTGCTATATCGGCGGCGGAAACGTCGGCGACGACCGGCTTTACCCGTATGTTACGCATTATTATCTGGACTTTGCGGGGGTGATAGAACGTGAGTGCTGATCCTAATTTTTGCGCGCTATTAACGGAGCTTTGCGGCGATTTGTCGGCAATGCAGGCGCAGATAAACGAGGTGAGCGAAGAAGCCGCCATGAGAGCCGCGAAGGTCATTCAACGGGAGCAGGAACGAGTTTTTAACAAGGCGAGCTTCAAGCGAGACAAGAGGTCTCACATATACAAAAACGCCAACGCGGGACTGATCACCATCAAAATGCAAAAGGTGCACCCGTCACGGTTCAAGGTTGAGGTGGGATTTGACACGCCTACTCTGAGAGCGTATCCCGAGCTTTTGGAAATAGAGTTCGGCAGACCGGGAAAATCGCCGAGATATTCAAAGAAAACGGATAAGCTGAAACGCAAGAAGGGGGTATTTCCCGAAGCGGCCGTTGTAATGCCGATCAGAGCAGGCTTTCAACTCGCTAAGGACGAGGCTTACGGCGAGTACGACGAACAGATGACAGAGGCAATAAAAAAAGTGTGGGATGATCCAGACACCTGGTTCACGCCAATTTTTAGGAGGTAATTTTTATGGCGAATAACGAAAGACGGCGCTCAACTGTAAATGTTGCGCGGCTTACAATGTGGAAACAAACGAGCGACTCGGCGGCCGAGACGGCTTATGAAACCGAGCCGTACACCTGGGAGAACTCACTGGCGGCGGTGAAATACACGCCGACAATGCAGACCAACGAGCAGTACGGCGACGGCGTTAAGGTCGAGGATTATATCGCGAAGGACGGCGGCAGCATTGACATCACCGTCAACGGGTTCGGTCCGGGCGACGCGGCGTTTTTATTCGGTGAAACGGACAAGAACGGGACGGAGATCTCAAGCGCGAACGACATTGTGCCGGCGGTTTGCGTGGCTTACTACACCAAACGCCCCGACGGAAAGTTTAATCTGTACAAGTTCCCGAAGGCGAAGTTTATGCCCGAGGGCGAGGATTCCAAGCAGCAGGAGGGGTCAAATATCTCGTTTGGTACGGCAAACCTCAAGGGAACGTATTCCCCGCTCTTGTCCACGGGTGCGGATTGCTACAAGCGTTACAATGTTGACCCGACAGACGACGCGGATCTTATCGAGAAATGGTTCACCACAGCGGACTATTACGGCGAGACCGGACAGACTGCGGGCGATGAGACATAATGCTGTCGGAGCTGCTTAAAAAGAGTTACTCCTTCAAGTGCGGCGAATGCGGGATCTCTTTGCGCTACACGCTCGCCGCGCTTCTTTCGCTTGAGGAGCAGGGTTTGACGTTCTCGGACATCTTCAAGGAAAAGCTCACGGGAGATGAGATCTTGAAATTCTTTTCGGCGGGACTGTGCGAAAAATTCCCCGAGGAATATGTTCTCAAGATCGCCGAAACGTTAGGCTATGAAAAGCTCTGGGGACATTGCGCGGAGGCTATGCTTGAAGCGTTCCCCAAGCCCGAAAAGAACGTCGTCCCCAGACCGCGAAGTCCCGAAAATGAAGAATTTTCCTTTGCGCGGCTTCGCGCCCTCATCTGTGACGTGATGGGGAAAAGCGAGGATTTTTTTTGGAACTCCACACTGTCCGAGCTTATCGCCAGATGGCACGAATACGCCGTAGCAATGGGGTACGCGGAAGAGCCGGAGAGAATACTGGAATTTGATATTGAGGGTATGTGAGGCTTTCCCCGAGCGCGTTCCCCGAGGGGAGCGCGTTTGAGGAAGGGTTGACATTTGGGGAAATTAAAGGAGATACTATGGCAGGTGACAGTCGTACTTTAACAGCAAATTTTGTCGCGGATACAAGCGGGTTTTCGCCGAAAATAAATGAGCTTATTCAAAAGCTTAAGGTTCTGAATCAGGATTTTGAACAGAATAAATCTAAGGTCAAGGAGCTGCAGACGCAGCTAAAGGCTTATGAAAACGAGCTGAAGCAACTTAACACGTCCACGAACAACGGCGCGAGCGCGAACGAGGAGCAGCGTAAGCGTATGCAGGAGCTGCGGGACAGCATTGCGCGATGCAATGTGGAGATAGGCACCTACAGAGCCGCACAGACGAATCTGCGCTCTCAGATAAGCTCGACAAACCGCGAGCTGAACGAACAGCGCGACGCAGTGAACGAAGAGCGCGACGCGCTGAACGACACAAGCGACGCGGCGGAGACATTCGGGGACGTTCTGAAGGCTAACCTTGCTTCAAGCGCGATAACGTCCGCATTGCAAAAGCTTCTTTCGCTGCTGAAGCAAGCGGCGGAGTACTGCTACAATGTCGGCTCGTCCTTTGAAGCGGCGATGTCAAAGGTTGAAGCCGTTTCGGGCGCGTCGGGCGCGGAACTGGAACAGCTCACCGAAAAGGCGGAAGCACTGGGTGCGTCAACCCGGTTTACCGCGACAGAAGCCGCCGAGGCTATGAACTATATGGCAATGGCGGGTTGGGACGCGGAGCAGATGTTGGCGGGCATTGACGGAGTCATCTCGCTGGCGGCAGCTTCCGGCTCGGATCTGGCTGCGACCTCGGATATAGTCACGGACGCTATTTCAGCGTTCGGGCTGGAAGCGGAGGATGTGGGGCATTTCGCGAACGTCCTCGCGGCAGCTTCGGCAAACGCGAACACAAACGTTGAGATGATGGGCGAGACGTTCAAATATGTCGCGCCTATCGCGGGTGCGCTGGGTTACTCGATCGATGATGTAGCCGAGGCTATCGGGCTTATGGCTAACAGCGGTATAAAGTCCTCAATGGCGGGTACGGCTTTGCGCACAATGCTTTCAAAGCTCGCCGAGGGCGCGACGCTCACGGGAGAGGCTATCGGCGAGGTCACGATCTCCGCAACGAACGCGGACGGTTCTATGCGCGATCTGAATGAAGTCCTCAGCGAGCTGCGCGAAAACTGGGCGCTGCTTACCGAGAGCGAACAGGTAGCGAACGCGGACAGCATTTTCGGGTCTTACGCGAAATCGGGCGCGCTGGCACTGCTGAACGCGCAAACGGAAGATATCGAAAAGCTTCGCGCCGCTATAGAGGACTGCGACGGCGCGGCGGCGGATATGGCGGAAACTATGCAGGACAATGTCTCGGGCGCGGTGACGCAGTTCAATTCCGCGCTGGAGGGCGTTGGGGTCGCGATTTACGGGAAATTCAAGGACGGACTTCTGGATGTCGTGAACATCTTTACGGAGTGTATGTCCGACCTTTCCGAGTCCGCCGAAGCGGGCGCCGTGGGCGAGAGCATGGAGAAGCTTGCGGACAGCTTTAAGGACGCGGCGACGGAGCTTGCGGGGTTTGTCAAGGACAATCTTCCGGGCTTCATCAAGGGGATCGCGAACATGCTTGATACGATCATAAAGTTCCGGGACGAGATAGGCACGGCTGTTAAAATGCTCGTTACGTTTAAGTCCACAATGGCGATCGAGAAAATTATCGTCGCCGCAGTAAAGGCATTTATAACGCTTAAGACAGCAACACAGGGCGCAACGGTGGCACAGACAGCTTTTAACGCGGCGGTGAACGCTAATCCCCTGGGACTTATCGCGGGCGCGATTTCTCTTGTTGTGGGAGTTGTGTCGGAGCTTGCGGCGCATACGAAAGACGCCGCCGAGGAAATTGAAGAACTCCGCCAAGCGTCCGATGACGCGGCTCAGAGCGCACGGGATTACGCGGAAAAAGCCGAGGCTCTGCGTAAGGTCAAAGACCGCTATGAGGAAATTCAAAGCTCCGCCGAAAGCGCGTATGATAAGGAGCAGGACTTAAAGGCACTGCAGGACGAGCTTATCGCGCAATACCCGGATCTGAAGGGGCAGATAGACCTTGTGACGGGCGCGTACCTAGACCAGGCGGCGGCTATTCAGAGCGTTATCGACAAGCAGGACGCAGAAGCTAAAAGCGACGCGATCGTAGCTTACAATAAAATGGTCGAAGCCGAAGAAGAGGAAAAAGAAGTCGCTGCTTTTTCGGGATATTCTCACAGTAAAAATCTTCAAATTCCTTTTGTAAAGCGGGATTATTATACAGAACTTTCGCAAGCGTTACAGAATGAAGAAGTTCAAAAAATCTTCGAGGAGTTATCCGAGGATTATGAAGGTTTGCACTATTACAACCGCAATGACACTAGTACTGATCGGGATTATAATGTTGAAATAACCGGCAGCAGCGAAGAAAAATATGAAGCATTCAGTGCCCTCGTTAAAGCGTTTGAGGAAAACGGCTTGGCGGATTCGGGAGGAGTAGTTTCCGACCTTTACAATGAGCTTCGTGAAGATATGGCGACGTACAGCGAGGCTGTAGAAGCTAATAAACAAACGCTTGAAACATACAACAAGCTGGTACTCGGCGAAGAAGAAATAGATTATGCCGGTTCGGCGCGGTGGGCTGAGGCGTGGGACAGAGCGAACAGTCCATACGATGACGAGGAAGAAGAAACGCCTGCCGTAAATCTTAAAAAGACGCTTTCAGCGGAGGAGCGGAAGGAGCTTTACGATGAGGAAAAGCAGTTAGCCGACGATCAATACTCAGTGGGCGAGATCTCCGCTGAGGAGTATTACAATAAGCTCAAATCGCTCCGCGACCAGTACCTTGACGAGGGAACGCACGAATGGTATCAGGCGACGGCGACGATACAATCCGTTTACGACAAATGGGCGAAGGCGGCAAGCGATTCCGCCTCGTCCGTTAAATCGTCCCTGAGCGAGGTTCAAATGGCGTACGAGAAAACACTGGACGCTATTGACGCGGAGTACGAAAAGCACAACCGCGAGAAGTCGGATAACGAGTTCCAAAGCAAGATCGACGAGATAGACCGCGAGCTGCAATACGGACGCGTTGACGAGTTCGAGAAATACGAGCTTGAAAAGCAGCGTCAGGATCTCATTGACGAGCATAACGAGGAATTGTACGAACGCCAATACTCGGACGCGAGGGACGTGGTAAAAGACGCTTATAACGCCCGCCAGACGCTTGATAAGGCGGACGCGGGAACGCGGGAATATACTATAGCACTGGGCGACTATACGGACGCTCTGGGCGAATTATCCGCCGTTATGCAAGGCATAGGACAGGCACTCGGGATACAGAACAACAATTCTTCATCCGTGAGCAATATCGACGAATCAACGAAAAACAATTATGTCAACGTCATTCTGCAAGCGGTGAACAAATCGAACTCGCAGATAGTGGACGAATTAATCAAGGCGCTGAAAAGCGACCTTTAAGGGGTGACAAGGATGGGACTATTCGGAAGAAAGGAAAAACGGGAGCTTGAGGTTACGCCCGAGACCGGAGCGTCCGGAGCGTCCGGTGCGACCGGTGCGGATCTGCTTCGGGCGCTCATCGGGAACGACGAGATGACCGCCGAAAAGGCACTTGAGATCCCCGCGTTTTCGGCGGCGGTGGATTTTATCTCGGAGACGGCGGCCATGCTCCCCGTAAAGCTGTACCGTGAGAACAAAACGGCGCACACGACCGAGGAGATCACGGACGACAGGCGGCTTTTTCTCCTCAACGATGAAGCAAATTCCGTTATGGGCGCCGCCGACTGCCGCCGCGCCCAAATTCGGGATATGCTGCTGTTTGGAAGCGGGTTCGTGTACATAAATAAAAGCTTCAATAAGACCGTTTCGCTGCATTATGTGAAAAAATCCGACGTTTCGGTGTCGACAAACGGGCAGCCGATTTTTCGCGATTTTAATATTTACGTTGGCGCGCACGAATATCCGCCGTTTAACTTCATTATTCTGGCGCGAAATTCAACGGACGGGGTAACGGGCGCGGGCGTTGTGGAGGAACACAAAACGCTGCTTTCGGCGGCGTATCTCGCTTTGAAATACGAGCAGACTATTTCAAAAACGGGCGG
>CAYMTG010000087.1:0-7825 GCA_964393305.1 uncultured Ruminococcus sp.
TTATGTTATCTGTATGTGGCGGCATACTGTCCCTTGTTTGCCTGCTGCTTGAACTTCAGTCTCAGGTGGTCGGCGATCAGGGCGATAAACTCCGAGTTGGTGGGTTTGCCCTTGCCGGTATGTACCGTGTAGCTGAAAATATTTGTCAGAACATCAATGTCGCCCCTGTCCCACGCTATCTCGATCGCGTGGCGGATAGCGCGCTCTACGCGGGAGCTGGTGGTCTGGTACTGCTTGGCTACTGTGGGATAGAGCAGCTTGGTTATGCAGTTTATCATCTCATCATTGTTGACCGCCAGCATAATGGCGGTGCGCAGATAGTGATACCCCTTTATATGCGCGGGTATTCCGACCTGATGTATTATTTCGGTTACCGCGAACTCAAGATCGGTCTCATTCGGCGTTGAAGAAGCGCCGCCCTCAGGCGCTGAAACGCCGCACATCTGGTTTATCTTGTTTACAAGAAACTGGGGATCTACGGGTTTAAGCGTAAAGCTTGCCCCGAGAGCCGCCGCTTCCCGCTCAAGCACAGGGTCAGCGTTGTTCGATACAATGATGACGTTGGGAACGTACTTCTTTTCGATCTTAAGCCGGCGGATAACCTCGATAGCGTCACAGAACGGCATTTTCGCCTCCAGAACAGCCGCGTCGGGACTTTCCGATTTAATGGAGTTGAGTACCGAGTTTCCGTCGCAGCGGCGGGTGATGGCGTACATACCCGCGTTTTTGAGGGCTCCCGCCCATGCCATACCGCAGTCAGCCGAATCGTTGCCGATAAGTACCTTGATCTGATTGTTCATTTTTTGTGTCCTCCTAAAAATTGTTGGTAAATTCGTCAGGAAATTGTTACTTGTCCTTCCGTGTGATTTTATTTTACCATAATCTGGAAATAATTGCAAGCGGTTTTCTGGAAAAATATCACAAATTAGTAAAATTATGTAAATTCTGCGATTTATGTGATAACAATCGCAAATTTTCGATAGGCGGAAAAATTTTTCAAATAGTATTTTTGTCGAAAAATAATACCATATGTCGAATTTTATATCATTTTACCTATCTTAATGTGGGATCATAATAAGGGAACCTCTAAAACCTCTTTTCACTCCGCCTTTTCTCCGCGCAGCGTTGAAACGATCAGCCGAAAGAAAAAGCCCCCCAAGAGGGGGCTGATCTTCGTTAAAGCAGCGGATAAGAATTATCTTTTAGCTATTTGGATGGATCGGAGTCCGGAGCCGATGAGGTATCGTCCTGCGGCTGCGAGGAGCTGTCCGTATCGTCGTCGTTGATCTTTGCCATAACCTGCGACGCTATTGGTCTGATATTATCCGGCAGCCCGGAAATGTCGCCGCTCTTTATCGCTTCGACAATGGCGCTGAGCTGCTCCTTGGTAATGCCGGCTGCCTCTATCTGCTCGGAATACTGTGCCATCACCTCTTCGACCTTCTCGTCGGAGAACTCGATAAGGCTCTCGCTGATGGGGAACTGTGTACCGTCGGAATCGATGGAGTAGTTGTCAAAGTAGATCATATCCTCAACGCCCACTAGGTCGTATCCGTCAGCCTTCAGTGATTTGAGTATCTCGGGGAGCGCGGCGGTCGTGTTGTCAAGGTCGTTGTGGAACAAAAGGATCGATCCGGACTTCACCTTGTTCAGTACCTTCTTCTTGATATCCTCGGGAGACGTATTCTTCCAATCCACGCTGTCTACATCCCATTGGATGACCTTCATTCCCATGCCGTCGAGGGTGGTGATGAGACTGTCGTCATACTCGCCGTATGGGGCGCGGTAAAGGGCGGGCGCTTCTCCGGTCAGCATTTCGATTTTTCGGGAACACTCCTTCGTGTCGTTGATGAGATCGTTAACGTTCATACCGGCGACGTGCGGGTGCTGGTCGGAGTGGTTTTCGATCTCGTGACCCGCGTCGTAGAACTTCTTCACATCATCCGGATAACGGTCGCACCAGTCGCCCGTGACGAAGAACGTACCCCGTGCGTCGTACTCGCCGAGAATATCAATCAGGGCGTCCGTGTTTGAGTTTTCCCACGCGCAGTCGAACGTGACTGCAATTTTCTTGTCCCCGCGATTTACACAATAGATGGGGAGCTGCCGTTCGGCTGCCTTCGTCCCTACCGAGGTGAGTATTGCCGTCAGTCCGACGGCTGCCGCCGCGACTGCTCCGAGCGCTATCGCTGCCGCACGCTTGATTTGTTTCTTTGTGATCGTCAAATTCATATATTTTCCCTCCGTTCAAAGATTGTCGGCATTGTGGGTCACTGCTTAACAATATGAGAGAAAAGGGACAAATATGACAACCATTCAATAAGGGACTTTGGCTAGGTTATATTCGCCAAAAACATATGCCAAAATGACAGCATTGTTGTAAAATTGTCTGAAATTCTCCCGGTTCTCCAAAAAATTTACACAAAAACAGTTTAAGTGTGATATAATAGACGCATAGCGTTTATTATACCTTGGATAGGTTTTGCGGAGATCGGTATCGGAGATTTCCATAATACAGAAAATATATCGGGAGATTTGTTATGAAGATCAATAAAATTGTGAGCGCGGCTATCGCTGCCGCGTCAATTGCCGCAGCCCTTTCCGGCTGCAAACCCGCCGATAACGGCGACAGGGGACTTGATAAGGACTCGCCGGTGACTATAACCGTATGGCACTATTACAACGGCGTTCAGCAGGTCAGCTTTGACGATATGGTCAAGGAGTTTAACGACACCGTCGGTATGGAGAAGGGCATTATAGTCGAGGCGTTTTCCAAAAACAGTATTGACGAGCTTGCGAACAGCGTTATATCGTCGCTCAAGAACGAGCCGGGCGCGGATGATGCGCCGGACATCTTCGGGTGCTATGCCGACAATGCCTATATCGTCGACAAGATGGGTATGGTGGCGGACATCTCTCAATATTTCACCGAGGAAGAGCTTGCGGAATACGTCGACGGGTACATTAACGAGGGCAGATTTGACGAGGGTACGCTCAAAATTTTCCCGACCGCGAAAAGCACCGAGGTCATGATGATAAACAAGACCGACTGGGATGGCTTCGCGGCAGCGGAGGGCGTTTCCTACGACGACCTCAAGACTTGGGAGTCGCTGGCGGGCGTTGCCGAGAAGTACTACAACTACACCGACGCGCTTACCCCTGATGTCCCGAATGACGGCAAGTCCTTCTTCGGGCGCGATTCGGTGGAGAACTATATGCTGATCGGCGCGAAGCAGCTCGGCGCTCCTCTTGTTTCGGAGGACGGCGAACCCGAGCAGAGCATAGACAAGGAAACGGTTAAGCGTCTCTGGGAAAACTACTATGTTCCGTTCGTCAAGGGTTACTACACAATGGAGGGACGCTTCAGAAGCGACGACGCGAAGACCGGCAAGGTCATAGCACTCGTATGCTCCACCACAGGCGCCGCATATTTCCCCAATAATGTAACGCTGAATGACGACACGGTGTATTCTATCGAAAACGTGGTTCTGCCGATACCGAATTTTGAAGGTACGGAGGCTTATGCCGTCCAGCAGGGCGCGGGAATGTCCGTGATTAAATCCGATGAAAAGACGGAGTACGCCTGCACTGTTTTCCTCAAGTGGTTTACCGAAGCTGAAAGAAATCTCGGCTTTGCCGTAAACTCCGGCTATCTCCCCGTAAAGAAGGCGGCAAACTCTTCGGCGGAGCTTGAGAAAATATCCGCCGACACAATCAACGATACTATGCGCAGCACTCTTACCACCGCGATGGAGGAGGTCAATTCCTACAAGCTCTATGCGGCGAAGCCCTTTGAAAAATCGGCCGAGTTCAGAAGCGCGCTGAAAAATTATATGGAATCCACGACTAAGGACGATTACGCGGCTGCCGCCGCAAGAATAGCGGACGGGGAGGATCGTGACACGGTGCTTGCCGAGTACACGGGCGACGCGGCGTTTGATAAGTGGTTTGAAGGCCTTAAGTCCGCTCTGGCGGTGTGATACGCACATAAAAGATAATTTAATGATAGGGGATGAAGGCTCTTGAGCGGTAATATAAATATCAAACGTAAAGCGTCGCCTTTGTTCTTTAAGATGAGCGTAATGATGGCTCTGCTTGCGATTTTACAGTTCCTGATATTTTTTACGGCTATGATAATAGGCGGAGTTTTTTCGGAAACAAGGATGTATGCGTACAACAGTCTCAGTGAGAAGACTCAGAACCGTTCCTCGTATATTGAGAACTCGCTCAATCAATGCACCTCGTACATCAGCGGCTACGCGGACGAGGTGAACTCCATTGTCAAGGGAATTCTTGAGGACGAGGGCAAGCAGGTTTCGGACATCAGAAGCGACAAAGCTTTGAACAAGCGTATTCTCAGCGCTGTCGCCGCGCAGGTGGTTTCGCTGGGCAGAAGCTCCGCCGTAAACGATGCGTTCGTCTATCTCAATACCGGAGATCTGTATGAGTTTGAGGGCGTAGACAAGCTGACGGGCTTTTATATCCGCGACATTGACGCGACCTCAAACGATTACTCGAACGGGGATCTGCTGCTTGAAGCGGGAAACGCCGATGTGGCACGCGGGCTTGGCATTACAATGGACTCCGAGTGGTCGCTGTATACCGACGTTACGGAGGAGAACAATTTTGATTTCTTCTTTGAGCCTGTTTCGGCATACGAGAACAACCCCGGGATCAGTCCGCAGGGCTGCGGCTATTGGAGCGGATTTTCTAGGATCTCGCGTTCCGCGTTAAAGAGCCTGAAGTATTCCATGCCGCTGGTTCTTGAGGACGGCACGGTATACGGAGTTATCGGCATTGGCCTGCTTGAAAAAACACTGACCGACAGTATTCCGACAAGCGACTTCTTTAACGACAGCGCTTGCTACATCATTGGCTCGGATCCGGATAATCTGGGCGTTTACGAAATGCAGGCGTACAAGGGAGCGGCATACTCCAGGCTTGTTTCGAAAGAAACGCTGTTTGACGAACAGTCTGTCGGCGAATATGGCATACATAGCTTTAACACAAAGATCGCGTCGGTAGGCTTCATTGAAGAAATGAATATATATGGCTCCGGCTCTCCGTTCAACAGGGAGAAATGGGCGATCATTTCCGTTGCGGACTCCAATGCAATTCTGGAGATTTATAACAAGCTGCTTAACACGTTTGCGGTGTCCTCGCTCATTTCTCTGGCGATCGGCATATCGGTGTCTATTATACTCAGCCGTATGGTCACAAAGCCGGTGTCTAAGATGACGCATCAGCTTGACCAAAGCTCTGACAGCGGGGAAATCGTAAGCTTTGTGGACTCCGGTATTACCGAGTTCGACAAACTGGCAAGCTCCATTGTTGATCTTCAGATAAACGTGCGGGAACAGGCGTCGCGGGTGTCCGATATTCTGAGTATTTCCGATAGCGGCATTGGCACGTTTATGTACGACCGCAAGACCGGTACGGTGTTTGTGGGAAAGAGTCTGCTCGGTATTCTGGATTTTCCGGGACTTGAGTCGGACGAGGACTTTACTATCCCGTTCGCGAAATTCCGCGAGTATCTGAGCTATTTTGATGAGCGATATAAAATTTTCAACAACGAGATTTTCTCCGCCAAGCACGGAAAGGCGAAGGGTCTTAATATCGAGACGGAATACAATCCCGACGGCAGCGGTCAAAATACCAAGTGGTTCAGATTTTCCCTGACGAGGGACGAGAATGCCGTAATGGGTCTGGTTCAGGACATCACGAAGGACGTTATGGAGCGTCTGAAGATAGAGCATGAGCGCGACTACGACGTGACCACCGACATCTACAACCGACGCGCCTTCTACCGTGGGGTGGAGGATATGTTTAAAATGCCGAAAACGCTGGGAATTTCCGCGTTTCTTATGATGGATCTGGATAATCTGAAATTCGTAAACGACACCTACGGTCACGAATACGGCGACAGGTACATCAGGGCAGCGGCGGACGCGCTCAGGACGCTCAACAGGAAAAAAGGCATTGTGGCAAGGCTTTCGGGCGACGAGTTTGTGGCGTTCATCTATGGCGGCAGATCCAAGGACGATGTCAGGGCGACTATCGAGGAGTTCAAGGAGACTCTCGCGAACAGCAGCTGCACATTGTCGGACGGCTCGCAATACAAGCTTAGGGCGAGCGGCGGCATAGCGTGGTATCCCGAAAACTCCGAGTCCTACGAGCAGCTTATAAAGTACGCCGATTTCGCTATGTATACGGTAAAGCACTCAACCAAGGGGCATTTTGCGGAGTTTGATAAGAACAGTTACCTCAACGATTCTATTCTGGTAACGGGTATTCAGGAGCTTAACCGCATTATCGACAACGGCGCGGTAAAATTCGCGTTTCAGCCGATCGTTTCCGTTAAGACGGGCGAGATTTTCGGCTACGAGGCGCTTATGTGTCCGCAGTCTGAGACAATAAACACTGTTACGGAGCTGATGCGGCTCGCGAAGTCGGGCGCTAAGCTTTACGAGATCGAGCGGCTTACGTTCTTTGTCGGATTGGAAAGATTTTCCAAGATGATCGACGAGAAAAAGATTTCGCCGAGATCGCGGCTGTTTTTGAAGTCGATTTCGGAGTGTATGCTTGACGAGCGCAGCATTAAGGGCATTGAGGAGCATTATAGACCCATTTTTGGGAATGTTGTGGTGGAAAATCTCGATATAGATCATCACGACAGCGAGCTTATCACGGAAAAGCATGAGATCATCAGAAAATGGGGCGGCATGATGGCGCTGGATAACTTTGGCATGGGTCACAACAACGAAACCGCGATGTTCAATTCCAACCCCGATATAGTGATAATCGACAGAGCGCTTATAGACGGGTGCAGCAGTGATTCGGGAAAGGCGACTGTTATCGGGAATATGATACATCTCGCCGGAGAACGCGGGGCGCTTGTTATGGCTCAGGGCGTCGAGTCGGACGAGGATCTTCGTGCGGTAATATCAATGGGCGCGGATCTGGTGCAGGGGTTCTATATCGCGAAGCCGGAGTTCGAGCCGAAGCCGCTTTCCGAGGAGATCGTTTCCGAAATTGCCAAATACAGTAAAAAGAATGGGTAGGGGGAATCATGTTCAATAACCACCATAAGCTTGACCCGCTTGATGGCGTTAAAATGACCGCGCTGATGTTCAGCGTATCGTCCGGGTTTGAGCTGAGATAAGCATCGGATATTTGGGAGGATGACAGCGATGAACGACAGTCTGACGGATCTTCTTGAAAAAGCCAGGAACGACAGTGAGCTTAAGGACAGGATCTGCGCGACGCGCAGCGACAAGAACCCCGTGAACGCGCTATGCGCACTTGCGACGGCGGAGGGATTTCCGATAACGGCGGCGGAGCTTATCAACGAGGGGGAAAGCTCGTGCGCGGCTATGCTGCGCTCGGTGAACGGCGGCGGTGTAGAGGCTCCCGACGGGTGGGACGATCTGTACGAGATGTTCTTTGCGGCATTGGCGATTTTGTGATCCGATCTCTGTCTGCCGCTCCAATTGGGGCAGTGCGCTTCGGACAGCTCTTCGATAAGCTCTGATATACGTCATTCATAGCTTATCACATTGGAGTAAGCGGTCTTGACGCTAACGCCGCTTAGTTTTCCGATCTTCCCCGCAAGACCGGAAATGGCGTCCTGCGGAGCGTCGAGGGCAACGCTCATTATGTTGATTTTCTTTCGGCGATAGGGTACGCCCATCCGTCCGATTATGTATTGCGAATACTCGTGGAGAAGCGCGTTGAGGGTTTCCACCGACTCGGAGTTTTCCACGATTATTCCCATAACTGCGACTCTGGTTTCCATAATTCCTCCTAGAATAAAGGTCACCTCTAA
>CAYMTG010000088.1:0-2770 GCA_964393305.1 uncultured Ruminococcus sp.
CGCACTCTGCCGATTTTCTCTTTTCAAACCGGTTTCTAGAGGTTCCCTCAAAAATCGTTTCAATGCCTGCCCGCGCCCCCCTGCGCGGGGCGGGCTGACAGAATTTCAGAGGTTCCCCAAATTTTACGTGGATCCTATTATCTGCTTTTCATAAAAGCGTGAAGCTTTACATAAGCTTTGCACGAATTTAACCCACTATTCTAATTATACAGGATTTTCCCCAAAATGTATAGGGGGTTATGCAAAAAAATTTTTCAATATCGTGTACAGCTTTATGACTTTAGCCCGACAAAGGATTTTCTTGGTTAATTTCACCAATTAAATTCCACATTTTTGCTCAAAACTAACTAAAATGATAAGAACGTTATTGACTTTGTTACTTTATTTTGCTATAATATCATATATAGTAGTGTGGATCTCTGAAAATTCCGGAAAATATCGTCCGGATGCCCGTCTGTGTCCCGCACGGCGAGGCGCGGACAGAACGCGAGAGGTTTTCAGAGCTTCCGATGTCGTGATTTAAAGCTTCGAGGGGGTGACGGTATGCTACTTTCAATAGCTTTCGATTTGGCGGCGCTTGTTGTTCTGTGCGTGCTGGTTATGTCCATCGTTTTCCGCAAGATGACCAAGGGGCTTGCCAACAGATTTTTCCTGCTCTCGATACTCGCGGAGTTCGTGGCTACGGTTTTCGATGTATTTGCGCAGACGGTGGATTTTCTGCCCGATGCCGATCCCGTTCTGATCTGCTTCGCGCATACCGGGTTTTTGATTTTCCATAACGCACAGGCTCCGCTGCACGTTATCTTCGTGATTAGCCTCACCGATACATGGCACCGCGTCCGCCGCAATATTTGGATCAAGCTGCTTCTGGTGATCCCCTACGCGCTCACTTTCCTTGTTCTGCTTACCAATCCCCTTACGGGGGCGATTTTCACCTATGCCGGCGGCTACGAGCATTCGTGGGCGTTTTACAGCATATATTTGTGCTTTATACCGTATGTTGCGACCGATTTCGCGTATGTTATAAGGTACCGCTCACAATTCAATATACGCAGGATACTCTCGCTGCTTTCAATGATGACGCTTGTGCTGGTGGCGGTCGTTATTCATCTGGTGGTGCCGGAGGTCCGGCTGGAGTGCTTCGCCGTGGCGATCTCCCAGCTTATCGTCAGCGTCGGGATACAGCGTCCCGAGGATTACGTCGACTCGTTCACCGGACTTATGAAGCACAGCGCCTACGCGCACGATATGTCCCGCGCCTTTAAGAACGGCAAGCACGTAAATATTGTAATGCTCAACATCGCGAACTACGAGCCAATTGGCAATATGTTAGGCTACGAGAGTACGATGGCGCTGGTTCGTCAGATAGGCGAGCGTATTGAGAATATTGTGGACTCGCTGAAGTGCTCGGGCGCGCTGGCCTACTACCTCGACAGAGGGCGGTACCGCGTCGTGTTCCCGCAGAGCGAGCGGGAAAAGGCGGAGCTTGCGGCGGATTATATCATCAACGACCTGAAGATACGCTCCCGCTTCAACGGCTTTGATTTGAACCTCACGCCCGTGGTGGTTCTGGCGAGATGTCCCGAGGAGATCGACAGCTTCAAGTCGCTGATGGCTTTCGGTCTTGATTTCCACGAAAAGATCCCATACAGCGGGCGGTTTGTGACTGCGGGCGAGGTGTACAGCTCCGAGGATTTCGAGATCCGGAACAACATCAACAGCATTATCGACAACGCGCTCGCGCACAGGAAGTTTGAGGTGTACTACCAGCCGATTTACTCCATAAGGGACAGGAAATTTCTTTCGGCTGAGGCGCTGCTGCGGCTTTGCGACGATGTACACGGCTTTATTTCACCCGAGATCCTTGTCCCCGCGGCGGAGCGCAGCGGCGCTATCCACGAGATCGGGCGCTACGTATTCGAGGAGGTCTGCAAATTCATCGCGAGCGACGAGTACAAGCAGCTCGGTATGGAATATATCGAGGTCAATCTCTCCGTCGCGCAGTGTATGAACAGCGACCTCGCGGACAATCTTCTTGAAATTATGAGAAGGTACAACGTCCCCCCGAGCAGCATAAACCTCGAGATCACCGAGACCGCCGCGTCCTACTCCCAGAAAGTGATGATGGATAATCTGAACAAGCTGTCCGAAGCGGGGATCGAGTTCTCGCTGGACGACTTCGGCACAGGCTACTCCAATATTATGCGCGTAGTGACGCTTCCTCTCAAGATCGTCAAGCTCGACAAGTCATTTGTGGATGACCGCAACAACCCGAAAATCTGGATTTTCCTCCAGAATACCGTCAAAATGCTTCGGGAAATGGATATGGAGATCCTCGTCGAGGGCGTCGAAACCCTTGAAATGCTCGAAGCGTTCACCAATCTCAAGTGTGACTTCATTCAGGGTTTCTACTTCTCCCGCGCCCTTTGCAGGAACGATTTTGTTAAGTTCGTTTCCGCGTCACTCCGGGAAAAAAACGAGGACATTAACGCCGGCTAAATCCTCTGCGTATGGCTGCCATACGCGGAAATAACAAGATCCCCCGCAGTAAATCGGGGGATTTTGTTATGCTTAAAGGGTAGCTTAGGAAGCAGAAACTGCGCGCCCCACGGGGCGCGCAGCACTGTTTATTATAGGGTTTATGTTGGGGTAAACGCTCAGCTTGCGACTACCTTCGCGTACGATGAGAATCCGGTTTTGGAGCCGTCCGCGTTTACAACTCGCATAAAGTAATAGTACTTCTTACCGGCAACGACTGTGCTGTCCGTAA
>CAYMTG010000088.1:2870-7740 GCA_964393305.1 uncultured Ruminococcus sp.
ACAACTCGCATAAAGTAATAGTACTTCTTACCGGCAACGACTGTGCTGTCCGTAAAGGTAAGACTGCCGTCGGTTATCGTACCCATTACCGTCTTGCTGCCGGTTGCCGATGTTGCGCGGCAAATCTCATAACCCACCGCACCGGGGTATTCCTCAACCGTCACGGTAACCACGCCGTCCTCACAAGTCGCGGACGTGATCGTCGGTGTATAAACGACTACGGGAACCTCGGGAACACTTACCGTCTGATATGTCGAGAACGCTGTCTTATTGCCGTCCGCGTCCACAACTCGCATAAAGTAATAGTACTTCTTACCGGCAACGACTGTGCTGTCCGTAAAGGTAAGACTGCCGTCGGTTATCGTACCCATTACCGTCTTGCTGCCGGTTGCCGATGTTGCGCGGCAAATCTCATAACCCACCGCACCGGGGTATTCCTCAACCGTCACGGTAACCACGCCGTCCTCACAAGTCGCGGACGTGATCGTCGGTGTATAAACAACTACGGGAGCAGTCGGAATTTTTACGCAATAGTACGAAGAAAAGTTTGTCGTAAGATCCAGCGAATAATTCATTGCTCTGACAAAATAATAGTACGTTTTTCCTTCGACAACGGTGTCGTCAACAAAGGTGGAATTCTTGGTCGTACCGATTATTTTCTTGGATCCTGACTTGGAGGTTGCGCGGCAAATTTGATACTCCTCCGCGTGAGATACAAGCTTGATGGTAAGCGTCAATTGTCCCGTCTCCGAGTTATATGCTGCGTTTTTGATCGTCGGTACTTCTATGACGGGAGTTTCCATCGTTACTATGCAGTATGCTGAAAAAGGACCTGTCAAACTTGCGTCCGTATTTTTTGCTCTTACAAAATAATAGTACTTATTGCCTACCGTGAAATTATGATCCTCGATAAATGTGTCGCTTGTCGTTCCAACCAGTTTTTTCGAGCCGGACGCTGTCGATGCGCGGTAAACTTCATACTCGTCGGCGAAATCGACCTCCGGCCACTGAATAAGCGCGTAGTATTCCTTAAGCTCCTCGGAGTCATCGCATATTACCTCGCCCGTAACGTCTTCGGGAGTGTCGAGCGCGGTCAGCTCGGTTCCTATCGCATAGCCGTTGGAATAGCGGCTCGTTCGTGTCTCGCCGAAAAGCGTCAAATCAGCCGTGACGAAGTAATAATACATAACGCCGCTCTTGGCTGTCTTATCCGTGTACGTTAATTCTTTGGTTTTTCCGAGCAAGGTTTTTGAGCCGTAAGACGACTCGGATCTGTATACCGTGAATGATTCTCCTTCCGTCGCCGTCCATTTAATGACGTTGCCGCTTGACGTTCCTATGCCGCTATCGATCACGGGTGACGCAACCACTCTCTCCTTAATAGTAAGAGCGGAATATTTCTTTATCGTGACGCCGTTGCAGGTCACCGAAACAGCGTATGTACCGTACGGGAACGACTCCGGCACGAGGATAGTTATCGATGTGTCGCTGCTTGAAAGCACGTCCATAACCGTGCCGCCGAGCATAACAACAGGGTCTTTGAACCTTGTACCGGTAATGGTGACTTCCTTCTCCTCATGCTCGTTATAGGAGGCGGGAGACACGCTCGTTATAGTATGCGGCTCGGAAAATTCGCCGTAGTAGAGATTGAAATATTCGGGAGCGACCGCGTACTTGCCGTTTTCGTTCACGATCTTCAATTCGTATTTTCCTGCGGGAATGGAATCACCCGTTTCAAATACGATCTTTCCGGCGGACAGATCGGACGCACTCGAGATCGTCATTTCCCGGTCGCCGAGATATACGGTCGGGTTAATGAAATTTCTTCCCTCTACGGTTACGACTGTGTTCACGCCCTCCTCAAATTTGTAGGGCGAAGCCTTATAAATAAAAGGCTCGTCGTCGGCGGGAGTATCCAATACCGTAAAGCTGCCCGCAGATGATACCATGCCGCCGCCGTTGGTTATCACAACGGGGTAGCTGCCAACCGCCTTGTCGGCGGGTGTATTGAATGTAAAGTATCCGGCTTCTTTATCGATGATCTCGACAGGCTCGCCGTCAAAGGTTACCGCAAAATCGTCGCTGTAATCCAGATTGAGCGCGGTAACGGTAACGAAATGAGAACTGCCCACCTCGCCGAAATACGGCTCCATTCTCTGTACGACGGCGGTCTTTGCCGAATTGATTATAACGTCGGCAAAGTCCTTAAGCAATATGCTGTAATCTCCGGTAATATCCGCCAGAATTCCCTTGTCCTCGCCCGTCGTCGAATATCCGGGAGAAACGAGTGTCTCGTAAATCGAATAATACGAGGTGCAGGTGATTACAGACGTGTTTATATCCTCGGCGCGAAGACGTTCGACAACGTCATCCACCGCTGTTAGTCCTCTGCTGTTGTCCATCTTGTAGTTCGCGTCTGTCAGCAGGACACAAAATCTCGTTGCGCCATCCCTGAAACCGAACCCGGGACTGAATGTATCGCCCAAACCGTCAAATGGCGTTTCCGGTCCATCTCCGCCGCCGCTTGCTTTAATACTGTTAAGATATGCTATGGCGGAATCCGTATCGGTAAACCAATCCGACATTACCGTGGACTCGCCGCACGTAATATCTCTGTATACAATGAATCTTGTTCTGACGTTTACTCCATCTCCGTCAAGAAGACTGATAAAATCAGAAAGGTTGGATTTAACGCCCGCTATGTACGGAGACATAGAACCCGTCGCGTCGATAACGAACACCGCGTCCGCGTTCCTATCCACATAGAGCGTTTCAGCGCGAGCAAAAACAGAGCGCGGGATAACGGAAAACGCTATAAGCACGCTCAGGATCAGCGCCGATATTTTCTTCAGAGTGCCGGTCATAATAGCCCCTCCAATCGGGAAAAAATCCCATTTTTTACACAAATTATCAAATTATCTCCGAATACCGCTTAACCCCTGCGTCGGCCGAAGCCGCCGCAGGGGCGCGATAATCAGTTAGCTAAGCCGCTTGCTTAAGCCGCTTGATTAACCCAGGAGCTGCAGAATGGACTGCGGCTGCTGATTTGCCTGAGCCAGCATGGACTGAGCCGCCTGCTGGAGAATATTGTACTTGGTGTAGTTCATCATCTCGGAAGCCATATCCGTATCGCGGATAGAGGACTCAGCTTCGGTCAGGTTCTCGTTGGTTACGGTCAGGTTATTGATCTTGTGCTCAAGTCTGTTCTGGATAGCGCCGAAGTTCGCACGAACCATGGAAACCTTGTTGATAGCCTTGTCGATCTGATCCATAGCCTCGTTTGCGTCGTCAGCGGTGGAGATGTTGAGGTTCTCGGTGTTCAGACCGTTCGCACGTGCGGAGATATCGAGGTTCGCCTCAAGACCGCGCATATCTACACTGTCGTCGTTGTTGTACGAGAACGTGAAGTTTACAGCGTCCTTGGAGCGTGCGCCTGTCTGGAGTGTGATGTTCTCGGTGTAGAGCAGACGAGCGGTAGAGTTATCGAACGCGTCTGCGATAGATACGTTCTCGTTGGTCAGGTAATCCTTGACCTTAGCCCACGACTCATCGGAAATTACGGTGTTGCCGTCCTCGTCCTTCGTCGTGCCGCTTATTCCCTTGATTTCCTCTTGGATGGACGCGATTTCCGCCGCAAGACTTTCTTTTTGAGCCTTAAGATCGTTGGAAGTGCCAAGCTCGGAGTTCGTACCCGCCTCGATATCAAGACCCGCTCCGGGTGCTTCATATTTATAGCTCTCAATCGAAATAGCTCCGCTCACGGTTCCCTTTGTCTCCCCTGCGGTCGTGCTTGCCGCATTGAATGCAATTGTCACGAGCTCCGTTTCATCGTCCTCGACGAACGTATCGCCGGTCTTTGTGTAAAGTTTAAGTTCTGTAGGAGCCGCAGCAATATCCAACTTCGCATAGAAAGAAACGCCGTTTATTACGATCTCCTGGGCATCATTGTCTGTAAAATCAACCGTCGCGTCTCCTATTTTTATTGTCATATCTCCGTAGGTACTTGCTCCAGACGTTGTAACCGTGCCAAGGTATCCAATCTCCACAGTCTGATCTTCAAGCGCGTTTAGTGAGTCTGCTATGGTTGCGGTCATTTCTTCGTCCGTTATGGCTGTGTTCAACGTAGCCTCTAGTTTGTAATCGGTGTCATCTGCACTCCCCTCGTTGGTAATTTCAAGTGTATCGTTGTTTATACCAAGATTTGTGGGAGCGTACTTCGTGGGATCGGCATTTGTGTAAACGAGCGTAACGGTATCACCCGACTTAGCGTCGTATGCGTTGAATACTGCGTTGCCAAGCTCCCCTTGGGTCGCGTTCGCTCCCTCTGTGAGCTTTACTGTAAAACCGCCCTTGCCGGTTGTTTCGTCTGTCCCGTCAGCTGGGTCTGTCGTGATTTTTGCAAGCGTTTCCTTGTCTGTGATCGTCTTATCCTTCGGACCACCGGTTACTTCTGCCTTCACAGCCGTCCAACCGTCCGTTTCGTCATACTGGAACGTTATAGCGACCTGAGTTCCTTGCGAAAGGTCCGCCGTCTCGTCGTCGGTATCTCCCTTTGAAAGCCCCAGAGCTACCCACAAGTCATCGGCCGCTGGCTTAGTATAGGAGTTGTCGTCTACGGTGTTCCACTCTGCTGCGCTCCCGCTCGCGGAGAGGTCGAAGGGGGTGGTGGTGTAAGCCGCGGTCGTGTCTGCAAGCTTGGTTTGTGCGTCGGTGAGCTTTGTGCTAAGTTCATCATATACCTGCTGGAAAAGCTGGCTCTTCTTGTTCGCATAGTCGAAGTCGCCGTCAACCTGCTTAAGACCGTCGCTCATTACGCCGCCGTTAAGAACGATCGTGCCGTTGAAGTCGGTATCCGCGATCTGGTTAAGTT
>CAYMTG010000089.1:0-7715 GCA_964393305.1 uncultured Ruminococcus sp.
ACCGCCGTGCTTTGCACGGCGGCATCAAACAGTAGACTTTGTCTACTGTTTGATTATAAAATGGTATAAAATATGCCATACTAATAGCATGGCGAAAGCCGCATTTTCACGAATAAGGAGAAATCACAATGAAGAAATACAGATGCAAAGTCTGCAACGACGAATTCAGGGTCGCGGATGGAGTGATCCCTACCTGCCCCGAATGTGGTGCTGTCGGCGATAAGCTTGAGCTTCTCGAGGACAAGCCGCGGACGCCCAACAAGTATGCGGGCACTCAGACCGAGAAAAACCTCGAGGCAGCGTTTGCCGGCGAATCTCAGGCAAGAAACAAGTACACCTACTTTGCTTCGATTGCAAAGAGTGAGGGATTTGAGCAAATTGCCGATATTTTCCTCGAGACCGCTGAAAACGAAAAAGAACACGCAAAGCTGTGGTTCAAGGAGCTTTCGGGTATCGGAAATACCACCGAAAACCTTGCAAGCGCCGCCGACGGCGAGAACTACGAGTGGACGGATATGTACGAGGGATTTGCAAAGACCGCCGAGGAAGAAGGATTTACCGAGCTTGCTAAGAAATTCCGTTTGGTCGCCGCTGTCGAAAAGCACCATGAAGAGCGTTACAGAGCGCTTCTCAAGAACGTCGAGCTTGCCGAGGTATTTAAAAAAAGCGAGGTCAAGATCTGGGTGTGCCGCAATTGCGGACACATAGTTGTCGGAACCGAAGCTCCCGAGGTTTGTCCGGTCTGCAATTACCCGCAAAGCTATTTTGAGATCTGCGCGGAGAATTACTGACCTTTTAATGAGGGATCAGAAATACAAAGCCGGGAAGTCGAAGGGCTTCCCGGTTTTTGCGTCTCTTTGCGAAACACCTTCCTATTGGGGCAATCGCAGCATCAACGGATTAACCGCGCCTCAGACCGGTTTATTGTACAAAGTTCCGATATTGCCCATTGAACTCCATGGCTTAAAGTGTTACAATTAGAATGATATATTTTTTAAGGGAACCTCTAGAAACCGGTTTGAAAAGAGAAAATCGGCAGAGTGCGCCGTATGCAAAGGACGCATTATCCGCCTGCGAAGCAGATAATGCGGCTATTGGCGATTTTCTCTCAAAACTTGCGTTTTTAGAGGTGACCAATACGCCCAAACACAAAACGGCTCAACAAAGCCATTCCCGTTGACATTTTGCGAGGTTTTAGAGATCCCCATAAATATTGGAGTGAATTATATGAGTACCAAAAAGAATACGCCGATTGAGAGCGTGGCATCGCTGATCGTTGACAAGCGCAAGGGGTTCTTCCTGTTCTACATAATCGCGGGGATCTTCTGCGCTATCGCCACCGGCTGGACGCAGGTCAACAACGACATCACCGACTACCTGCCCGACAGTTCCGAAACGCGGATCGGACTGTCGCTGATGAACGAGGAATTCGTCACCTATGGTTCGGGCAGCATTATGCTCGATAACGTGACGTTCACCACTGCGGAGAAAATAGCCGAGGAGCTGGAGCAGATCAACGGCGTTACTTCCGTAACGGTCGAGAACGACGCAGAGAGCTACAAGAACGGCTCCGCGCTGCTTTCCGTCACGTTTGACGGCGAGACCGAGGACGAAATATCCCGAAGCGCGATGAATTCCATCAAGGAGCGGCTCGCCTCCTATGACGTATACATTTCCAGCGATGTCGGGAACAGCTCCTCCGAAACTATTGCCGCGGAAATGCGGATAGTCGTGGTGATCGTACTGGCCATCATCATTGGAGTGCTCTTCTTCACGTCGCATACATATATGGAGATACCCGTGCTGCTGATCACGTTCGGCGCGGCTGCGCTGCTCAATATGGGGACGAATTTTATTTTCGGAGAAATTTCGTTCGTCTCGAACTCGATCGCGGTAGTCCTCCAGCTCGCGCTCGCCATTGACTACGCGATCATTCTCTGCAACCGCTACACCGAGGAACGCCTGTGCATGGACGCTCGTGAGGCTTGTATCACAGCGCTGAGCAAGGCTATACCCGAGATCTCGTCAAGCTGCCTTACCACCGTTTCGGGTATGGTGGCAATGATGCTTATGCAATTCAAGCTGGGTTTTGATTTGGGCATAGTGCTTATCAAGGCGATCTTCTTCAGCATTTTCGCGGTATTCACGCTTATGCCGGGACTGCTGATGACCTTCTCGCCGCTTATCGACAAAACGCACCACCGCAACTTCGTTCCCAACATCACCGCCGTTGGAAAATTCGATGTTAAGCTGCGCAACATCGCGCCGCCGATATTCGCCGTAGCTCTTGTGGTAAGCTTTATTCTCTCGAATAACTGCAGCTATGTTTACGGCTACTCTACGCTTTCCACCTATACAAAAAACGATTCACAGATCGCCGAGGAAAAAATCGACGCCACCTTCGGCACGGATAATCTCGTGGTCGTGATGGTGCCCGCAGGAGACTACAGTAAGGAACACAGTCTGCTCAAGCGCGTTGAGGATCTTCCGCAGGTGGAATCGGCGATGGGGCTTGCAAACATAGAGGCTATGGACGGGTACGTTCTGACAGACGCGCTCACCCCGAGGCAGTTCGCCGAGCTTACCGATATGGACATCGAGGTGGTACAGCTTGCCTATTCCGCGTATGCGGCGTCCGAGGAAAACTACGGTCAGATAGTAAGCTCAATAAACAACTACGCCGTCCCTCTCATTGATATGTTCGGATACATCTACGAGCAGAAGGAGGCGGGATACGTCACTCTGGACGACGAGGTAAACGAAAAGCTTGACGACCTCAACGATCAGCTCACCGACGCGAAATTGCAGCTCGGCACCGAGAACTACAGCCGTTTGCTGCTATACACCAATCTTCCCGAGGAGGGCGAGGAAACCTTCGCGTTCCTTGACGAGCTTCACGAGGTAGTTTACGAGTACTACCCCGAGGGTGCTTACGTCGTCGGGGATTCTACCAGCGACTACGATTTAAGCTCCAGCTTCTCCAAGGATAATCTGATGGTAAGCATACTGTCACTGCTGTTTGTCCTGGTGATACTCGTGTTCACCTTCAAGTCGGCGGGACTGCCCGTACTGCTGCTCGCGATAATTCAGGGAGCGATATGGATAAACTTCTCCGTGCCGACTCTTACCGACACCAACATCTTCTTCCTGAGCTACCTTATCGTAAGCTCGATACAGATGGGCGCGAACATCGACTACGCCATTGTTATCTCCAGCCGCTACACCGAGCTAAAAAAGGAAATGCCGATAAAGGACGCTATCGTTGAAACGCTCAACCAGGCGTTCCCCACGATCATCACCTCCGGCGCTATCCTCGCGATAGCGGGACTGCTGATAGGCTTCCTGTCTTCCGATCCCGCGATCTCCTCGATCGGAATTTGTCTGGGGCGCGGTACGTTCATCTCGATTTTCCTTGTAATGATCGTTTTGCCGCCTACACTGCTGCTGGGCGATACCATTATTGAGAAGACATCATTCACCCTCAGGCGCAAGGAGGCTATCCGGAAACGCTACGGTCTGATGAGAGTAAACGGGCGCGTACGCGGCTATGTTTCGGGTATTGTCGATGCGCAGATCTCCGGCATTATTCACGGAGAAATAAGTGCTCAGCTCGACAGCGACACCGCGGAGGAACTGAAAAACCGAGTCGATCTGAAAATTGAAAACCAACTAAGCAGCGATGATAACGAAACGGAGGATGCAAAGGTATGAAGGCAAACAGAATGATCTCCGCTTTCCTTGCGGGATTGCTCGCTCTGACTATCCCGCTGAACACTGCCGTCTCGGACACCGCTGTTGTTGAAGAGCCGGGCAGGCGGGAGCTTATCATTTCCGACGAGACGGGACTGGCGGAGCTTTCGCGGAGCTGCCGCATTGACTCCTACAGCGAGAACCTTCATGTGACGCTCTCATCTGACATATCGCTTTCCGGCAAGTTCACCGCCATTCCGTATTTCAAGGGAACGTTCGACGGAAACGGACACACGATAAGCGGGCTTAACATCACGGATGACGGCTCGTATTCGGGTCTTTTCAGATACGTGGGACGCGGCGGTCTGGTAAAAAATCTCACTGTCAGGGGTACTGTTTCTCCAAAGGGAAGCGCGGAATATATCGGCGGGATCGCGGGCAGCAACAGCGGCAGCATCATCGGCTGTACCTTTGCCGGAGCGGTAAATGGCGCGGATCATATTGGCGGAATTGCGGGAATTAACGAGGAGAGCGGCTTTATCTCCAACTGCAAATCCTCCGGAATGATTTCGGGAGAACACAGCTCGGGCGGAATAGTCGGAAGCAGCTCCGGTGTTATTCTGAACTGCGAAAGCCGCTGCAGCGTCAACACCGACGCTTCTGATGTGAAGCTGTCGCTTGACGATATTAACTGGGACAGCATCATATCCTCGGAGGAACCCGCCTCGACAACCGACGCGGGCGGTATCGCGGGTTTTTCTGACGGAATAATACAAGGCTGCGAAAATTACGGAAAGGTCGGTTATCCGCATATTGGCTACAACATCGGCGGAATAGTCGGGAGACAATCGGGGTATCTGTGCGGCTGCATTAATCGCGGAGAGGTTTTCGGGCGCAAGGACGTAGGCGGTATCGCAGGACAGCTTGAGCCGTCACGCAGCATTGAGTTTGACGAAGATACCGTGCAGAAGCTGGCGGATGAGATGGATATAATCGGCGGACTTATCGACGAGCTTATCGCGGACGCAAAGTCGGGCGGCAGTGCCGTAAACGATAAAGTTCAGACCCTCTCATGGCAGATGGAACAGCTTCGCAAGTCTGCGGACGACATCTCCGACCGCGCCGAGGATATTTTTAACGGCTGGACGGACGGAATAAACGAAATTTCCGCACGTGCCGATATTGCTCTGGACGGACTGTCCCCCGCTCTTGACGGATTACGCGAGGGACTGGATCTGCTCAGTCAATTCAGCGAGTCTCTTGAAGAGGTTTTCGACGGCATATCCGCGTCCAACGACGATATACAGGATGCGGTTGACGGCGCAAAGGAGGGAATCGCTTCTCTCAACAAGTCGATAGATGAAATCTCAGCGGCTATCACGGACTTAAGCGATGCGGCGAAACAGCTAAGCGAGGCTATGGGCGATACCGAATGTGTTGAGGACGCTGTGAGATCAATGATCGAGGCGCTCGACAAAATCAACGGCGAGGTCGGAAGTATCGCTTCAGCACTTACAAAAATTGGAAATTCCTGCAAGAAGCTTCAACAATGGGTCGAGGGGGACGATTTCAAGGATCTGTCCGACGGAATATCCGCTCTTACCGACAGCCTCCGGGACGTGAGCGGGGCATTGTCCAAGATGAGCAGCGCCCTTCAAAAGGCAGTTGGAGCGGCAGATTCTGACGAAATGCAGAAGGGTCTTGACGAACTGAATGAGGCGGCGGCGGAACTGAGCGAAGCCGCTTCTCACGCGGCGGAGGCTTTGAGGGCGGCGTCGGGGACTATTCCCGACGCCGACAAGGCGTCCGATGAGCTGAAGCAGGCGGCGGACGCTCTTACCCAAGCCGCCGATAAGCTGACATCCGCTATGACCTCAATCAGCGGAGCGATTAACACGGAACAGCTCGGCGAGGGACTTGACGAAATGGAGACTGCGTCTGAGGAGCTTAGCTCCGCGCTTGCCGATGCCGAAAAAGCGATCGGCGATATTTCCGACGCTTACGACAGAATAAGCACCTCCAACGTTCCTGAGAATACTCTTGATGAAATCTCAAAGCAGTTTGACGTCATCAATGCCTCTATTGGAAAGATAACGAGCGCGGCGGAGGATATAAACTCCGCTCTGAACGAAATTGACGAGCAAATAGATTTAGATGCGCTTAAGGAGAGCTTCGCGTCAATTTCAAACGCCTTGAAGAAGCTCTCCGACGCGGTTTCCGAGATCTCATCCTCGGAGGAGAGCTTCGATAGAGCGGCGGACTCCATCGCTTCGGCAATGGATACGCTTTCAAAGGCTTCGCAGTCCGCTTCGAGCGCGTCCGCTATTCTGGCGCAGACTTGCGATAAGTTCTCCGAGGCTGCCGGACAGCTTGCCGATACCACGAAAATTCTCGGCGATAAGCCTGCCGTGGAGTTCCCTGCGGCTGACGAAAAATTCACGGCGGCGGTGGACAGCTTTTCATCGAATTTCTCAAGTATAAGCAGCACCGTCTCGTCAATCAGCAGTACGGCAAAGGCGCAGGGCGACATACTTTTGGACGATTTGCAGGCAATAAACGACGAACTGGGGAATGTCACCGATATTCTCCGCGAGTTTAAGGACAGACTTGTGAACGGCGACGACGACAGCGAGAGCTTTACCGTCGACGTATCGGAGGACGGCTCCGATACGAGACAGGGACGAGCCGAATCGTGCGTTAATTACGGCAGCGTTCAGGGCGATCTGAATGTCGGAGGAGTTGTCGGGTTAATGGCAATAGACTATGACTTCGACCCTGAGGACGATATAGCATACAGCGGCGAAAAATCCCTAAGCTTCAGCTACAAGATCAGGGACGCAGCAGACGGCTGCTCCAATTACGGCGAGATCACCGCCAAAAAGAATTACTGCGGAGGAATAGTCGGCAGAATGGATATGGGAGCCGTTACGAACTCTTCCGAAAACGGCAAAATCACGATAACGGACGGAAATTATGCCGGAGGAATAGCGGGATATTCCACAGCCGCGATAAGAAACTGCACAGCGAAAGTGTCAATTTCAGCGAATAGCTATGTGGGAGGAATTGCGGGTCAGGGGCTTATCCTGACCGACAATGCGGCTATTCTTGAGGCTTCGGACTGCAAAGAGCGGTGCGGAGCTGTTTCGGGATACGTGGACTTTACGGACGAGAATGTCGAGGTATTGCGGAACTGCTTTGTAGACCGCGGAGCAGCGGGGATTGACGGTATAAGCTATGCGGGAGCTGCGGTTCCGATAGACTTTGAAGAATTCGCACGGCTTACGGGCAGCGAGGCAAAGATCGAGGTGTCTTTCGTCGTTGACGGCGAGGTGATAAATACTGTTAAAGTGGATTACGGCGCGGCGCTTTCCCCGGAGGATATGCCCGAAATCCCGCAAAAGGTCGGGTGCTTTGCACAATGGTCTGAATTTGATAACGACTGCATTACTTTTCCCGCAGAGGTTGAGGCGATATATTTTCCATACGTAACAGTTATTGAGAGCATTCAAAAATCGGAGGAAAATTTCCCGCTTGTGCTTGCGGACGGAATATTCACCGACAAGAGCATAATCAGCGTTTCGACCGAAAGCGGCAGTATATTTGTCCCGGACAGCGGCTGCGAATTACGACTGATCGAGATCGAATATCCGCCGGCAGACGGCGCCGTTACTCAACTGAGGTTTTTATCCCCGCAGGGCAAGGGTACGCCAAATGTTATGCGGTACGTAAACGGCGCGTGGAAGGACGTTGAGTTCACTCGCAGCGGGAGTTATCTGATCGTGGATAATCCCTCGCTTGAGAACGGCGTTGGTTCATTCTGCGTTCAGCTCAAAAGGAACGAATTTGTTCCGGTAATCGTTATAGCAGGCTGCTGCGTTGTCGCGGTCGTGGGCGTTATACTGTTGGCTATGATCATAAGGAGGAAACGCGCCGCGCAAAAAGCCGCAAGCGTTTCAAACGCATCTAAGGAGAAGGAAAAAACTTCCTCGAAATAACGCGCCGCTCAGGAGCAGTTATGCCCGGTG
>CAYMTG010000090.1:0-5084 GCA_964393305.1 uncultured Ruminococcus sp.
CTAAAATTCAGCCTGTCTCTTTTTGGCAAAAAGGGGAGACCCGAGCGGCTTCGGGCGGTAGCCCGCTCTCCTCTTGGGACAGGCGGGGTCAGGATACACCTTGCAGGAGTGATAAAATTGAACGAGGTTAACGAAACTAAGAGAATAAAAATCCCGAAAAGAATAGCCTCCGGCATAATCAACGCGCTGAAGGGCGGCGTTGTGCCGCGAGTGGGACTAGGGTATATCGCAGTCGGACGAAACAACGAGATCAACGCGCTGCTTCACGACGTTTCCATCGCGGAGGAGGGCGGCGCGTTCTTCCGCTTTATTATGGGGCGCTACGGCAGCGGCAAGAGCTTCCTTCTCCAGACAATGCGGCAGCACGTTATGGACAGAGGCTTCGCCGCGTGCGACGCGGATCTCTCCCCGGAGCGGCGGCTGATGGGTACGAACGGGCAGGGACTGGCGACATACCGTGAGCTTATGCGCTCGCTCTCCGTAAAGGCGAAGCCGGACGGCGGCGCGCTCTCCCTCATTCTCGAAAAATGGATCGACGGAATACGCGCAGAGGTAATTGCAAGCGGAATACCGCGCAGCAGCTCCGGCTTTGACGCGGAGGTAGAGAAGCGGATCTACGCGAAAATAAACTCCTTGCAGGATATGGTACACGGCTTTGACTTCGCGGCGGTGATCGCCGCGTATTATCACGGCTTCCGTGACGGAGACGAAACTCGTCAGAATAACGCCGTCCGCTGGCTGCGCGGCGAGTATTCCGCCAAAACACAGGCGCGGCAGGATCTGGGAGTAAGCGTCGTGATCTCGGACGACAACTGGTACGACTACATCAAGCTTATCACCGCGTTTCTGGTGAGTGCGGGGTACAAGGGTCTGGTGGTGATGATCGACGAGCTTGTCAACATAATGAAGATTTCCAACTCCGTTACCCGCCGCAACAACTACGAGAAGATGCTGATGATGTACAACGACGTTATGCAGGGAAAGGCGGCGCATATCGGCATTATTATGGGCGGCACGCCGCAATGCATTGAAGACCCGCGGCGCGGCGTTTTCAGCTACGAGGCGCTGCGGTCGCGGCTGGAGCGCGGGCGGTTCGCCACGGACGATACGCACGATATGTTAGCGCCGATAATCAGGCTCAACCCGCTCACATATGAGGAGCTTACCGTGCTGACGGAGAAGCTCTCGGATATTCACGCGCAGCTCTACGGGTACGAATCGAAGGTCACTCTTGAGGATCGCATTTTTTTCGTGAAAGCGGAATTCGAGCGGATAGGCGCACAGACCAACATCACCCCCCGCGAGATGATACGCGACTATATCGAGCTTCTCAACATTATGTATCAGAACCCGGATAAGTCCCTCCCGCAGCTTATGGGGAGCGAGGAGTTCAGCTTCTCGCAGTCCGACGGAAACGGCGACGGCGGCAACACGGACGGATTTGCGGATTTTGAGCTGTAAGCGAGTGGGGCGGTACTATGGGCGAAAATATTTTCTATCGGTTTGCGCCGTTTATTCAGGACTATATCTACAAAAACAAGTGGGAGGAGCTGCGCGATATTCAGATTGCGGCGGCAAACGTTATTTTCAATTCGGAGGACAATCTGCTGCTCACCTCGGGAACGGCGAGCGGCAAGACCGAGGCGGCGTTTCTCCCTGTGCTGACGCAGCTTTGGGAAAATCCCTCGGGGAGCGTGGGAGTGCTGTACGTTTCCCCCCTCAAGGCGCTTATCAACGACCAGTTCGAGCGGCTGACGGGACTGCTTGAGGAAGCGGATATTCCCGTTACCAAATGGCACGGCGACGCTTCTCCAACAGCAAAAAAGAAGCTCATCAAGAACCCGCGTGGGATAATGCAGACCACCCCCGAAAGTCTGGAGAGCCTCCTTATCCGGAACAGCTCCAACGCATATCGTCTATTTTCGGATCTGCGATTCATCATAATCGACGAGGTACATTACTTTATGGATAACGACAGGGGTTTGCAGCTTCTGTCGGTGCTGGAGCGTTTACAGCGCATAATTGGCTTTATACCGCGAAGAATAGGACTTTCCGCGACGCTCGGCGAGGACTCAAGGCACGCGCCCGAGCTGTGGCTGTCTATGGGTACGGACTCACCCTGTGTCACGCCTAAGGTGGGGGAAACGGGGCGCAAGATCCGCATATCGGTCAAGTATTTCCCGATTGCCGAGAAAATCCCCAACTCGGACAGCAAGGCGCTGCTGGAAAATTACTACCAATATCTGTTTGAAAGCACATATAACAAGCGGTGCATCCTCTTTTCCAACTCCAAGGGCGAGGTGGAGGAAAATATCGCCCATCTCAAGCGGATCGCGGCGAAAAATCACCTCGCCGACACCTATCTCGTTCACCATGCGAACATCTCCTCCGCGCTGCGCGAGTACGCCGAAACGCAGATGAAGGAGGGCGAACACCCCGTTTGCACGGGCGCTACCGTAACTCTGGAGCTGGGAATTGATCTCGGCAGTCTTGAGCGAATCGTCCAGACGGGCTGCCCGCTTACTGTGTCGGGACTGGTTCAGCGGCTGGGGCGCACGGGGCGGCGGCGCGGCGCGGTGGGAGAAATGCGCTTCGCGTTTAGGTGGGACAAAAGTCTCCCTCCTGCGGAATTCTACAAGGAAATTCATTGGGACTTTGTGATGTGTACCGCTATGATACTGCTCTACACCCGCGAAAAGTGGGTGGAGCCTATGTATCTTCCCAAGCTGCCGTACAGCTTACTGTTTCATCAGACTATGTCGATATTGGCGGCAAACGGCTCTGTTCAGCCAAAAGAGCTGGCTCGGCAGGTGCTTACGCTGTCTGTTTTTTCGCACGTTACCAAGGGGGACTACCTCGCGCTGCTGCGGCATTTGCTGGAGAACGGATGTCTGGAGCGCGGCGAGGACGGGGCGCTGCTTATCGGCGAGAAGGGCGAGGGGATAGTCAACAACTACGAGTTTTTGGCGGTGTTCTCCGTGCCGATGGAATACACGGTGCGTTACTCCGGGCGCGGCGGGGACAATGCCTCCGCTGAAATCATCGGCACTGTACAGAATCCGTTCCCGCCAAAGGCGCAGTTCGCGCTTGCGGGTCAGGCGTGGGAGGTCGTCGAGCTTGACAAACAAGGTCTTAACATCTACGTCAAGCGAATCGAGGGCATTTCCGCGAATATGTGGATGGATACCGGCAACGAGTACGTCCATACCAAGGTGATGAAGAAAATGCTTGAGGTTCTGGAGAGCCGCGAGGAATATCCGTTTCTTGACGAGACCGCGCAGAAGCACTTGAACGAGATCCGCGAGAAGTGGACGAACGCCGCCGCTTGTCGGTGCGGCGGGGGACATATCGTGATCCCGCTCTCGGAGACGGCGTTCGCGGTGTTCCCGTTCCTTGGGACTCGCGGTGTGATGGCTCTTGTCTACGCGCTGCGGCAGCGCGGTCTGGACGCGGAGCTGTGGATCTCGCGGTACATTCCCGTGTGTATTCTCATCAAGACGGATATGGGAAGCGGCGCGATCATCGCCGCGCTTGACGAAATTCAGCGTAACGGCGCGGACAAATACGAGTTCAAGATCCCCGAGGACTGCGAGATATCGGGCAAATACAACGATTATATCCCCCGCTCCCTGCTTACAAAGCAATACACCGAGGATTACCTCGATACGAGCGACCTGAAAAGAATGACCTGATCTTTTGGGAACCTCTAGAAACCGGTTTGAAAAGAGAAAATCGGCAGAGTGCGCCGTATGCAAGGAAAGCCGACGAAGCAAGGCTTGATGCCTTGCGAGGAGGTTTGACGCAGCAGACGGTGTGCTATGGCGATTTTCTCTCAAACAAGGTTTCTTAGAGGTGACCTCTTGTATAAAGCAGCGGCTGATTTGGCTCAGTTAAGCCAAATCAGCCGCTTTAAATCATATTAAATATCAGCGCATTCAATAAGTGACCTTGCCCCGTCACTTAACGCCGCCTTAGAGGCGGGGGACTAAGTTATTTTACATCAAATGAATAAATTGTAGTGTAGCTGTACTCCTCGCCCGCCTTAAGCTCACAGCTCGGGAAGTTCGGTTTATTAGGCGCGTCCGGGAAGAACTGCGTTTCGAGACAAAGACCCGCGTATTGATCGTAGATATGCCCGTTCTTGCCCTTTTCGTTGTTCAGTCCTATACCGATATAGAACTGCACTGCGGGACTGTCGGTAGTAACGGTCATCTCGCGTCCGGTGGTCGGCTCGTAAACCACGGCTGCGGTGCGCATCTCGCCGGGAGTGCCGAGAACGAAGTTGTGGTCATAGCCGGTGGCAAGCCTGCCGTTATCCATATCCTCGCCCACGCGCTTCGGCTTCTGAAAATCAAAGGGCGTGCCGGTGGTATACGCAAGCAGTCCGGTAGGGATAAGTCCCGCGTCAATCGGAGTATACTGCTTTGCGTTGATCTGTACGACGTGATCCTTGATGTCGCCGCTGCCCTCGCCCTTGAGGTTGAAGTAGGAGTGGTTGGTGAGATTTACGACGGTATCCTTGTCGGAGACAGCCTTGTATTCGATTTTCAAGGCGTTTTCGGTCACGGTGAAGCGCACGGTGATTTTGAGATTTCCCGGGAAATGCTGCTCGCCGTCGGGACTGAGGTAGCCGAATTCCGCATAAGGCTCATCTCCGTCCCGAACGCTCTCAATCGTCCAGACGCGCTTATTGTAGCCGAAAAAGCCGCCGTGCAGGGTGTTTTCGCCGTCGTTCTTGTCAAGCGCGTACTCCGTGCCGTTAAGAGTGAATTTCGCGCCGCCTATGCGGTTTGCGAAACGTCCGACAGTCGCGCCGAAGCAGGAATTTCCGGCGGCGTATTCTCCGAGAGTATCGTAACCGAGCGCCACGTCCGCGAGCTTGCCGTTCTTATCGGGAACGAACAGTGACACCACGGTCGCCCCGAAGCCGGACAGCACCGCCGACATACCCGATTTGCCGGTAAGAGTCACCAGCTCGCAGCGATAACCCTGAAAATAACCGAATTCCTTCACATCAACCATAACTTTTCTCCTTTGCAAAATCCGCGCTGTTATGCTTATTCGCATATCGGCGCGGAAAATCT
>CAYMTG010000090.1:5184-7693 GCA_964393305.1 uncultured Ruminococcus sp.
CTTAATACTTATTGCTGTCCAGTGTAATAGTGTAATTGACCGGAGTCATTGTCGCCTTTGTAACAACGGTCGGTTTTTCACCGCTTGGCAATACATCCAAATCACCCGGCTTGATAATGGGATTTGTCTGCGTAACGGACGACGCTCGGGGAGCGGGTTTGGACGCGGGTTTTGGAGCTTCCGTCTTGTAAGCTGTCGCCTTGGGTGAAGCCGCCGCCTTAAGAGCTTCCGCTTTCTTCTCCTCATTTTCGTCAAGAGTGATTATCTTAGGCATTGGATTTGGCTTAACAACAGGCTTGGGAGCTTCGGCGGGTTTCGCGGGTTTAGCGGTCTGCACAGGCTTGGGAGCTTCGGCGGGTTTCACGGGTTTAGCGGACTGCACAGGCTTGGGTGCTTCGGCGGGTTTCGCGGGTTTAGCGGACTGCACAGGCTTGGGAGCTTCGGCGGGTTTCGCGGTCTGCACAGGCTTGGATGCTTCGGCGGGTTTCGCGGGTTTCGCGGTCTGCACAGGCTTGGGTGCTTCGGCAGGTTTCGCGGTCTGCGCTGTTTTTCTCTCAACAACGGGAGCCGCTTCCTTTTTCACCGTCTTTCCGTCTGTTATAAAGCTCTCGATAGTGCTGTACAGCATCTCGGACTCACGCGAGAGGACATCCGCTGAGCTTGAACACTCCGCAGCGGAGGTATTGACATGGTCCACCGAGCCGGCAATACGGTTTACGCCGTCAACAACGTTATTGATGGACTGCGCCTGTTCAACAGAGGCGTCGGCGATCTCGTTTATCATATCGGCGGATCTCGTCATCTTTTCGAGGACGCTTGCCAGCATTTCCGCCGTCTCGTTAGCAATATCTGAGCCGTGATTAACGGACTTGAGCGAAGTATCGATAAGCTCGGTAGTACTCTTCGCCGCTTCCGCGGTCTTGTTCGCGAGAGCGCCGACCTCGTTTGCAACGATCGCGAAGCCTTTACCCGCCGCCCCCGCTCTTGCCGCCTCAATGGAGGCGTTTAGCGAAAGAATATTTGTCTGGAAGGAGATATCCTGAATTGTTTTGATGATATTCGCGATCTGGGAGGATGTCTGCTTGATCTCATCCATAGCGGCGAGCATTCTCGTCATCTTTTCGTTGCCCTCGTTCATTGCGCGGACAGACTCCTCGCCGACCTCACGAGCTTCGACAGCCTTTTCGGCGGACTCCTTTATCTGCCTGTGAACGCCGCTGAGACTGGTGTTCAGCTCATCGACGATCTGCGACTCCTCGCGGGCGGCCTGTGACAGCGCGGACGAATTCGTCGACATCTGCACGGAGCTGTTCTTTACGTCGCTTGCCGCCGCCTCGACATTCGCCACAACCTCCTTCAGGGAATCAACTATGCTTTCAAGCGCGTTCTTTATCGGAATAAAGTCTCCGCTGTATTCAGCCTTAGGATGAACCAGCAGGTTTTCAGCCGCGATCTGCTCGGCGGTATACTGAATGTCGTGAATGATCTCCCTGTTAAACTCGCTCATTCGGTTTACCGCGCAGGCGAGGTCGGCAAGCTCTCCCTTGCCTTTGATCTCAGCGTTTCCGCCCGAGATATTGCCGTTGGACATCTCAACGATCTTATCACGGATGACCTTGATCGGAGAAACGATGGTTTTCTTCATAATTGCAAGCGTAAGGATACCCAGAACGCCCATAATGATCACAAGCAGGACGTTTACCCAGAACGCCGAAACAAGACCGCTGTAAAACTCGCCTGACTGTGCGCGGACAAGCACCGTCCAGCCGTCTGTTCCGGGAATAGACGCGCCCGCATAGCAGTATCCGTTCATAAAGTGTCCGCCCGTCAGCGGGTTGACAAACGACGCGCCGTCCGCCTGAACGTAGTCGGGATATGCCTTATCATAATCACCGGAGTGGGAATTCGCCGCGATCACCGTGCCGTCCTTGGAAAGGATAAATGCGTCGCACGCCGAACCCTCAAGGAAGGTGGCAAGCTTCTGCGCTTTCATATGCGAAACAAGCGCGCCCATATCGTTCTTTACTCCGAAGTAAAGCTCTCCGTCCTCGCCTGTAGGGGTAGTGAGCAGCGTTCCTTGGGAGAACACGTCCGACTTAATGCTCTCATCAACGCCCTCTCCGTACTGAGTGCCGTCAGCGCCGATATATGTAAGACCAAAAACATTGTCGTCAAAACCGGCGATCAGATCCGCGTGGCTCTCCCTATCCTCGGCGGATCCCTCAAGGAACTGATAGTCGTAAGAGTGATCGCTGATCAGAATATTCAGATTGTCAATGCCGTTCAGCACAAGCTGCGAGGCGCCGCTCAAATTCTCGGTAAGCATTTGCGAGACGTTACTCCTTATCTGAGTGTATTGGATAGTAACGCTCGCGATAACATTGATGATAAGACAGGCAAACAAAATCACGCTGATTATCTTGACCTGAGTAAATATCGAGCCTTTTGATTCCGAGTTATTCTTTCCCATAATTCATCATTTCCTCTCCCAACGGAACCGCAATTTGAT
>CAYMTG010000091.1:0-7649 GCA_964393305.1 uncultured Ruminococcus sp.
TAATAGTCACGATAGTCGCCTGAGGTGAGGTGATCTATCCATTGGTGGTTTTGCAGGTACCACTGAATAGTCTTGCGGATCCCCTGTTCAAATGTATAGGCGGGCTTCCAGCCCAGCTCCGTAGTAATTTTTGTGTTGTCGATGGCATAGCGTCTGTCGTGTCCGGGACGATCCTTGACATGGGTGATGAGAGTTTCCGGCTTATTCAGTGTTTCCAGAATGAGCCGCACAATTTCCAGATTAGTCTTTTCATTATTTCCGCCGATATTATAAATTTCCCCGACCCTGCCCTTTTCCAGCACCGCCGCAATAGCCGCACAGTGATCCAGCACATACAGCCAGTCACGGATCTGCATTCCGTCTCCGTAAACAGGCAGCGGCTTGTCCTCCAGCGCGTTGTGGATCATCAATGGGATCAGTTTTTCAGGGAACTGGCAGGGACCGTAGTTATTAGAACAGCGTGTGATGTTCACAGGCAATCCATATGTCTTGTAATAGGCTCGGACAACGAGATCCGCGCTTGCCTTGGATGCTGAATACGGACTGTTTGGCGAAAGCGGCGTGGTTTCGGAAAACATCCCCGTCTTCCCCAATGCACCGTACACCTCATCGGTAGACACCTGGAGATAACGCACACCTGTTTTGTATTCCCTTGAATATTTGTCGTCCGGTTCACCTCCTCTCAGGTTCCAATGGCGTTTGGCGGCATCCAGCAGAGTCTGGGTGCCAATGATATTAGTGGTCAAAAATACCTCCGGCTCCATAATGCTGCGATCCACATGAGACTCCGCCGCGAAGTGGATCACTGTGTCGATGTCATACTTCTCAAAAAGACTATTTACAAGTTTCCTATCCCTAACGTCGCCTTTTACAAAAACATAGCGAGGATCTTTCTCCACATCTTTCAGGTTCTCCAAATTGCCGGCGTAGGTCAGCAGATCGAGATCCACAAGCAAAGTAACGCTTTGCTCGCGATCCAGTATGTATCGGATAAAGTTGGAGCCGATAAATCCGGCGCCGCCGGTTACTAATACGTTTCTCATAGCCTGCCTTCCTCCGCAATAGCGGTTAAATACTGTCCATACTCCGTTTTCATCAGCGGTTCCGCCAGCTTCAGGAGCTGTTCCTTGCTGATAAAGCCTCTGCGATAGGCGATCTCCTCAATGCAGGAGACATACAAGCCCTGACGTTTTTGAATGATATTGACGAACTGGGACGCTTCCTGAAGCCCGTCATAGGTACCGGTGTCCAGCCATGCCAGACCTCGGAGCAGCTTGATTGCCCGCAGTTTTTTCCTGCGGAGATATTCATTGTTCACAGCCGTAATTTCCAGCTCGCCGCGTGCGGAGGGTTGGATATTTTTAGCGATCTCAACCACCTGATTATCGTAGAAATACAGACCGGGAACGGCATAGCCGGACTTGGGTCGAACGGGCTTTTCCTCCAGTGAAAGAACGTTGCCGTCGGCATCAAATTCCACAACGCCGAAGCTGGACGGATCGTGGACAGGGTAGCCGAAGACGATGGCGCCCTCCTCCAACGCGGCAGCTTGATTGAGTATGGAAGAGAAACCGGCGCCGTAAAAAATGTTATCGCCAAGCACAAGAGCAACCTTGTCGTTGCCGATAAACTTCTCGCCGATGATGAACGCCTCCGCCAATCCGTTAGGATTCTCCTGAACGGCATAGTCGAACCGCATTCCCAGCTGGCTGCCATCTTCCAAAATATCCTCAAAAATATAGACGTCTTTCGGGGTGGAAATTATCAGCACCTCGCGTATCCCTGCCAGCATCAGAGCAGACAGGGGATAATAAATCATCGGCTTATCATAAATCGCCAATGCCTGCTTGGACACTCCCTTGGTGATGGGATAGAGCCGACTCCCGGAACCGCCGGCGAGAATGATACCTTTCATTATTTCTACTCCTTTTTCTCTTTCTTGAAAACCAGCAGCTTACTTACCAGATAATTCAACACGATAATGACAGCATTAACCACACATTTAGCAAGGAGATCATTCCAATTCCAGGAAATCAGCAGGAGCATTCCTCCGTCGTCAATGAGAAGCGTACCGATACGCATAGTCATGAATTGAATAAAGCTCTTTGCCGTGCAGCGGACACGGAACACAAAACGGCTGTTGGTCCAATAGGCAAATAAAACGGCATCAAAAAACGCGATGGTGTTGGCTGCCAGCGTATCAAGCTTCCAGACCAGAGCATGGTAAATCGCTACATTTACCGCGACAGTCAGCACACCAAAAATCAGATAGCGAAGAGTTTCACCGCACAGAAATTCTGAGATCAGCTTACGCATGAGCATTTCTCCAAGTACGCACGAACATTTTCAAAATACTCTAACGCGTGTTCAATACAAACATCCATGTTGTAGTATTTAAATTCCGCGAGACGACCGCATAAGAAAAGATTTTTGTATCGCCGCGTCTCCATCAGATACTTCTGATAGATGGCAGAACTTTCCTCCGTCACAACAGGATAGTACGGGATACCGCCCACCTCCGCCCCGGGAACATAATCCAGCGGATACTCGGTGGCTACCACGGATCCTGTTACAGCACTGTCGTCATACATGATCTTGCGATACTCAGTGCTTCGGGTATAACCGTCGGCTTGAGGATAAGAGATGATCTCGCAGGGCAATACACTGTCTTTCTCCGAATACTCATAGCGGATATCCAAAGATCTGTATGGCAGCGGTCCGTGTTTGTACCTGAACAGTTCATCAATCGCTCCGGTGTAGATGAGACACTCCACATCCTCGCCGTCATATTTTACCTCACCGTCGGCAAGCGTCAGATGTTCCAGAGCGTCAGTGTTAAGGCGCACCTCGATATTGGGATAGTCCAGCATATTTTCAAAGGCAGACGTAAACCCCTTTACAGGAAGATATTGAAAATCTTTGTTGAGATATCGCCTGTCGTAGCCCATAGCCATAGGCACACGATCTAAGACGTATTTGTCAATTTTCTCCGGCTGAAGACCCCACATTTTACTTGTATAAGTGCGGTACGCTTTTTCAAAAAGCAGTTCCCCATATGAACTTACTTCCGGATCCGAGTGCTCCACAATTTCAAGCACCGGCACACGGTCACGACCCGCAAACGCCGACCGAAGCTTCGCTATGACGCGCTCCGCCCTCTCCGGTCCAATGAGCTGCTGGACGGTCTTAAAATTAAACGGGAGACGAACATAATTCCCGTCAATAAAGCTGAGAAGTTCTACATCGTAGGGAAACATCTCTGCATACTGCTTCAGATACTTGATGACGGAATACTTGTTTGTATTCAAAAAATGGGGACCGTACTTCTGGATAAGTATTCCGTGTTTGTCAACCTCATCATACGCGTTTCCGCCAATATGGCAGCGTTTTTCTACTACCAATACTTTTCTGCCAAGTTCCTCAGCAACCTTTCGAGCCAAAATTGCGCCCGAAAAACCGCTGCCTACGACTACGATCTCCGCCATGCTTGATCAATCTCCTTTGTCCTCTTTCAGCCATGCGGCTGTTTTTCTTATGCTCTCCTCAAAATCCGCCGTACATTCAAAGCCCGTGTCGCGATAAAGCGCGTCCAGATCAATTTTAGAGTAATCGATAAACGCCCTGTCGTCATAACATCCAAAGAGCATCTCCGACTCAGGGCTTACTATGTCCCGCACCTTTGTAACTATCTCTCTGAAAGTTTTGAGTTGTCTCAGACCCACGTAGTATTCTGTATCGTCCTTACCTTTTTCAAGTATGCTCATGATACCGTTCACAGCGTCGTCAATATATGTCCAGTCATGCGGGTGTTCTCCCGAAATAAGCCTCAGCGTATTTCCGGCAAGCAGCTGCCTTATTAGAGAATTGGTTGAACGATTTGAGACATCCCCTACTCCGAACACGTTAGTAAATACAACACTGTTGAATTTTATCCCGTAATTTGCGGCTCCCGCCCGAAGCATCTCCCTGCAAGCAAATTTTGCTCTTCCATATATATTTTTTTCCTCGAACCGCTCATTTCCGCCGACCACATAAGGCTCCATTCTATACTGGTAGCTTGAACCCGCAAAAAGATATTTTTCCGCTTTCATGAGCCGCGCCTGCTCCATCGTTGTGCAGGCTGCCCTTATGTTTTCTGCCTGAGCCATAATATTTTTCGTGCGCGGGCCTGAGGATCCGTCCCACGCGAAATGTACAAACCAATTCACCCCGCCGGGTATGAGCTCCGAAAGTTCGGAATAGTGTTGGTAATCGCACACGACCGGGAATATATTGGACGCTTTTGTGTCTCCAAGGCGCTCTCTATTGCGAACGATGGCATAAACATTGTACCCATCCAGCACAAGACGCTTCGTAAGCGCCTTGCCGATAAATCCTGTTGCTCCGGTAACAACTGCTGTTTTCATTTTATGACCCCCTCATACACAAAATTTACGTCGCTGTCTTTCAGCAGTCTTGCCTTTCTGTCCTTGGGCGAAACAACAGCGTCGATGGGAGGCCATTCTATGCCTATATCAGGATCGTTCCACGCTATTGCTCTGTCATATTCCGGCTCGTAGAGCGCGTCCACCTTGTACTGCCCCTCCGTCATATCCACCAGCGACATACAACACTGCCCGAATCCTCTCGGAACGAATATCTGTCTGCGGTTTTCCGCGCTCAATATTGCCGCGACCCATTTTTTATACGTTGGGGAGCCTTTGCGTAAATCCACCGCTACAGACATCAGGCTTCCTTTCGTGCAGCGGAGCAGCTTTGCCTGTGAATACGGGTCGTTCTGAAAATGTATTCCTCTCACCGTCCCTCTTTCAAGGCACAGGAAGTGGTTATCCTGAACGAACTCGGTATCTATCCCAAACTCGCGCAGCGTCCTCTTAGAATATGTCTCACTGTAATACCCGCGATAATCCTCAAAATATGTGGGGGTTATCAGCTTTACTTCAGGTATGCTCAAGCTTACGATTTCCATTTTTCCATCCTCCTTAAGCTACGCTGCCTTACGGCAAAATACTTTGCTTTCGGAAGACGGTAAAAATATGTAATTCAGGTAATTATTACCCCCCCCCGCTCGATTTTGGGTATTTGTCTTTTCTGTAATTTGATCCATTGTCATGACCCACTCCGCCGTTTCTTTGATTGCTTCTGTAAAACTGTATGAAGCCCTACAACCTGTGTCTCTATACAACTCATCAGTAGAGATATAGCTGTAATCCGTTAAAAACTCATCAGGGATCGTCCCAAAATCCAATTTCAGTCCGGGGGCGACAATATCCCGCGCTCTTTCAATTGTTTTCCGCAGCGACCGCAGTTCTGTATGACCGATGTAGTAGGTTTTCATATCGACCCCGTTCTCTCCCATTGCTTCGATCAGGCGCACCGCATCCTTGATGTAAAGCCAGTCATTTAATCCCTCGCCCTTTACAAATTGCGGAGCTTCCCTGTTCAGAAATTTTTTGAGGATAGTATTTGTTGAGCGCCGTGAATAGTCTCCCGGACCGATCGTGTTCGCAAACAGCCCCGCGTTAAACGAAATCCCATTCTGTGAAGCCAATGTCTTGCACATCATTTCCGCCGTGAGCTTTGCCATCGCGTAGACGCAGGCAATTCTGGGTCTGCATACATTTTTATCGAGATATTCCCTGATCTCCAGTTCTGCTACTGTACCCGCGAACACAAACTTTACGCACCCCATTTTAACCGCCTGCATCAGTGCTTCGCAGGCAAAACCGACATTACTCATTTGAAGTGTGTAGTTACCGACTTCTTTGCCCCAAACACCGTCCCACGCAAAATGGTAAAAGATGTCCGCGTGTCCGATTTTTGCGGCAAGTCGGTCATATTCGGTGTAATCAGCCTCGACCGATTCAAGACCGAGACTTATGAACTCGTCATCTATGTGCGAAGCGTCCCGCACGACGGCGATTACGCGATAACCCTTTTCAAGTAAATATCTCGTAAACGCCTTGCCGATAAATCCTGTTGCTCCGGTAACAACCGCTGTTTTCATTATGAATTTCCTTCCATTGTCAAATTTAAGTCGCTATCCCGCAAAAGCGGTGCGTTTGCATCCTGCGTTGACAAAATTACCCCCCCGCTTCTAATTTTTCCCATTTTATCCCGATGTCGGGATCATTCCAGCGAATTGCTCTTACGCAGCTCCGATCATAGTAGTCATCAAATTTATAAAGCACCACCGTACCCGGCACACGGGTCATATAGGCATGACCATACCCGCTCGGAAGATACAGCTGCTTGCGGTTCTCCGCGGAAATGATCTGGCATATCCATTTCTTAAACGTGGGAGAATCGCGCCGCAAATCAACAATAAAGTCCATCACCTCGCCTTGTAAAACGCGAACCAGTTTCACCTGAGGATGTGGGTTGTTCTGAAAATGAATGCCCCTGATCGTCCCCGCTTCACGGTTATAGCATTCATAGTCCACCACAAACCTTGTTGTGATTTCATATTCCCGTAATGTGCGGTCATTATACGCTTCGGTGCTGTATCCCCTGTTATCGTCAAAATATGTCGGTTCGATAACTTTTACGCCGGGCAGCGCCAATTCCGTTACTTTCATATCTTATACCTCCCGTTTCTAAGTTCATCCACAATTTTGCTCTGTCTCACGATATCCGCGTATCTCTCCTGCCGGAATTTACAGTCCGAGACACACCGTTCAAATACACCGATGGAGTTGCGGAACTGGTCGTCCGGCTCCACCTCTATGACCCGAATACCATCATTGTCCCGCAGCGTAAGCTTAGGGGACATATCCGCAGGCGGGGTGAACACGCGATCAGCCGTCAGCAAGGCCTTACTTCCCCAGACTTCAAGGCTGCATTGATACGCATTATCCATGCCAAACGCGACTTGGGCTGTCAAACCGACGTCATTGCGAAGTGTGGCGTTACCGTAAAGATCCACGCCATATCGGTTATCATTGGAAAGATGCCCGTCCGCCAGTTGAGCCGAATTTCCCAGAAGAAGCCGTGCCAGCCGAATTGGATATCCCCCGCAGTCAAGCAAAGCCCCGCCGCCCAGAGTCTTGTCATATCGGAAGTCGCCGGAGCCACGGAACGGGAACCCGAAAGATGCCCGAATCAGCCGCGTCTCGCCCAGTTCACCGGAACCAATCAGTCTTTGTATCTCCGTAATTTGCCGATGATAGATGAACATATAGTTCTCATGGACGGCAAGATTTCTCTCTTTTGCCAGTGCCAGCAGCTCATCCGTCTCCGCCAAGCCGACGGTAAAGGGTTTCTCCATGAACAGATGTTTTCCGCTCTCCAGTGCCCGTTTTCCCCAACGGAAGTGCAGTGCCGGGGGCAGCGGCAAATATACCGCGTCCACATCCGGTCGGGCAAGCAGAGTCTCATAGCCCCTGATAACCTCGCCTCCGTAGGTTTCGGAAAAGCTCTCCGCTTTCTTGCGCTCGCTCTCAATGACTTCCGCTGCGGGCTTTTCTCCAAACCACTCCTCGGGAGCGGCGTAAGCCACACCTATGTATTCAAAGCTCCCGCACCGCTTCAGCGCGGGCAAAAATCTGCGGAACGCGATGTTAGATGGACATATAATTCCAATACGAATAGTCATGATCAAGCCTCCAGTAGCGACAACAGATTTCTGAACTGGATATTCAGGGTATTGT
>CAYMTG010000092.1:0-7642 GCA_964393305.1 uncultured Ruminococcus sp.
TTCCCCCGCATTCGGCGGGAAAATTAAGTCGTTCCCTTAAATCCGGAGACACAAAGTCTCCATAAATAATTGGGAACCTCTAGAAACCGGTTTGAAAAGAGAAAATGGGTGGAGGGCGTCGGATGCTAGGAAAGCCGACGAAGCAAGGCTTGTATGCCCGCATTATGCCTTCGGCAAAATGCTGCGAGGAGGTTTGACGACGCAGACGGCGTGCTCCGCACATTTTCTCTCAAACAAGGTTTTTAGAGGTGACCAATTGTCATCTCTCCTATTATAGCACATATTTCGCCGCATTACAAGTGTTTTAGCAAATTTTATAAATATGTAAATTTTCAGTAACTTTTTTTGTGAGAATTTCATAAAAGAATTTATGGAAATTTGTGAGAATAATAGATTTTCGGCATAGGTGTTTGCAAAATGCCGGTTTTTGCTTGTTTTTTGGAAAAAATTTGTGTATAATGAAAAGAGGAGCAGGGATTACGGGGAAACCGCGCTCGGGGGGATCGCTTGACGGCTCCTTCTGCGCTCGGTAAAAACAACAGAGCCTTTGGCTCTCTGGAAAGGATTTGATGATATGCTGGACAAGACGATGACATTTTCGGTGCATGAAGACCGCGAGAATGAGATGAAGGAAATTCTCACTACGGTTTACGACGCGCTGAAGCAGAAGGGCTATAATCCCATAAATCAGCTTGTAGGGTACATTCTTTCCGAAGACCCTACATATATTACCACGTTCAATAACGCGAGGGGACTTATACGCCATATCGATCGTGACGAGCTGCTTCAGGTGCTGGTTAAGTCCTATCTTAACTCGTAGAACACAAGGCGCAGGGGACTGCAAATCGAAGGAATACCGATTTGCATTTTCCGCGAGGAAAAAATTCATACTGCCGAATGAAAAAACAAGTCCTGCCGACAGCGACAGGGCTTATTTTTTGAGAAAAATCCATTGATTTGACGCAATTTTGTGAAAAGTGCATAAAAAATCCGCAATTTGCTTATTAAATTGTTATGTTTTTGTTCTTGACAGAAATTGAATTTTTTGATATAGTAAGGTTGCAAGTAAAATTCGGATATGACAGAAATAGTCCGAATGCTTATTAAGAAAGGAAGAAACTTAGTTATGAAGAAATTTTGGAGGAGCCTTGCGGCTGTGGCATGCGCAGCGGTAATGGCGGCTACTGTTTCCGGCTGCAGCAAGGAAGGCACAGACGGAGACGACAATACTCTCGTGATCGGCGGTATCGGCCCCGTAACAGGTGAAGCGGCGGTTTACGGCATCGCGGTAAGAAACGGCATTCAGCTCGCGGTTGACGAGATCAACGAGGCGGGCGGCATAAACGGCATGAAGCTCAAGCTCGATTTCCAGGACGACGTACACGACGCGGAGAAGTCCGTGAATGCGTACAATACCATCAAGGATAACGGCGCAAAGCTGCTTATCGGTACCGTTACATCCGGTCCGTGCATCGCGGTTTCCGCAGAGGCGGCAAAGGACAATATGTTCCTTATCACCCCCTCCGGCTCGGCAATTGACTGCATTACAGCGGGCGACAACTGCTTCCGCGTATGCTTTACCGACCCCGGTCAAGGACAGATCGCTGCCGACTATATCGCCGACAATCAGCTCGGTTCTAAGATCGGCGTGATCTACGACAGCTCCATCGACTACTCCACCGGTATTCTCGACGGCTTCAAGAATGAGGCAAGCGTAAAGGGACTTGAGATAGTTTCCGAGCAGGCGTTCATTTCCGGCAATACCGACTTCTCCGTTCAGATCGAGAAGATCAAGGAGAGCGGCGCGGATCTGCTGTTCCTCCCCATTTACTATCAGGAAGCTTCCCTTATCCTTCAGCAGGCTGAAGGCAAGCTGAATATCCCTGTATTCGGCGGCGACGGACTTGACGGTCTTATCGACCAGCTCGGCGACAAGGTAGCGCTCGCTCAGGACGTATATGTAATGACCCCTTATGCCGCTTCTTCTCCCGAAGCTAAGTCTGCGGCATTTACCGCTGCGTACACGGAAAAGTTCCCCGGCGTTAATCCTATCCAGTTCGCGGCTGACGGCTACGACGCTGTCTATATCATCAAGGCGGCTCTTGAGAAGGCGGGCGTTAGTGACGCTTCCCTCTCTATGTCCGAGCTTTGCGACGCTATCAAGGGCGCTATGACCCAGATCGAGTTCGACGGCGTAACCGGCAAGACTACGTGGACTGCCGACGGCGAACCCACAAAAGCTCCCAAGGTAATGCAGATCACCGTTGAGAACGGCGTAGGCTCCTACGTTGAGGCTTGATCGAAGCCTATTTTGACCTGTTTTGATTTGAATATTGCGCGACCGTACGGGGGAAGACTCTCCTGTACGGATTTGCGCTATCTTGAGTACAATTTCTGCGATTTTGAAGAAAAAATCCCGAAAGGAAGATTTTTATGCTGAGCTTTCTATCATATCTGGTAAGCGGAATAAGCCTTGGCAGCATTTACGCGCTTATCGCTCTGGGATACACCATGGTTTACGGTATCGCGAAAATGCTGAACTTCGCTCACGGCGATATAATCATGGCCGGCGGCTATGTGGTGTTTCTCGCTATGTCGACAACGTGGTGTCCCGTGTGGCTTGCTGTCTTGATCGGGATCATCGTCTGCACCGTGCTGGGCGTGATCGTGGAGAAGATCGCGTACAAGCCTCTTCGCGGCACCAACCCGCTGGCGGTGCTGATCACGGCTATCGGCGTAAGCTACCTGCTCCAGAATATCGCGCTGCTGTGGCTCGGCTCTGATACGAAGAACTTCACCTCCATCGTTGACGGAGCGCCGCCATTCCTATTGGTATACGAGGGACACGCGCCGTTCTTTTTCACTGCGGCAAAGGACACGCCCTATGCGGACCTTACTCCCGCGCTCACCATCAAGATGGAGACTTTTCTCGCGATAGTGGTTTCGGTCGTGATGATGGCGGGACTTACGCTCTTCATCAACAAGACCAAGGCGGGAAAAGCAATGCTCGCCTGCTCGGAGGATATGGGCGCGGCAAAGCTTATGGGGATCAACGTAAACGGTACGATCTCGCTGACCTTCGCGATAGGCTCGGCGCTCGCGGCTGTGGCTTCGGTGCTGATGCTTTCGAGCTACCCGGGATTGTCGCCGTACACAGGCTCGATGCCCGGTATCAAGGCGTTTGTGGCGGCGGTCTTCGGAGGTATCGGCAGCATTCCCGGCGCGATGATAGGCGGTATCCTGCTCGGCATAATCGAGATCATGTCGAAGGCGTATATTTCACAGCAGCTTTCAGACGCTATCGTCTTTCTGGTGCTGATAATCGTTTTAGTGGTGCGCCCCACGGGAATTATGGGCAAGAAGCTTTCCGAGAAGGTATAAGATATGAAAAAAACGACTGTAAACAATCTAATAACCCTTGCCGGGACGGCGTTTATCTTCGTGCTGATGGGAATTCTGGCGGGAGAGGGCGTACTCTCCAACAAGATCTCCGGTCTTATCGTGCCGATAGGGATCTACGTTATACTCGCGATCTCGCTTAACCTCACGGTCGGCATACTCGGCGAGCTGTCGCTGGGTCACGCGGGGTTCTGGTGCGTGGGCGCTTACGTTTCGGGCGCGTTCTCCCTGCTGTTTCAGGAGGCTATCCCGCAGGTATGGCTGCGCTTTACGCTCGCGCTGATCGTCGGCGGTATCGCGGCGGCAATTATGGGTGTGGCTATCGGATTGCCGGTGCTTCGTCTGCGCGGAGACTACCTCGCTATCGTAACGCTCGGCTTCGGGGAGATCGTGCGCTCGATAGCCAACAACGTCTATCTCGTTATGGATAAGAACGGGCTGCATTTTTCCGTGGCGCAGGCGGTTCAGAACGTTGACGAGGAAACAAAGAAGACCATTATGGCGGGTCCCTTGGGAATAAAAGCGCCTCAGGACACCAATGTCTGGATCGTGACGGCGGTGCTGCTTATCTGTCTGCTTATTCTGATGAACTTCATCGATTCCAAGGCGGGACGTGCCTGTATGTCCGTCCGCGACAACTATATCGCCGCTCAGTCGGTGGGGATCAACATCACGAAGTATCGTCTTATGGCGTTCGTGCTTTCCGCGGCTATCGCGGGAGTGGCGGGCGGCTTGTATTCACATTCGATAACGCAGCTCGTCTCCAAGAAATTCGACTACAACACCTCTATTCTGATACTGGTGTTCGTGGTGCTGGGAGGACTTGGAAGTCTGCGAGGCTCGATCATCGCAACTATTATTCTATACGCGCTGCCCGAGCTGTTTCGCGGCGTGGGAGACTACCGTATGCTCATCTACGCTGTCGTACTTATCTGTATGATGATCTGGAGCAACGCGCCGTTCTTCATACAGCTCAGAGAGCGAATCGGCGCTTCGCCGTTTGCTAAAAAGGTGAAGTCGATCTTCAAGAAGAGAGAAGCGGGAGGTGAGGGAAATGAGTGAAAATCCTTCCGCAATGCTTGAGGTCAAGGAGCTGTCCATTCAGTTCGGCGGACTGCGCGCCGTTGACGGGCTGAATATGAAGGTGAGGAAGGGGCAGCTTTACGGACTTATAGGTCCCAACGGCGCGGGAAAAACCACCGTCTTCAATATGCTCACCGGCGTGTACAAGCCAACCACCGGCTCCATCCTCCTTGAGGGCGTGAATATCGCGGGAAAATCTCCCGTGGAGATCAACCGCAGCGGGATCGCCAGAACTTTCCAGAATATCCGCCTGTTCAAGGCGATGAGCGTGCTGGACAACGTCAAGGTCGGTCTGCACAATCAGACCAAGTACACATGGATAGAGGGAGTTCTCCGTCTGCCTCGCTATCTTAAAGAGGAAAAGCAGATGGACGAACGCGCCATCGAGCTTCTGGAGGTATTTGATCTCAATAAATACAAGGATCAGCTCGCGCAAAACCTCCCCTACGGTCAGCAGCGTAAGCTGGAGATTGCCAGAGCGCTTGCCACCGACCCGAAGCTGCTGCTTCTCGACGAACCTGCGGCGGGCATGAATCCTAACGAGACTGCGGAGCTGATGGACACCATTCGCTTTGTACGCGAAAAATTCGATATGACAATACTGCTTATAGAGCATGATATGAAGCTTGTCTCGGGTATCTGCGAGGAAATAACCGTACTCAACTTCGGTCAGGAGCTTGCTCAGGGCGAGACCTCCAAGGTACTCAACGACCCGAAGGTCATCACCGCCTATCTGGGCGATTAAGGGGGAACGGCTATGTCGATGCTTGAAATTGAAAATCTTGAGGTATACTACGGCGCGATCAACGCGATCAAGGGTATCTCCTTCAGCGTGGAGCAGGGCGAGATTATTGCTCTTATCGGCGCGAACGGCGCGGGCAAGACCACCACTCTCCACACGATAACGGGTCTTGTGCCGGCAAAGCGCGGCTCGGTCAAACTGAACGGCACGGATATAACGAAAATCGCCGCGCATAAGATAGTCTCTATGGGAATGGCGCACGTACCCGAAGGACGCCGCGTTTTCGCGCAGCTTACCGTTTACGAGAACCTGATGCTCGGCGCGTATACCCGCAAGGACAAGGCGGAGATCGCCGAGTCGCTGGAGCGCGTATACGAGCGTTTCCCGCGCCTGAAGGAGCGCCGCAAGCAGACCGCCGGTACGCTATCGGGCGGCGAGCAGCAGATGCTCGCCATGGGCAGAGCGCTGATGTCCAAGCCGTCCATTATCCTGATGGACGAGCCGAGTATGGGTCTTTCTCCGCTTTATGTCAGCGAGATCTTCGATATTATCACGGAGATCAACAAGTCGGGAACGACCGTGCTTCTCGTTGAGCAGAACGCAAAGAAGGCGCTCTCCATCGCAAACCGCGCCTACGTCCTCGAGACCGGCACTATCGCCCTTTCGGGAGACGCAAAGGAGCTTATGAACAACGAGCAGGTCAAGAAGGCGTATCTGGGAGAATGACGATGTTCACGACTGTGCTTTTTGATCTGGACGGAACGCTGACTGATCCCTATATGGGGATCACCAATTCCCTGATGTACGCGCTGGAGCGTATGGGGTACGAAGTCCCGCCAAGGGAGGAGTTAGCGAGCTTTATAGGTCCGCCGCTTATCAGCGAGTACCGGCGGCGTTTCGGAATGACCGAGGAGAAGGCGCGAGAGGGCGTTCGCCTTTACCGCGAGTACTTCGCCGAGCGCGGCATTTTCGAGAACGAGCTTATGGACGGAGCGGAGGAGCTTCTCGCAAAGCTGAAATCCTGCGGGAAGCGGGTGTATCTCGCGACAAGCAAGCCGCGTGAGTTCGCGGAGCGTATTCTCGAGCATTTCGGTATCGCGGGGTACTTCGATTTCGTGGGAGCGAGTACGATGGACGGCAGCATAAACGAGAAGCATGAGGTTATCGCCGATATTCTTGAGAGGACAGGTGCGCGTCCCGAGGAATGTCTGATGGTGGGAGACAGGTTTCACGATATAGTAGGCGCTCATCGGTTCGGGATAAAGTGCTGCGCGGTGCTGTGCGGGTTTGGCTCGCGGGAGGAGTTCGCCCGGTACGGCGCGGATTATGTTGTCGAGACCCTTTCGGGGGTTTGGGATCTTGTACAATCTGAGATTGGAGAATGGGCTATGGAGAAATTCATCATCACTATCGCTCGCGGCTATGGCAGCGGCGGACGAACGATCGGAAAAATGCTCTCGGAGCGCCTTGGTATCCCGTTCTGGGACAGGGATCTGATAAAGCTCGCCAGCGAGGAGAGCGGAATCAACGAAGCGCTGTTCGGGCAGTCGGACGAGAAAACCAAGGCGGGGGTTTTCTCCAAGATGAACGTCTATACCGGCGGCGAGAAGATCTCCCCCGAGAAGAAGGCGTTCACGAACGAGGAGAACCTCTTCAGCTTTCAGGCGGAGACGATCAAGCGTCTCGCGGAGGAGAAGTCCTGCATTATCGTAGGACGCTGTGCCGACTATGTGCTTAAGGGTATGCCCGGCGTGATCCGGGTGTTCGTGTACGCGGACGTCGATAGCTGCGTGAAGAACGTAGCCGAGGTCAAGGGTATTACCAACGAGAAGGAAGCTCTGAAAATGATCGCGTCCACCGACAAGGAGCGCGCAGCCTACTACAAGGCGCATACCGGTCGCGAGTGGATAGACGCGAGGAATTACGATCTCTGCCTTAACAACGGGGAATTGGGCTTTGAAAAGTGCGTCAGGATAATATCCGAGTACGTTAAAATCAGACTATCATAAAGCTAACGCGGGGAACGATGTTCTCCGCGTGCTGTTTGTTATGTATCATTTCTTGAATTTGGTGATGAGGAACGCCGCCGCAAATCCGACGACTACAACGATACCGCCGATAATGCCGATCTTGGGTATTGCTTCCTTCATCCTGTCGGTTCGGGTGGGGTCACGACCCGGTGTGGGCGCGGGTGAAATATCGTCGTCCGAGTTCCCGTCGTCGAGGTCTTGAAGCTCGGGGTCGTTCGCGGGATCGTAGGAGATTATGGAAGACGCGGACGCAATTGATGACGATTTTGCGGGAGAAGATTCAGCGATTGAGGAGGAGCTTACGGTCGGAACGCTGCTGAATTCCACGGGCGCGGAGGAGCTTTCGGTCGGGGTGCTGCTAAATTCCACGGGCGCGGAGGAGCTTTCG
>CAYMTG010000093.1:0-7623 GCA_964393305.1 uncultured Ruminococcus sp.
ATCCGACGCACTCCACTCATTTTCTCTTTTCAAACCGGTTTCTAGAGGTTCCCTAAAAAGATATTATGTCCACAAACAGCTTGGTTGAGCCACTTGTGAGCATAAATCCTGCCAAAAACAAGTTTTCGCGTCCGTAGATATTTTCAACATAAAAGTGGACGTGAACCCTCCCCTAGCTACTGCCCCCCAGAATAAAAATGGGAATCTCCGGAAACCGGTTTGAAAAGAGAGAATCGGTTTCTAGAGGTTCCCCAAATATATACCAAAAGGAGTGTATTATAATGATAATTGACGCACACGCGCATATCTATCCCGAGAAAATCGCCGAACGTGCGGTGAAGGGGATACAGGATTTCTACAATATGCACGTCGATTATAACGGCACGGTCTCGGAGCTTATCAGTGCCGGGGAGAAGGCGGGCGTTTCGCGGTTTATCGTGCAGTCGGTAGCTACCGTTCCCGAGCAGGTGCGGTCTATTAACAATTTTATCGCGAAAAGCGTTGAGGAATACCCCGACAAGCTGATAGGCTTCGGCGCGCTTCACCCCGATTACGAGGATATTCGCGGAGAGGTCTCCCGCATGGAGAGCCTAGGACTGCGCGGGATCAAGCTGCACCCCGATTTCCAGAGGTTCGATCTCGACGATGAACGCGCCTTTCCCATCTACGAGGCTGCCGAGGAGCGCGGGCTTCCCATTCTTTTCCATATCGGAGATGCAAGGCAGGACTTTTCCGCTCCGGAGCGGCTGTTGAACGTGGTGAAGAGGTTCCCGGGACTGAAGGCGATCGGCGCGCACCTTTGCGGCTGGTCTATGTGGGACAGGGGCGCGGAATTGTTCGCGCACAGCGGAGTATACGCGGACTGCTCAAGTTCGCTGTACGCGATGTCTCCCGAGCATGCGGCGGAGCTTATCCGCAAGATCGGCACAGACCGAGTTATGTGGGGTACGGACTACCCGATGTGGAACGCAAAAGAGGAGATCGAGCGTTTTAACAGGCTCCCGCTTACTGCCGATGAGCGGGATAATATCCTTTCACAGAACGCTTTGCGGCTTCTTGGAGAAATCGTATAAAAACCCCTTGACAAATCGGGAAAAAGGGAGTATAATAAATTTTGCGGAACACGGAAAAGGCTAGCGTTTCCGGTTTCGCAAAGCATCTGACGGAAAAGAATTTCTGAGCCGAAAGACAGACAACAAGGACATATCTCGCGGAGTTTTAAGAAAATCCGCTTTATTTTGTTGCGTCTGAGGCTCGCTCAGACGTTTTTTAGTACCGAGAAACAGCAATAATTGCCGTTTCTTTAATTAAAGAAAGGAAGATTTTAGACTTATGAAAATGAGAAAGATTTTTTCAAGCGTATTGGCGGCGGTTCTCTGCGTGACCGCGTTTGCGGGCTGCTCCGGAAACACCGCCTCCGACAGCACGGGCGATTCCGGTACGTCAAGCACGTCAAGCTCCTCAAGCTCCTCCGACGTGTCCTCTCCCGAAAACAGCGACGCAAGCACTCAGAGCGAAACCTCATCCGAGCCGGAGATCCCCGCTCCCGAGACGCTGAATGTAGTCGCTCTTAAAGGCCCGACAGCGATGGGTCTTACCAAGCTGATGGACGATAACGAGACGGATAATTACGGCTACGATTTCCAGATTGTAGCAGCTACCGACGAGGTTACAACCATGGTAGCAAACGGCTCGGTAGATATTGCGTGCGTACCCGCAAATCTCGGCAGCGTTCTCTACAACAAGACCGAGGGCAAGGTACAGGCTATGGCGATCAACACGCTCGGGGTTCTGTATATTTGTGAGAACGGCGACAGCGTAAATTCGATTTCCGACCTCAAGGGCAAGACCATCTATTCTGCGGGCAAGGGCGCAACGCCCGAGTATTCGCTGAATTTCATTCTCGAGAAGAACGGGCTTGCTTCCGATGTTACCGTTGAGTGGAAGAGCGAGCATGCCGAGTGTCTGCAAGCGCTTCTTACCAATCCCGACAGCGTGGCGCTTCTCCCGCAGCCTTTTGTTACCACAGCGCAGACCAAGAACGAAGGGATCCGCGTGGCTCTCGACCTTAATGAGGAATGGGATAATCTGGGAGTATCAAGCTCCCTGCTTACCGGCATCGTAATTGTTCGCAAGGAGATCGCGGAGCAGTATCCCGAGGCGATAAATCAGTTCCTTGAGCGTTACAAAGCATCCGTCGATTACGTCAATTCAAACGTTGACGAGGCGGCTAAGCTCGTAGGAAAGTACGACATCGTCACCGAGGAGGTCGCGAAGAAGGCAATCCCCGAGTGCAACATCGTCTGCATTACCGGCAGCGAGATGAAGACCAAGCTTTCCGGCTATCTTCAGGTGCTTCTTGACGGCAACCCGCAGTCGGTTGGCGGCAGTCTTCCCGCTGATGACTTCTACTTTGGCGTTTAACCAAATTCGGGAGTTGGATTTGATTCCAACCCCCGTTTTTCTGCATAATATCAGGAAGGAAGAGACGTATGAAAAGCAGACTTAAAAACATTCTTATCACCATAGCCTGCATACTGTTCTGGCTGGCGCTCTGGCAACTGCTCGCCATACGTCTTAACAGCAAGATCCTGATTGCTTCGCCGATCGAGGTAGTGGGACGGCTGGCGGTTCTCGTGCGTGAGGGCGAGTACTGGAGCAGTATTCTGTCCAGCATGGGCAGAATACTTCTCGGCTTCGCGCTGGGACTTTCGAGCGGCTGTGTCCTCGCCTTGGCGGCGGGTAAAGTGAAATTTATCCGGAGACTTTTCGCCCCGCTTATTTCGGTGATGAAGTCCATTCCGGTAGCGTCCTTTACGATACTTGCGCTCTTCTGGGTTGGCTCCAAAAACCTCTCGGTGTTTGTGTCGTTTCTGATCAGCGTGCCGATCGTCTCCTCAAATATGATGGAGGGTATAGAAAACCTCGATCCCAAGCTGAAGGAGATGGCGAAGGTGTTCCGGATCCCCGCGCACAAGCGTTTCGCGGGAGTGTATCTTTCGCAGCTTCTGCCGTACTTCCGCTCCGCGTCCCGTCTGGCGATAGGACTTTGCTGGAAGTCGGGAGTCGCCGCCGAAGTCATAGGGCTGCCGAATAATTCGATAGGCGAGATGCTCTACGATTCAAAGGTTTACCTTGAAACCGCCGACCTGTTCGCATGGACGGTGACTATCGTGCTGCTGAGTTTCCTTTGCGAGAAGCTTTTTCTGCTGCTTGTAGATCTTCTCCGCAAAAGGGTAGAGCGAATGTGATGGGAAGGAGATCGCTATGCTTAAAGCCATTAATCTCTGTAAGAAATTTGGCGATCTGACCGTGCTGGAGAATTTTTCCCACGATTTCTCCGAAGGAAAGGTCACCGCCGTTCTCGGGAAATCGGGCTGCGGAAAGTCCACGCTTCTCAATATTCTTATGGGACTGATGTCTCCTGACAGCGGCGAGGTGAGCCGCCCCGAGAATTGCCGCATAAGCGCGACTTTTCAGGAAAACCGCCTGTGTGAAAATCTCACAGCAGGCGCGAATATCCGCCTTGTCACGGGAAAAAGGCTTTCCGCTCGCGAAATCTCCGAGCAATTTAAGGCTGTATGCCTTGAGGGGTGCGAGAACAAGCCCGCACGCGAGCTGTCCGGCGGTATGAAGCGGCGTGTGGCACTGCTGCGCGCACTGCTTGCCGAGTACGACATACTTTGTCTGGACGAACCCTTCAAGGGTCTGGATGATGACACCAAGCAGACGGTGATGGAATATTGCAAGTCGAAAACGGAGGGGAAAACTGTCCTGTTTGTCACTCATGACGAGCAGGAGTGCCGCTTCTTTGCGGACGAAACAATCACTCTGAACCACATCGACTCCTGACCGGAGGACATCTATGGAAATTCTTGTAAGTACGCTCATCATTTTCGTAATACTCCTCCTAGCGGGGGTCGATATAGGGTTGATCCTGCTGCTTGTACTGGGTCTGGTGGGCGTTATGGTGGTATTGATGGGACTGTTCTTCACGGTCTGCCTTGTGTTTGTGCTGATTTCAAAGCGAAAAAGTGCCGCCTTCCTCGAAATGGACGACAGCGGGCGATACCCTGCCGCGGTATACGACGTTGGCGGTGTTCGCGTGAAGAATTTTTTCCCGTGCGAGATGGTGATGAGAAAGCGCCTGTACGTCCCCGAAAAGAAGATCCGCATACTGTATTGCGCCGCGATAAACCGAACGATAGACGGAAATGCGTTTGTCACCATCATAGCGGGAACTTTGATCCTTGTTCCCGCGTCGGTGTTTGCGGTGATGGAGTTTATCCAATTCTTCACCACCGGTACGGTAATGTGAAACCGCCCGAGAGTTATCTTGGGCGGTTTGCTCTATTTTGCGTAGACCTGCTTCGCTATATCTACGGTCTCTTTTGCGTCCTTCGCGTAGAAATCCGCGCCGATCTTCTTCGCGTACTCGGGAGTAAGCACCGCACCCCCGACTACGATCTTGCAATTGACATTCCTCTCGTGGAGAAGCTTGATCGTCTCCTCCATGCTCTTGAGAGTGGTGGTCATCAGCGCGGACAGTCCCACCAACCGCACGTCGTATTTTGCCGCCGCATCCGCCACAGCCTCGTATTCCACGTCTTTACCGAGGTCTATGACCTCAAAGCCGTAGTTCTCCAGCAGCGTTTTGACGATATTCTTTCCGATGTCGTGAACGTCGCCCTTGACGGTCGCCAGAACGACGCGCCCTCGGCTCTCGCTTTGACCGCCCTTTTCGGCGATCGCGCTTTTTATCACGTCAAACGCCGCCTGCGCCGCTCCCGCCGACTGGATGAGCTGCGGCAGGAAGATCTTACCCTTCTCAAACTTATCTCCCGTTTGGTCGAGCGCGGGGATCAGCATATCGTTTATCAGGGTCATAGGATCCATGCCGCCGTCAAGGAGCTTGCGTGCCGCCGCCGCACATTCCGCCTTTAAGCCGCTCGCTACCGCGCCGAAAATGTCGCTTTCTCCCGCTTGAGATGAGGAAGCCGTGCCGTCAGCGGATTTTACGGTCTGAACGGTGACCTTCTCGTTCGCGTAGCGTTCGATAAACGCCGCGCCGTTCTTGTCGTACCCCGACAGCAGCCGAAACGCTGCCACAGCACCCGACATAGCCGCGTTGTTGGGGTTGAGTATCGGCAGATCCAGACCGCTTGTCATCGCCATTGTAAGGAACGTAGAGTTTACAAGCTCGCGGTTTGGCAGCCCGAACGAGATGTTTGACACGCCGAGAACGTTCTTTAGTCCCAGCTCGGAGCGCACGCGACGCATAGCTTCAAGCGTCTGCATCGCGCCCTCCTGTTCTGCGGAGGCGGTGAGGGTCAGGCAGTCGATATATACGTCGCGCTTGGGGATTCCGTATTCCGAAGCGCGGCTGAGGATTTTTTTGGCGATTTCCACGCGCTTTCCCACCGTTTTCGGGATTCCGTCCTTGTCGAGCGTCAGACCGATAACAGCCGCGCCGTACTTCTTTACAAGCGGGAGAACGGCGTCAAGCTTCTCATCTTCGCCGTTCACGGAATTGACGATCGGCTTGCCCGATACTGCCCTTAGAGCTGCTTCGAGAACGTCCGTCTCGGTAGTGTCTATCTGGAGCGGGGCATCCGTCACGGATTGAACCGCGTCCACCGCCGCCAGCATCATTTCCTTTTCGTCAATATCGGGCAGTCCCACGTTTACGTCAAGAATTTCCGCGCCTGCCTGCGTTTGCTCGATAGCCTGTTTCATGATGTAGTCGAGGTCGCGCCGCTTGAGTGCCTCCTTGAAGAGCTTTTTACCCGTGGGGTTGATCCTTTCTCCGATAATGCGCACGGTATCAACCGTGACAACGCTTGAAGCGGAGCATACGGCGGCGGGGATCTCATGCTCGGTACGTATGCACTTGCGCCCCGCAAGCCGCTGTCCCACAGCTCTGATAAACTCGGGGGTTGTGCCGCAGCACCCGCCGAACACCTTTACGCCGAGCTTTGACATCTCAAGGATAATATCCGCGTATTCGTCCGGGGTAATGTCGTAGAGATTAGTGGCGGGATCGGGAAGACCCGCGTTCGGGCGCACGAGGACGGGGGTATTCGTCCATTTCAGGATCTCCTTGACGATAGGCATAGCCTCACGCGGGCCGAGCGAGCAGTTCATTCCGATCACGTCCGCGCCCATTCCCCCGAGAGTAAGTGCCATTGAAGCCGCCGTGCAGCCGGTGAAGGTGCGCATATTCTCCTCAAATGACATCGTGCATATTACGGGGAGATTGGTGCGCTCCTTTGCCGCAAGGAGGGCGGTCTTCGTCTCAAGCAGGTCTGTCATGGTCTCGATCACGATAAAATCCGCGCCCTCGCTCGCGTCCATTATCTCCGCGAACATATCGTATGCCTCGTCAACTGGCATATCGCCGGTCGGGCGAAGCATTCTCCCGAGAGAACCCACATCCAGTCCCACAAGCGCCCCGCTGTCGGCGCACGCCTTGCGGGCGATCCCGATCGCCTGCTGTACAACCTCGCGCACAGAATAGCGGCTGCCGCGCAGCTTATTGCGGTTTGCCCCGAAGGTGTTGGTGTAGACCGCCCGAGCGCCCGCCTCAATATACTGTCGGTGAATACTCCCGATAAGCTCGGGATTTGTGAAGTTCAGCTCCTCGGGGATCGCGCCGAGCTTTAAGCCGCTTTTCTGGAGCATAGTACCCATAGCGCCGTCAAGCAGAATAAAATCGTCGTTTAAAAGCAGTTCTCTGAATGTCATATACGAAACTCCTTGTTTGGTTCGTCTGTATCGTGAAATATTCCACTCCTCTATTCTAGCATAATTTTCCCCGTTTTTCAAGACATATTGAAAAATCCCGAAAATTTTTGCACTTGAAAGCTTAAGGTCACCTCTAAAAGGTCTGTCGGCATCGCGTTCGGAGCGGGGAAGAAAATCTCGGAAGTTTACCGAAAAAAATACTGATTACCCCTTGCATTTTGGAAAAAAATGTAGTATAATAAGCTTACAGGAAATTTTTCGCTTGGAGGACTTAATATGTCGGTTAATCTTCAAAAAGGACAAAAGGTAGACCTAACTAAGGGAAATGCCGGACTGAAGACCCTGGTTGTAGGTTTGGGCTGGGACGAGGCTCCCAAGAAGTTTTCGCTTTTCGGCAAGAAGCAGGAGGACATTGACTGTGATGCCTCAGCGCTTCTGATCACGGAGAGCACCGGAAAGCTCGCAGGACCTGTTGACGTTGTGTATTACGGCGCGCTTACTCACCGCAGCGGGGCAATTCGCCACTGCGGCGATAATCTCACCGGCGCGGGCGACGGCGATGATGAGCAGATCATCGTGGAGCTTACCAAGGTTCCTGCCGATTACAGCAAGATCATCTTTGTCGTCACGATCTATCAGGCGAGGGAGCGTGATCAGAGCTTCGGTATGATCAAGAATGCGTTTATCAGGATCGTGGACGCGGATAACGGCAAGGAGCTTTGCAAGTACAACCTCTCCGAGAATTACGACGGCAAGACAGCTATGATTTTCGGTGAAGTTTACCGTTACAACGGCGAGTGGAAGTTCAGTGCAATAGGCGAACCTACCCTCGATAACGGTATTCAGGATGTCGCAAATCGTTTTATGAGGTAATAAGAC
>CAYMTG010000094.1:0-7617 GCA_964393305.1 uncultured Ruminococcus sp.
TATGCCTTCGGCAAAATGCTGCGAGGAGGTTTGACGCAGCAGACGGTGTGCTATGCCGATTTTCTCTCAAACAAGGTTTTTCAGAGGTGACCTTTAAGTGCAGACAGATACAATATAGGAGGAATTCAGAAATGGCAAGAATTAAGGGCGCGCTTGCTACACGCAAGAGAAGAAATAAGACTCTCAAGCTCGCTAAGGGCTACTGGGGAGGAAAGAGCAGACTGTTCAAGACCGCCAAGGAAGCGGTGATGAAGTCCGGTCAGTATGCGTACATCGGCAGAAAGCAGAAGAAGAGAGATTTCAGACGTCTTTGGATCGCGAGAATTTCCGCAGGCTGCAAGGCTAACGGCATGAACTATTCTACGTTTATGAACGGTCTTAAGAAGGCTAACGTTACGCTCAACAGGAAGGTGCTTTCCGAGATCGCTATCAATGACGCGGCAGGGTTTACCGCACTCACAGAGAAGGCTAAGGCGGCTCTTTAATCCGACGTTATTCTCACGTCCGTGCGCGGGCGTGAGATTTTCGCGTTATTAGGGGTGATTTTTTTGGAGACGAATTTGACGATTTCTTCGAGAAAAAACGAGAACGTGCGCGTGGTTCGGGAGCTTATAAAAAGCGCGGAGTACCGCCGCGAAACGGATATGTTCGCCGTTGAGGGCGACCATTTATGCGGAGAGCTTGCCGCGTGCGGCGGGTGCGCCTCAATCGAGTATTTTCTCTATACGGAAAAGGCGGCGCAGAAATACCCCGCGACCGTCGGAAGGGCGCTGGAGAAGGCGGAGTTTTCGGCTGTCATAACCGAGGAATTATCCGAATATATTTCCGATACAAAGTCACCGCAGGGACTGTTCGCGGCTGCCGAGCGGTTCGGCAGCGGGATCTCCGAAAATGCGCGGCGGCTCGTTGTGCTTGACGGCGTGGGAGATCCGGGAAACGTCGGCACTATTATCCGCACCGCAGAGGCGCTGCGTTTCGACGGCGTGATTTTTCTGCCCGGCTGCGCGGATAAGTTTTCGCCGAAAACGCTTCGCGCTTCGATGGGGAGCGTCTTTCGGATGCCGTCGCACTTTCCGTCGGATACCGCATCGCTTAAAAGCCGGCTCTCGCTCTCAGGCTTTACGCTGTACGGCGCCATGCTTGATGAAAACGCGGCGCGGCTGGGAGCGGAGACGTTCCCCGAAAAGACCGCGATAGTAATAGGCAGCGAGGGCGCAGGGATCTCCCCCGAGACTGCGGCGTTATGCGACAAGAAGCTTTATATCCCCATAAACGGCGCGGAGAGCCTGAACGCGGCGATAGCAGCGGCAATCATTATGTGGGAAATTACAAGGAGTTAGCGGTTAGTTATGCCGCTCAATGAAATGACAGGCATAACTAACTTCTAAATTATGTCAATAAGGAGAATTTACTTTGTCTAAGCTGGTTATTCTGGAGTCGCCGTCCAAGGCGAAAACAGTTAAAAAATATCTGGGAGCGGGTTATGATGTAGTCGCTTCCACAGGTCATATCATCGATTTGCCCAAGTCCAAGCTCGGCGTTGACGTGGATAACAACTTCACGCCGCAGTACGTCAATATGAAGGATAAGTCGGACGTTATCAGAGAGCTTAAGAAGAAGGCTAAGGAGAGTGAGATCGTCTATCTCGCGACCGACCCGGACCGCGAGGGAGAGGCGATCGCGTGGCACCTGTCGCACCTTCTCAATATTGACGAGAAAAGTCAGGTGCGGGTGACCTTCAACGAGATCACCAAGACGGGCGTTCAGTACGGAATGAGCCATCCGCGTGCTATCGATACGGATATAGTAAACGCGCAGCAGACGCGCCGTATTCTCGACAGAATAGTGGGCTACAAGCTCTCGCCGTTTTTGTGGAAGAAGGTGCGCAGAGGGCTTTCTGCGGGGCGCGTTCAGTCGGTCGCGGTGAGAATTATCGTTGACCGCGAGGAGGAGATCCGCGCATTTCAGACTACGGAGTACTGGAGCATTGACGCGAAGCTCGCGGCGGCTTCCTCCAAAAATCCGTTCTCGGCAAAGCTTACCGAGATAGACGGGAAGAAAGCGCAGATCGACAACAAGGAGCAGGCGGACGCTGTTCTGGCAAATCTTAAGGACGCGGATTTCGTGGTGGCAAGTCTCAAGAAATCGCAGCGCAAGAAGCAGCCCGCGCCTCCGTTTACGACCTCCACTCTCCAGCAGGAGGCGTCGCGCAGACTGTCGTTCCAAGCGAAGAGGACTATGAAGGCGGCGCAGGAGCTGTACGAGGGCGTTGATATCGAGAATATGGGCGCGGTAGGTCTTATCACGTACATGAGAACGGACAGTCTGCGTATCTCGGACGAGGCAAAGACGGCGGCTTCCGAGCTTATCAAGTCGATGTACGGAGAGAGCTATCTCCCCGAGAAGCCGCGCACCTATAAGTCCAAGAGCAACGCTCAGGATGCGCACGAGGCTATTCGTCCTGCGAACGTGGAGCTTACTCCCGCACGGGTGAAGAAGTCCCTTAGTTCCGACCAATTCAAGCTCTACAAGCTGATCTGGGAGCGGTTTATGGCAAGCCAAATGGCAAACGCTGTGATGGATACCGTATCTGTGGAGGTCACGGCGAAGAACTGTCTGTTCAAGGCGAGCGGCTACTCCGTGCGCTTTGACGGATTTACCAAGCTGTATGAGGAATCCCGCGAGGGCGACGAACAGAGCGGTATTCTCCCGAAGCTTGCCGAGGGCGAGAAGCTCACCGTGGAGGAGATTCTCGGCAATCAGCATTTCACTCAGCCGCCCGCTCGGTACAACGAAGCGTCCCTTATCAAGGCGCTGGAGGAGAACGGTATTGGCAGACCGTCCACGTACGCGCCTACTATCTCGACTATTCTCGACAGGCATTACGTTGAGCGCGAGGCGGGCAACCAGCTTCGTCCCACGCCGCTGGGAGAGGTCATTACGGGACTTCTCAAGGATAAATTCAACAACATTGTTGACGTGAAGTTCACCGCGAAGGTGGAGGACAGCCTTGATGACATTGAAAAGGGCGCTAAGGACTGGGTGGCGACGCTGGACGGTTTTTACAAGGGCTTTTCAAAGTCGCTTGAGAAGGCGGAGCAGGAAATGGAGGGCAAGCACCTCAAGGTCCCCGACGAGCCGACCGATGTTATCTGCGAGAAGTGCGGCAGGAATATGGTGATCAAAATCGGTCCGTACGGGAAGTTTCTCGGCTGCTCCGGCTTTCCGGAATGTACGTTCACCAAGAAAATAGTCACCGAGACAAAAGGCTTTTGTCCCAACTGCGGCAAGAAGATGCTGCTGAAAAAGTCGAAAAAGGGCAAGCCGTTCTACGGGTGCGAGGACAGGGAGTGCAACTATATGACATGGGATCTGCCAATCGAGGAGAGGTGTCCTAACTGCGGAAGAACTCTGTTCAAGAAGAGCGGCAGACTGGGCAGGATCTACTGCGCGAAAGAGGGCTGCGGCTACGAGCGTCCTTTGGATAAGGAGAAAAATGACGGTTAAGGTTATCGGCGCGGGACTTGCGGGATGCGAGGCGGCTTGGCAGCTCGCGGAGCGCGGGTTTGAGACGGAGCTTTGCGAGATGAAGCCGCAGAAGTTCTCCCCCGCGCATAAGTACGAGGGCTTCGCGGAGCTGGTGTGTTCCAACTCTCTCAAGGCGGCGCGTGTGGACAGCGCGTGCGGTCTCCTCAAAGAAGAAATGCGCAGACTGGGTTCGATAATCGTCTCCGCTGCGGAAAAAACAGCCGTCCCGGCGGGCGGAGCGCTGGCGGTGGACAGGTTCGCGTTCTCGGACGAGGTGACGCGGACAATCAAAAATCACCCGAATATACGGGTCGTGAGCGGCGAGGTCACCGAGTTCCCGGAGAAGAACGCCGTTATCTGCACCGGACCGCTGACGGCGGGGGTTTTCGCCGAAAAGATCCGTGAACGGTGCGGAAGCTATCTCAGCTTTTATGACGCGGCTGCTCCGATCGTTACGGCGGAGAGCGTGGATTTTTCAGTGGCGTTCTATCAGTCGCGTTACGATCACGGCGGCGCGGATTACGCGAACTGCCCTATGAACAAAGAAGAATACGACGCATTTTACAACGCGCTGATAAATGCCGAGAGCGCGCCTCTGCACGAGTTTGACGTTCCCGAGGAGGCGGAAGGACTTAAGGTATACGAGGGGTGTATGCCCGTGGAGGTACTCGCGAAGCGCGGGTACGACAGCGTGCGGTACGGCTGTATGAAGCCGGTGGGACTTACCGACCCGCGTGACGGGAAACGTCCGTATGCGGCGGTGCAGCTCCGCAAGGAGAATGCGGAGGGTACGCTGTTCAATCTTGTCGGATTTCAGACTAATCTGAAATTCGGGGAACAGAAGCGTGTGTTTTCCATGATACCGGGGTTGGAGAACGCGGAGTTTGCGAGGTACGGCGTTATGCACCGAAACTCGTTCCTCAACAGTCCCAAGCTGCTCGACGAGCATTTTATGCTGAAAGGCTCGGAAAACGTGTTCTTCGGCGGTCAGATAACGGGCGTCGAGGGTTATGTGGAGAGCGCGGCAAGCGGCATTATGGCGGGTATGGCGCTTGCGGATATTCTTGACGGCAAAAAGCCGTTGGTCTTCCCGGAAACCACCATGATGGGCGCTTTGGCGCGGTACGTATCGCAGAGTTGGTCGCACAATTTTCAGCCTATGGGAAGCAATATGGGAATTCTGCCGCCGTTGGAGCAGGAGTTTCGCGGAAAAGACGGCAAGGAACGCAAGCACAAGGCGCTCGCGGAGCGCGCTTTGAATGATCTGGACAAGGCTTTGGGTCTGTGATTGGAGAAAAATTATGAAAATCGTAATAGACGGATTTGGCGGAGATAACGCGCCCGACGAGGTGATCAAGGGCGCGGCTCTGGCTGTGAAGGAGCTGGGCATAGAGGTCGTTATTACCGGAAACACGGACGTGCTCAAGGAGCGTATGGCGGCGCTCGGCGTATCCGATAAGGGCATAACGCTTGCGGCTGCCGAGGGCGTAGTCACTACCGAGGACAATCCCAAGGCTATCCTCAAGGAAAAGTCGGGGACTTCGATGGGCGTGGCGTTCAATATGCTTGCGAGGGGCGAGGCGGACGCGGCGATCTCCGCGGGCAGCACCGCTCATATCGTACTGGGCGGCACTATGATCGCAAAGCGCATTAAGGGCGTTAAGAGGACTGCTCTCGTGCCGCTTATGCCCGCAAAGGGCGGCAAGCGTTACGCTGTAATCGACGGCGGCGCAAATCTCGACTGCCGTCCCGAGATGCTTCAGCAGTTCGCGATTATGGGGAGCTGCTTTATGAAGGCGGCTATGGGCGTCGAGAACCCGCGTGTGGGTCTTCTGAATATCGGCACCGAGGACGAAAAGGGCAGAGAGCTTGAGCATGAGACCAAGGCGCTTCTTGAGAAATCGCCGATCAACTTTGTTGGCTATGTCGAGGCGAGAGAGGTGCCGCTCGGAGCGGTGGACGTTCTCGTGACGGACGGCTTTACGGGTAACGTATTCCTCAAGGCCTGCGAGGGTATGGGCGCGCTGATGAAGGACGCGCTCAAGGACATATTCTTCGCAAATCTCAAGACGAAGATAGGCGCGCTGCTCGTCAAGAGCAAGCTCAAGAATTTTATGGCTCAGATGGATTACAAGACCATCGGCGGCTCGCCGCTGCTGGGTACGGCAAAGCTCGTGATAAAGGCGCACGGCGCAAGCGACGCGGCGGCGTTTCTGGGCGCGTTCCGTCAGGCGGTTCGGTTTGTGGAGCATAATGCTATCGCCCATATTTCCGAGGATATTGCGGGTCTGAATATCGGGGAGAGTGCTGATAATGGCTGAAGATAAATTGGACAGGCAGAAAATGCTGTCCGAGCTGGAGGAGAAGATAGGTTACCGCTTCAAGAAAAGCGCGTACCTTACCCGCGCTCTTACCCACTCGAGCTATTCGGGCGGGAAGAACAACGGCTCGAACGAGCGGCTGGAGTTTCTGGGAGACAGCGTGCTTCAGCTTACCGTGTCGAAGTATCTTTTCACCAATATGACGACCGTTCCCGAAGGGGGACTTACCAAGCTCCGCGCTTCTATCGTTTGTGAGAACGCGCTGTATGGGTTCGCGAAGAAGATCGACCTCGGCAAGTACATTTTGCTCGGCAAGGGCGAGGAGATGACGGGCGGGCGCGACAGGCGCTCCATTCTCGCGGACGCATTCGAGGCGCTGATCGCGGCGATTTTTCTAGACGGCGGCGAGGACGCGGCTCAGGAGATGATCCTGAAATTCGTACCGAGCATTGAGGCTTTGAGATCCGGTAAAGTACGTCTGGGGGATTACAAGACCATCTTGCAGGAGATCATTCAGCAGAACCCCGAGGAACGGATCTCATACGAGGTCACGGACAACGGGGACAAGCCGCAGGGTCGGGTGTTTCAAGCGTCGGTGCTGTTAAACGGTCAGGTGATAGGCAGCGGCTCGGGACTTTCCAAAAAGGAGGCGGAGCAGGCGGCGGCAAAGGAAGCCGTAAAGCTGATGGGGTATGAAACGGACTAATATTTCGATCTTTGTCCCGCACGCCGGATGTCCGCATTTATGCAGCTTCTGCGACCAGAAGACCATTTCGGGGAGCGTGAGTTCGCCGGACGCGGACGAGGTCTTCGAGCTTTTGAAGGAACAGGCTCCCCATCTCGCGGAACGCGGAATGACCGCTGAGATCGCGTTTTTCGGCGGGAGCTTTACCGCGATAGAGCGGGGGTATATGGAGAGCCTTCTGCTCGCCGCAGATCGGGCAATCAAGAAATTCCCCGTGTATACGGGGATACGCTGTTCGACAAGACCGGACTGCGTTGACGAAAGGATCGTCGGCGTACTGAAAAAATACGGCGTAACGGCGGTGGAGCTGGGCGCTCAATCTATGAGCGACGAGGTATTGTCCGCCAATGATCGGGGGCATACCGCCGAGGACGTGCGGCAGGCGGCGCGGCTCATCGGGGAGAGCGGCATTGAGCTGGGACTCCAGATGATGACGGGACTGTATCGCGATACTCCCGAAAAATGCCTTTACACCGCCGATCAATTCATAAAATTAAGACCGAGGACGGTAAGGATCTATCCAACGGTGATCCTCAAGAATACGAAACTCGGCGAGCTTTTTGAGAGCGGGGAGTATAAATCGTTCTCGTTTGAGGAAACGGTGGAGCTGTGCGCGAGGCTGCATGGAATATTCACCGAAAACGGCGTTCGCATTATTCGTATGGGACTTCACGCAAGTCCCGAGATAGAACGCGATATGCTGGGCGGCGTGTATCATCCCGCGCTTCGGGAGATAGTTGAAAGCAGGATCTTTCTTGAGGATCTGAAGAAGCAGCTTTTGGGTGTTAAAAAGGGGAAACATCTCGTTTATACCGACCCTAAAAACATCTCAAAGGCTGTGGGACAAAAGAAAAGCAATATAAACGCTCTCGCGGAGATGGGGTATGAGATCGAGTTCAAGCCGCGTCCGGGCGTGTATATCCGGGTCGTATAAGGAAAATAAGGGAACCTCTGGAAACCGGTTTGAGAAGAGAAAATCGGCAGAGTGCGCCGGCTGCAAGGAAAGCCGACGAAGCAAGGCTT
>CAYMTG010000095.1:0-7483 GCA_964393305.1 uncultured Ruminococcus sp.
GTCAATTATTTTAATTAAGGAAGGTTACGGCTATGAAGGAAAAGTATAATGTAGGTATTATCGGCGCGACGGGTATGGTAGGGCAGCGTTTTGCGACGCTGCTGGAGAACCATCCGTGGTTCAACGTTGTTGTTCTGGCGGCGTCCCCGCGCTCCGCAGGCAAGACCTATAAGGAGGCGGTGGGTGACCGCTGGTTTATGGATACCCCCATGCCCAAGAGCATGGAGAACATCATCGTATGCGATGCTGACGCAGACGTCGAGAAGATCGCGTCTCAGGTTGACTTCGTGTTCTGCGCGGTCAATATGAAGAAGGACGAGATAAAGGCTCTCGAGGAGCGCTACGCAAAGGCTGAGTGTCCCGTGATGTCCAACAATTCCGCGCACCGCTTTACTCCCGACGTTCCCATGCTCATTCCCGAGGTAAACGCGGATCACGCGGCGATCATCGAGGCTCAGAAAAAGCGTCTCGGCACAAAGCGCGGCTTTATCTCCGTAAAATCCAACTGCTCCATTCAGAGTTATGTTCCCGCTCTTTCTCCCTTGAGAAAATTCGGCATTACTGATATTCTTGCTTGTACCTATCAGGCGATTTCGGGAGCGGGTAAGACCTTCGAGACATGGCCCGAGATGGTTGACAACATTATCCCGTTCATCGGCGGCGAGGAGGAGAAGTCCGAGCAGGAGCCGCTCAAGGTCTGGGGTCACATTGAGAACGGTGAGATCGTGAAAGCCGAAAAACCCAATATCACGACCCAGTGTCTGCGCGTACCCGTTTCCAACGGTCATTTCGCGGCGGTATTTGTTCGCTTTGAGAACAAGCCCTCAATGGACGAGATCAAGAAGATCTGGGCGGAATACTCCGGCGAACCGCAGACCTTGAAGCTTCCTTCCGCTCCCAAGCAGTTCCTCAATTACTTTGAGGAGGACAATATGCCTCAGACCAGACTTCACCGTAATCTTGAAGGTGGTATGGCAATCTCTATCGGCAGGCTTCGCCCCGATACTCAGTATGACTACAAATTCGTGTGCCTGTCTCACAACACTCTCAGAGGAGCTGCGGGCGGCGCTGTTGAAATGGCTGAGCTTCTTGCCGCTAAGGGATATCTGGACTAATAACCCACTAATTGCCTCGTGAAAGGGGATCATTTATGAGCAAGACTATTTTTACAGGCTGCGCCACGGCTATTGCTACTCCGATGAACGCGGACGGCAGCATTAACTATGACGAGTTCCTGAGACTTATCGACTATCAGATAGACAACAAGATTGACGCAATCGTTATCTGCGGCACTACCGGTGAATCGGCGACTATGACCGACGAGGAACACGTTGAGGTTATCCGCAGAGGAATCAAGCATATCAACGGCAGAGTACCGGTTATCGCGGGCGCGGGAAGCAACGATACGGCGTATGCCGCAGAGCTTTCAAGAGAAGCCGAGCGGCTGGGCGCGGACGCGCTTCTCCACGTTACGCCTTACTATAATAAGGCGTCCCAGCGCGGACTCATCAAGCACTTCACGGCAGTCGCGGATGCGGTGAATATCCCGATCATGCTGTACAATGTTCCCTCCAGAACAGGCGTGAATATCGCAGTGGATACATATATCGAGCTTGCAAAGCATAAGAATATCCAAGCCGTAAAGGAAGCGAGCGGAAATATGAGTACTGTTGCGGCACTCGCGGCTTACACCGACCTCGATATCTATTCCGGAAACGACGACGAGGCACTGTGCTGCCTTGCGCTTGGCGGCAAGGGACTGGTCTCCGTAAGCTCTAATGTTGTACCGCGTGAGAAGCACGACGAGATAACGCTCTATCTCGAGGGTAAGCACGAGGAGGCGCTCGCCGCCGCTAAGAAGCTGTTCGAGCTTGACAAGGCGATGTTTATGGACGTAAACCCCATCCCCGTCAAGGAGGCACTCAACATTATGGGCTTTAAGGCGGGGGAGTGCAGACTTCCGCTCTGCTCTATGAGCGACGAAATGAAGGGCAAGCTCAAGGCTGTTATGGATAAAATGGGCTTGGCAAATAAGGTGTGACTGCTTTTGGAGGATTTTAAATGACAAGGATTTGCATTACAGGCGCTTGTGGACGTATGGGACACGTAATTGCTCACCTCTGCGCGGAACGCGAGGACTGCGAGGTCGTTGCGGGAATAGATAAGCTGGGTGAGCAGTACGCGGATTTTCCCGTGTTCAAGAGCGTGTTCGACTTGCAGAATAACGCGGCGAAGCCCGATGTGATCATCGATTTCTCGCACCCGTCGGCGCTTCCCGACCTGCTTTCATACTGCAAGATGAACAACGTTCCGGCGGTGATCGCGACTACGGGTTACTCCGACGAGGAGCGCTCTCAGATACAGGCGGCTTCCGCTCAGATCCCGATTTTCTTCACGTTTAATATGTCGCTGGGTATTAATCTGCTCGCCGAGCTTGCCAAAAAGGCGGTTCAGGTGCTTGGGGGACAGTTCGATATTGAAATCGTGGAGAAGCACCACAACCAGAAGAAGGACGCTCCCTCCGGCACGGCGATTATGCTTGCCGAGGCGATAAACGGCGAGCTTGACGGCAAGATGCGCTATGTCTATGACCGCCATTCCGTGCGCCGCCCCCGCGAAAAGGAAGAGATCGGGATGCACTCTATCCGAGGCGGCACAATTGTAGGCGAGCATGATGTCATCTTCGCGGGACACGACGAGGTGATCACTCTTTCCCACTCGGCGCAGTCACGCGAGGTATTCGCTGTCGGCGCGATGAACGCGGCGGTATTCCTCACGGGCAAGCCTGCGGGAATGTACGCCATGAGCGATCTCATCAGCAGCACTTGAGATACATACAAGGGAGGAATTTTTATGAAAATAGAAGTAACCGAAAATGTCTCCGCAGTTTCCTTCAACAATGTTCCGCTGAACAAGACAGTTATGGAGGATACACTCCGCACAGTTGCGGAAGCCGGGATAAACGTGGATATGATCTCCATGACCGCGCCCACCTCCGAGATATTCAGCTTCGGCTTTACTATGGCGGACGAGGATACCCCCAAGATGCTTGGCGTTGTTAAGAAGCTCAAGGAATTGGGCGGCGTTTCCCCGATGATCAACGGCTCCAACCGTAAAATCGTTATTGAAACGGGAGTTATGGCGAACTCTATAGGCTTTGCGGCGAGAGTATTTGAGATCCTCAACCGCCTTGACGCTATGATTTTGATGATCACCACCGGTGAAGACGAGATTTCCGTGCTTATCCGTGACGCGGACGCGGACGCGGTTGTGGAAGCGTTTCAAAGGGAGTTCGGATAATGTCGTTAGATTTTCTTTTTCTGGCGGAAGCTGCCGATTTGGAAGTTTCCGGCGAAGCTGAAATTCCTACGATCAGCGATGCTGTCCACGAACTCGCGGAGAATCCCGAGGGCGCGTTTTCCGCTTTGGGCAAGTTCTTTGGAAACTTGCTTGACGCGCTCCTGGGGGCTATTCCCTCGATATTTCTCGCCGTAGTGGTGCTGATAGTCGGACTTATTCTGACAAAGCTCAGCGTAAAGCTGTTGTCAAAGGGACTATCTAAGACAAAGCTGGAGCTTACCGTAGTAAAATTTACCACGCAGGTGGCACGGATTATCCTGTATGTACTGCTGGTGACGGTGGTATTGAGTATTCTCGGGATCCCTTCAACGTCGATCATCACTGTGATTGGTACGGCGGGTGTCGCAATAGGTCTCGCGCTTCAGGACTCGCTGTCCAACGTTGCGGGCGGTTTTTTGCTGATGCTGACAAAACCCTTTAAAATCGGCGACTATATTGTTTCCAACGGTGTAGAGGGTACAGTGTCGCAGATTTCCATACTGCATACAAGACTGGATTCGATTTCCAATCAGGCGATTTTTATTCCAAACGGACAAGTTGTCAATGCGGTAGTTATCAACAACTCCGGCAACGACACGCGCCGTGTGGATCTGAAGTTCTCCATCTCCTACAATGATGATTATACCAAGGCACGCGACCTTATTGCGAATATTGTGGAAAAGCACCCGTTGGGACTTAAAACACCGGCTCCGTTCGTAAGAATGGCGGAGCATGGCGCAAGCTCAATCGACATCGCTGTGAAGGTGTGGGTAAAGACCGGGGACTACTGGGACGTGTATTATGACCTGACCGAGCAGGTACGCGAGTGCTTTATCGAGAATGATATACAGATACCTTACAAGCAATTAGATGTTCACGTTATAGACAAATAAAAAAACGACCGCGCTATCTATAGGATTGCGCGGCTTGTGTCTATTTGTGGTACTTGCTGTTATTATTGATACTGAACGCCCGGTAAATCTGCTCTAATAACATAACCCTGGCAAGACTATGCGGAAATGTCATAGGCGACATCGAGATCCGAAAATCGCATGACTGCTTAAAGCTCTCCGCTAAGCCAAATGAGCTTCCCACTATAAAATTTATAGTTGAGGTCTGATTGGCTAGTGATCGGATCTTTTCGGCAAGCTCCTCGCTCGAAAGCGTCTTCCCCTCAATACACATCGCGATTTTCACGCCGCCCTTGATGCTGGCGTTGATCGCCCCAACCTCGCGCTCGAGAGCTTTTTCGATTTGTGCTTTAGCGGGATTTTGCGGCAGCAGTTCCGGTTCGGGTTCTTTAACGGTTACCTTGGCGTACGCGGAGAGCCGCTTTTGGTACTCGGCGCAAGCCTCGCGATACCAGCTCTCTTTGATTTTGCCGAGCGCGATAATATTCACGTTCATCATCTGCGTCTGTTGTTCCTGTAATTGGAACCATAAGAGCCGCTCCTTGGCGCCATTTTGATCTTACGTCGGCGTTGAAGCTCTGCGGCTTTTTTTCGGTGATTTCTGCTGATAATGCTTGCCGCAGTCAGTCCGACGATAAGGATGATCACAATCGCAATTCCGGCTATTACAAGCGGGTTGTGGAGGAATTCGGAGATTTTCTCTTGGTAGTACACCTTGGGGTCAATGGCTATGCTTCTGTTGGTGACAAGGGGAATAGTAGCGATGGTTTCTCCGTTGAGGCGAAGCTCCATCTCGGCTACTTGTTTCTTCGCCTCAACGGGGGCGACAAGCGGCTCAACGGTGGGAAGAACCCTCTGTACGGCGGAAGCTCCGGTGGACTTCGGGAGCAGCGTTGAAAAAGACTCGGTAGCCACAAGACCTACAGTATCGACGTTCTCGCCCTTTTCTACCTTTGCCTGCATTATCTCCTCGTTCTTGGCGATAATCTGTGTGAATTCAAACTCGTCGAAAACCCAGTTGTAAAGATTTTGATGGTCGATGAAGCTGAGATTGGTATCGGTAATCGTTCCGTCTTCATTGTAGTAAGGAGCGCCAAGCGTCACCAGAAGATAGCTGTAGCCGTTTCGCTCGGCTGTGCTGACCAATGCCCGTGAGCCGAGGGTGTATTCGCTGAGATCCCAACTGCCGTCCTTCTTGTGGTAGTATTTATCGATGGATCCGGTCTTGATGCCCTTTACGCCTTCGCAGTAGGAGGGGCTGGATTGTACCATTAGTTGGTTGGTATTATTTATGGTGTATCCGTTTTGGTGATATTGGTTTGCGGGCATATCATACTGGGAAGCGGAGCAAATGCGCATAAAGCCTTCTTTGTAGTTGTCAAGGGCATAACGGGTGATAAGGTACATATCGTACGCCGTGGTGTAGTGGTTTTCCGAGTAAAGCCCGTGAGCATTCTCAAAATGGGTGTTCTTGCAGCCGATTTTCTGAGCTGTTTCGTTCATCATAGCGGTGAAGTTTTCAAGGCTGCCGCCGACATTGTAGGCGATGATGTTAGAAGCTTCGCAGCCGGAGGGCAGCATAACGGCGTACAAGCAGTCCCAGTAGGTGAGGTTGTCCTGAAGCGGCGCAATTTCAGCGTTGGAAACGTCCGAGTAATTCGGGTTTCCTTCGTGGAACTCATCGAAGCAGACATACGGAACCTCCACCTTTGCGTTGAAGTCCGTAACATTCTCCAGTGCCAACAGAACCGTCATGATCTTGGTAGTGGATAACGGATAGAGTTTCTTATCGGCGTTTTTCGACACGATTACGGTATTGGTGTCAAGATTTACCATATAAACGCCGTCGCTGTATATCTCACCCTCGTTGGAAGCCTCAAACAGCGACTGGAAATCGGCAAAAGCCGTTACGTTTGGACAAAATGACGAAAACAACCAAAGAATTGAACAGAATAATGTAAAAATTTTTACTTTTCGCATATAGACAAAACCTCTTTTTTCGGGTATTATATTATAAGGGGATTTCCCCAAATAATATTATAACAAATTCTAGGTACAAAAGTAAAGGGCTTTTCTCAATTTGTAAGAATTTTGTAATATTTGAGGAAAAATAGGAGGACTGTTAATGATATACATAACAGGGGACACTCACGGCGACTTCGCAAGATTTAAGAATCCGATGCTCAAGAAGCTCCGTAAGCAGGACGCGCTGATCATATGCGGCGATTTTGGGTTCTTGTGGGACGGCTCTGATAAGGAGAAAAAAATTCTCAAGAAGATAGGCAAGCTGCCGTACAATGTGCTGTTTGTTGAAGGTTCTCACGAGAATTACGGTCTGCTTGAGCAGTATGATGTGTCCGAGTGGTGCGGCGGCAAAACGCGGCTTATCAGCGGCAGACTCAGACAACTGATGCGAGGTCAGGTGTTTGAGATCGCGGGGAAGATCGTATTCACGTTTGGCGGCGGTCAGACGGACGACGTCTACGATCTTGTGGAAGGCTCCAACTGGTGGCGGCGCGAGATACCAAGCGAGGAGGAGCTTAACGAAGGTCTTGACAATCTCGAAAAGGCGGGCAACAAGGTGGATTTTGTGATAACCTACGAGCCGCCGTCCCGTATGCAGGATTTTCTCACAGGCTCCGGCGAGAGAAATCATATCAACACATACCTTACTCAGGTATTTGAGAAGATCGATTTCAAGGACTGGTTTTTCGGGAAGCTGCATATCAATAAGCTGATTCCGCCCAAGTATCACGCGGTGTATGACAGCGTGGTGGTTGCTGATCCTACTAAAATCAAGCGAAAAAAGAAGTCCAAGGAGTCCAAGGCGTAGGATACCGCAAAAAACGCGGATAAATTATGGAAACGCTGATTTTCCGGCTTTTCCCGCATCCGGCGGGTGGAGCTGATAAAACCGCAATATAAAAGGGAAGACACGATGTTATCAGTGCTTCCCAATATCAAAGGAGAATAAGACAATGGCAGAAATCACATTCAAGATTACAAAGGAACTGGGAGTTATCTCCGAAACATCAAAGGGTTGGACCCGTGAGCTGAATATGGTAAGCTGGAACGATCACGAGCCTAAGTACGATATTCGCGACTGGTCTCCCGACCACACCCGTATGAGCAAGGGCATTGGTATGACCGAGGAGGAGATGGAGAAGCTTATAGAGCTTTTCAACGCGAGAAACGAAGAGGATTCCTTCGAGTAAAGATCCGAGATCACAATA
>CAYMTG010000096.1:0-7428 GCA_964393305.1 uncultured Ruminococcus sp.
TATAAAATCCGTCCGTGTTGTCTTCACGAAGAACAAACTCATATACGCCGCCGCGCTCGGCTTGCCACTTCCAAACAGGTTTTGTGACAGTGCCGTCCGCAAGCTCACCGGTCGACAGTGTGTAGTGCGTTCCGTCATAGCTCTCGGAGGAGTTTTCCCAGCTAACCGGGATCCGGGGCTTTTGCAAATTGCCGTTCTTATCCGTTACGAGGAAGCCTACTCTGATTGCTTCCGTAGACAAGTACTCCGCGTGCGGGATCTCCTTTCCGGTAAGGGTGAAAATAACTTCCTCGCCCCGCTTGATGCAAGTACCGTCCGCATACCGCGAACCCATACTGCCCACATACCCGTTGCCGATAGTGTACGAAATATCCACTCCGTAAGCGGTGCTGCATTCCGAACGGAGGACAATACGCATGACCTCGTTTGAACCAAGCTCCGAAAACGCGCTCCATGCCGTCGCCCTCGGAATGCTGAAATAAGCGATGCGCGATTCGCCCTCGTCGTATTCCATCTCGGACTCAATAAAATGCTCAAGCCGCTTGGCAAGTGCCTCGTCGCCGCACTCGCGGTAAAGCTTATACGCGGGAGGAACCGCCGCCACGCCCAACTCGTCAAACTGATCGACGTCCAGCGTCTCTAGCGCGCCGCTTTGATAAGCATTGATGTTGTAAACCGCGATATTTCCCTGAAAATTACCGAAGCACAGCAGAGCGAACATCGCCGTAAACCCGAAGAACAGCGTTCTCCAGAATCTATAGTCCTTGAACTGAAGCACGATAAGCAGCACGAACGCTATGCACATCACCAGCATAAACCACGTAGTATACACGCGCAGAAGCGTCATCCCGTACTCGTTGATATACATTCCCATCTTGACGAGAGCGGTCGCGGTCACGCCGAGCGACAGCACGCCCAGAGCGACAATGTAGCCCTTGAGGACGCGGGAGCGCTTGGAGAACGTCTGAATGACAGTGATCACTCCCAGATTGATAACAGCTATCGCGCAAAGCTCAAAGAAGCCGCTGCGTGCGAACTCCGCGTAGTCCAGCGTTTTCTCGACGGCACTTACGATATTCAGCATCTGAATAATAATGTACGCAGCGTAGAACAGGCAGATAGGAGTCACCGCAAAGTAGGTTATCATCGTGGGGAAAACGCGCAGTCTGTCGGGGTCGGATTCCCTCGCTTCAACGGGCTTCTCCACGGAAGAAAACGCGCCGAACAGGTACATAGCGATAGGTATCGCAAAGAGGATCTCAAAGAATACCGAAAACGAGAGGTCGGGAAGGTGATAAAGCAAGGAGTTGATAAAATCCTCAAACCGCGCATCAGAGAACACGAGAAGCACTAATACCACGAAAGTAAGCGGCACCGCGATAAGCAGACCGATAGCGGCGTACAGCACGTTTTTTGCGCGGCGCTTGCCCTTGAACACGGACAACGCGCATTTCACGCAGTCCGCAAACCGCTCGAACGGGCGAACAAATACCGCGAGAAGCGCGTCAAGCACAAATCTCTTGCCAAACGGTTCAGCACCCGAAACAGCGATCGCCAAATAGAAGTACAGCGCAAAGCTGAACGCTGCCGCAAGGAAGTTGATAAGCCTGCTCGCGCAAAACAGCGGCGTAAGGCAGAACACCTCCGCGATAATAAACATTACTGTGTGCATTTTGGTGATTTTGGCGCGGCTTTTCGCGGCATATACAGCGCCCAGCACTCCGAAAAGCAGCCAGAACACGCCTCCCCAGATACCGCCCATATAGTTGAAGGCAAAGTGCGTGAACACAAAGCCCAGTCCCAGCGTACACCAAGCGATAACCGTCCTGTAGCGCGGGATCCTTTCGACGGGATCGGCAGGCTCCTCCGGGACGGTCGGAGCGTTGTTTTCAATGATATTTTCATTATCCATAATGTCAGTTCCTTTCGTCATTGTCCGATTTGTCGGGCGAAAATTCCAGAATATCGCCCGGCTGGCAGTCCAGCACCCGACATAGCCTATCAAGCGTCGAAAAGCGGACAGCCTTTGCCTTCCCCGTCTTGAGGATCGAGAGGTTGGCCGGGGTGATGTCGATTTTTTCGGCGAGTTCGTTTGACGAGATCTTGCGCTTCGCCATCATAACGTCGAGATTTACTATTATCATTTCCCCACCCCGCTCAGATCGTAAAATCATTTTCTTCGCGAAGCGCAACGGCTTCCTCAAAGCAGTTCTTCACAACGCGCAGAATGATCCCGAGAAACGCCGCCACAACCACGATCGTCAGCGCGAACGGACGCAGTACCGAGAAGTAGATGAAGATCGCCGAGCCTAAAAAGCAGCACCACGAGATGATCCTGAGAAGTCCCACGTTCTTCCGGATAAAGGTATCGCCGCGCTGAATATTGAAAAGCAGAAGATCCAGCGAGATGAGCGCCGTCATAGCGGGCGGTACGCAGCAATACAGCGTAACCAGCAGCGGGACGTATACGCTCGTAAGTCCCGCCTCAAGGATAACCCGCTCGTCGTAATACCCGACCAGCTTTGGCGCTATTATACAGGCGATCACAATGCCGAGGTACATCACCTTGATTATCACCTGTGACAGCAAAATCGATTTGTCCTTATTCCACATAGCCGACTGCACTCCTTTTTCTGATAAGAAAGCACTTATGGTCACCTCATAAAAACCTTGTTTGAGAGAAAACCCGGTTTTTAGGGCAACACCGCACGAAGATTGTACGGTTTTCGGCTTTCCCATAGTCTTATTATACTACGTTCTTTCTCGTTTGTCAATAGGTTTTTATCGAAAAACGATATTTTTTTATTAAATCTCAATTCTCACTGTTAAATGGGACTTTTCAAGTCCTGTCCCGCATATAATCAGACAAGGGTACTTTTTGGAGGGGGCAAGAAATCGCAAAATGGACATACGTGATAAACTTATTGAATTAGAGGAACAGTCGCATAAAAAATGCGCCATCACCCTCACCGTCGACAACGGCTTAAGAAACGGCGCTGAGCTTTGCGTTCAGAACATTCGCTGCGTTAAAAGCTGCGACGAAAATTTTGTGGTGCTGTCGGTCTACGGAATGGATATACATATCTCGGGAACGCCGCTGATACTTGAAAATTTCGGCGTCGGGAGCATCGTTATACGGGGCAGGATACACTCCCTCACATTTGAAGAGAACGGAGACGTTTGATGAAAAATTCTGCGATAAAGCCAAAAACAACAGGCGGGTTTTACCTTGGCGCGGTACGCTTTACGGGGTTTGGAGGGTACCGCGAGAAAATGCTTTCGGATATTCTCGCGAAGGAGATACCTATACGCAACGTGCGGTTCTCGGACGTGGAAATTTCGGGAGAGGTCTCGCCGTTCGACTACTACCGGACAGCGAAGATCGCCCGAAGGAACGGCGTAAGGATACGCTCGGGGCAGCGGCGGGGTCTGTATTTCACCCTTATGCGTTATAACCGCAGAGTCGGACTGTATGTCGGGTTTCTCGTGTTCGTGCTGGTACTCTCGCTGTGGAAAACTCACGTGCAGGATATTTCGATCACGGGCGACGTCACGAAGTCGCAGGTGCTGGATATTCTCGACGAGTACAATATACGCATAGGCTCTCCCACAGCGGGACTAAGGCTCTCCGAGGCGGAACACCGACTGATGATCGATATAGAAAACTGCGCGTGGGTCGACGTTTCCTGCGAGGGATTTCGCGTAAACGTCAATATACAGAAGGGTACGGAAACGCCTGAAATATACGGCACCGCGCCCCGCAATCTTGTTGCCGCCCGTCCCGCTAAGATCGTTTCACAGAAGGTACGAAACGGCGAATCGGTCGTAAGCAACGGCAGCGGCGTCAATACGGGCGATATGCTGGTTTCGGGGATAATGCCCGACGGCGGGGAGCGTTTCCTCACCGTGCGCGCAGAGGCGGAGATAATCGGCGAATGGGAAGAAACCGTGGAATTCTTCGTGCCGTATGAGGAGGACGTAAACCTCGCCAACGGCGACAAGCACGAATTTAAATACATCGTATTTGACGACGACGTATACCCGCTCTTTCTCGGAAAACCCGAAATTGAAAACGCCCTCTACTCCGAAGAGACCCGCATTATACGGCTTTTCGGGGAGGAGATCCCGCTGAAGCTGCGGGTCGGCACTTATACCGAGTACCAAACTCAGCACATAACAAGAAGTCCCGAGAACGCCGTCTCGGAACTTAAAAAACAACAGCAGACCTATCAGGAGAATTTCTTCTCCGAATACGACATCATCAAATGCGAGGAGAAGTTCTACCCTCAGGAGGAAGGCGTGTACCTTATTCTTGACTACACGCTTCAAGGTGACATCACCAAGCCTGTGGATATCGAATTTGCTGACACGGACGAGGACGCGCCCCCGCCCGACACGCAGTCTCAGCCGGAAAGCTGAGCGATTTTTGCCAAGATACGCTTGTATTCGGGCGAGATCAGCGTTGCGCCCCGCTGCTTGAGGTAAATCTCGCCATACACCTTATTGAAAAAGACCCGACTCCCGAAATACCGCTCCATTCTGCGGATCTGCGAGTAGGAATAGACGCTTGCGAGGAATATTATTTTCTCGTGCTCGGCAGTATTCTGTTCCAGTCCGCCCATCATCAGAAAGTCGTAAATCGTGTTAAGGACGATTTTCACGTCGCCGGGAGGGTAACGCCCATTCGTGATCTCATCGCACAGCGACAGAGCGTCCTCAATATGAGCCTCGTCCTTTGCGCGGAGCCACACCGCACGGTCATAGACATACAGTGCGCGGCACAGCGACTCCTTCACGCGGTCGTCGGTATGGCAGCGCATGACGATCATCATTCCCCGCTTCATTGCCTTATCCGGCTCTGAGGGGGAATTTCCCACTACAAAGCGGGTGGTCTCGTGGTCGAGCCGCGCCGCATCGGTAAAGGGCGCGTATTCAATATTCAGACAATGCGCGAATATCTCGACCGCCGTCTGCTTGAGCGTGGGAAAAGAGCCTGTCACTTTCTCAAAAAATCCCACCGTGTAGGACGGCGAAACGTAGCGTCCGCCCTTTGACAGAAATTTCTTGATGATACGAAGCGCGTATTCCAGACCCGCTCCAACCATATTCCAATGGGACTGCAGGCGGATCTTCTCGGTACACTCGGTAAGATAACGCTCCCAGTTCTCGGTGTCCTTTAGTCGGAGGATCCCCGAAACCATCAGTCCGCAGCGGCTCTCAAAGTCGTCGTGACACCAATCGAGCGCCCGCGAGAACGCCTTGAACGCTTCCACAAAATCCCACTTTCCGAGAAGCTCCGCGCCCTTTTCGCACTCGGCGCGGCACTCGGACAAGGCGTAATCATCCTCCTCGGACGTTTCCTCCTGTGTGTCCTGCTCAATAAGCTCGGAAACGTCGGGCTTAAGCTCCAGCTCATCGGTTATCGACTCCTTGAGACCGTTTATAAGTCCATCCCTCGCCTCCTGATAGAGAATATGCGTTCCGCAATAGCAGCAGAAGCCGCTCTCAAGCTCGCTGTCGAGCATTATCATTCGTTCGCACAAGGGGCAAACGCAATATTCAAGCATAATAGCACCACCAATCCGCCATACCGCCGGAAAAGCGTGAGTTAGTCAATCGCCCAATTTATCGGGGGTATGTTGTTCTTTACGAGAAATTCATTCGCCTTTATGAAATGTCCGCAGCCGAAAAATCCGTTATACGCGGACAAGGGACTTGGGTGAGCGCATTGTAATACCAGATGAACGGGATTTGTGATAAGCTTCGCCTTGGCGCGGGCGTTGCCGCCCCAGAGAAGAAAGACGATCGGGGTTTCCCGCTCGTTCAGCAGCTCAATAACGCGATCGGTAAAAATCTCCCAACCCCTTCCGCGATGAGAATTCGCCTGCCCCTCGCGGACGGTAAGCACCGTGTTGAGCAGCAGAACGCCGTTCCTCGCCCACTGCGTAAGCTCTCCGTGCGGGGGAATGGGAAGTCCCAGCTCCGCGTTTATCTCCTTGAAGATATTCACAAGCGAGGGCGGAGGGGGCGTACCCTTCTTCACCGAGAAGCACAAGCCGTGCGCCTGGCCCATTCCGTGATACGGATCCTGCCCCAGAATTACCGCCTTGACGTCGCTGTAGGACGTATATCTCAGCGCGTTGAAGATGTCGTTCATCGGCGGGAAAATGTTGACCGTGTTCAATGAGGGACTTGCCCCGTCATTTAACGCGCTCTGTTCAGCGGGGGACGTCTTGCCTAAGTTATACTCCCGAATAAGAAACTGCCGCAGTTCAAGATAATAGTCCTTTTTAAACTCGTCGGCGAGAAGCGAGTCCCACTCGTTTCCTATATTTACCATAATTTTCTCCCTAACGGATCATTTTTTCAATCGTTTTTTCGTCTTGGAATTCTTGATATTGACGGACTTGCCGCGCTTCTGCTTTGTAGAAAAGCCGAACGTGCCTATCTTTTTGCCGAGCGCGAAATACGCGCCGTGGGCGTAGGCAATAAGTCCCGCCTTCTCGATTTTAAGCGCGCCCTTCTCGTCCAGAAGATCCTCGTCGATGTTCACCGCGAGAATATCCGCGAGAAACATATCGTGCGAACCCTGCGGCTGAATATCGAAAACTCTGCACTCCAGCGATATCCTGCTCTCCTTGATCTGAGGCGCGGAGATCTTGCCGCACGGCATTGCTGTGAGGCGGCGCTTTTCAAGCTTGTTCTCGTTTCTCCCCGACTTAATGCCGCAGTAATCCAGTGCGCGCACCGATCCTGACGGCATCATATTGACAGCGAACTCTCCCGTCTCCTTGATGATCCCATAGGAATTACGCTCGGGGCGAACCGAGATATACAGACGCGGCGGGTCGGAGCAGATAATACCTGTCCACGCGACGGTGAGCGCCGTGGGCTTTTCGACCGTACCGCAGGACACCAGTACCGCGGGTACGGGAGACAACAGCGTCCCGCCCTTCCAACTGACCTTCTCCATCAGAAATTACCGCCGTTCCAACCCCAATTATCGGTGGGACTGTATTTCACATAGACCTTGTCCCCGGGTACTCCGAGAACGTCGCCGAGGATACCGCAAATCTCGGCTGTCATTTTGCTGCAGGCGTCACGGGACGCGCTCCCGAACAGCGATACCTCGACAAACGCGATTTTCTCGCTCTTCTCGCCCTTGAAATAAAGCGAGCAATTTGGCTCGAAGCCCACCATAAGCCACGACTCGGACTTTCCGAGTACAGACACGGCTTTTCCCAGCGCGGACTTGATCTTCTCCTCCTGCTCGGGAGTAATGCTTGATGAATAGTTAGTATTGATAAACGGCATAATAATTCCTCCTAATAAAAAATCTAATGTGGATCTCTGAAACCCTAAAATATCTCTGATGACTGCCAATACCCCGCGCAGCGGGACATCGAAAAGGCATTAGAGTGACCCTAA
>CAYMTG010000097.1:0-6991 GCA_964393305.1 uncultured Ruminococcus sp.
TACCTTTATGTCCACGCACATACGTTCGCCTTCGGCTCACTCCGTGCGGTTATGGCGGAATTAACATTGCTGTGGATTTCCGTTAAGGAGCAGTGTCAGGTATGTCCAATTTATCCGAAATGAGCGACAAGGAACTGCTTGACGCAACGAACGGCGATAAAATCGCTGAGCTGGTTTCACGTTATATGAAGTCCGTCTTTGCCTGTGCGGCGAAGTATTCAAGCTCCGCCGACTATGAAGAACTTGTGTCGGATGGTATGCAGGGACTTCTCAGCGCTATCCGCACCTATGATCCCGTTAAGGGCGAGTTCTCCACATATGCCTGTGTTTGTATCGACAACCGTATGAAGAGCACTGCCCGAAGGTCAATTTCCCGTGCGGCACACCTGAGCGACAGCGACGCCTCCCTAGAGGAAATGGAGCGTATACCCGACCCGTCACCATCTCCCGAGGAACTGGTGATACGCCGCGAGGACGATAAGGCGCTCTTTGAGGATATGAAGCGTGTCCTTTCCAAGATGGAGCTTCACTGCATAGAGGGTGTGATTATGGGGTTGTCTTACGACGAGATAGCGTCACGAGTTGGAACAGACAGAAAGTCTGTGGACAATGCGCTGTCAAGAGCGCGCTCAAAGCTCAGGCAGATCTACAAGCTTTGATCGGCATGGTTTTTGGTATTGGTGATTATATGACCTTTTAGCTCAACAGCAGAGCGCCGCGGCTTCCCGCTGCGGAGATTTTCGGTGCAAGTCCGATGGGGCGAATATTTTTTAAGGGGTATACTTATGACGTACACTGACAAAACACTCAAATGCAAAGATTGCGGTGCCGACTTCGTGTTCTCTGCGGGAGAACAGGAATTCTACGCAGAAAAGGGTTTCGAAAACGAACCTCAGAGATGCAAGGCATGCCGCGATGCAAGGAAGAACGCGAGCAGAGGCGCTCGCCAGTTCTTCGAGACTACCTGCTCGCTTTGCGGCGGGGTAGCCCGCGTTCCCTTCGAGCCTAAGGGCGACAAGCCCGTTCTGTGCAGCGATTGCTTCGCAAAGCAGAGAGGCGAGTAATTCACTTCTACAGTGAAAAATGGCATTATCACCGAATTGACGGTACACGGTAGCACCTTAAAAAATATAGGAATACCCATCGACATCATTTGGTAAATAAGCGCGTAATTGCCCCGAGAGATCGGGGCTTTTATGTTTTTGGCGCAGAGATCTCGGCAGGACGCGGGAAAACGGATCATTCCGCAATCGCCTTGTACATTTCCGGACGGCGGTCGCGGAAAACGCCCCACGACAGTCTGTACTCCCGAAGCTCGTCCGTGTCGAACTCCTGAATGAGCACTGTTTCCTCCGTCTTGGAGGCTGTCTGAAGAAGGTCGCCCGTACCGTCCGTGATAAAGCTCGAGCCGTAAAACGTCAGGCTGCTCTTCTGGTATGCGTTCTCCTCGCACGGTTCCACGCTCTCTGTGCCTATGCGGTTCGCCGCTATTACCGGCACTAGGTTCGCCGCCGAATGTCCCTGCATACACCGTCTCCAGTGACCGCTGCTGTCGCACTCGATTATCGGCTCGCTGCCTATCGCTGTCGGGTAGAGCAGAAGCTCCGCCCCCTCGATAGCCATACACCGCGCCGCCTCGGGAAACCACTGATCCCAGCAAATACCAACTCCCACCTTGCCGACAGTCGTATCCCACACCTTAAAGCCGGTATTCCCGGGAGTGAAGTAGAATTTTTCCTGATAGAAATGGTCGTCCGGAATATGCGTCTTCCGATAAACGCCGAGCAGTCTGCCGCAGTCGAGCATTGCGATGCTGTTGTAAAGCACGTTCCCGCTGCGCTCGTAAAAGCTGACGGGTATCACAACCCCAAGCTCCGCGGAAACCTCCGTGAACCGCTTTACTGCAGGATCCTCCTCAACGGAAAGCGCCAGCTCGTAATACTCGTAACGCCGCTCCTGACAGAAATATTTTGTCTCGAAAAGCTCGGGCAGAAGCACGATACCCGCGCCACGCGCCGCCGCCTGCCGTACAAACGACTCCGCCTTCTCGATCGACTGCTCCCGCGTCTCGGGAACAGACATCTGAACAGCCGCAGCTGTGATCTTTCTCATAGCTCTCTCCTATTGACCTCAGAATTTACCCCCTCCCTAAAAAGGGGAGGGGGCGGCTCTCATGAAACGAATTACAGCAAATGTCCCATTACCTTCGCAAGAATTCGCAGATAACCCAGATCTGCGGTGTTCCACGTGGTATTGCCCTTAACCGCCTCAAAGCTTACTATGTACTCCTTGCCCGACTCGCCCGTGATACAGAACTGCATAAGCGACCACGCGCCCTGTTTGCGGATCTTTTCAAATACCTCGGGGATCTTATGCTCGAAAAATCTGACGTTGTTGACGACCAGCTCGCCGTTTTCAAACTGGCTGCGATATTCCTCGTTTAACAGGTAGTCTGCCGTACTCTTCCGTATCTCCTCGGTCAGCAGCTCCTCGCCTACCTGACTTACCACCTTCAATTCGGACATATCATAGAGTATAACGCGCTCGATGGAGAAGTAGTTCATAATATCGTAAAGTATACTGCCAATAGGGTACTTCACCCCGCAGATCATCATATTGGTGATCTTGCAGACAAGCTCGCTCTTGTCGATGCCGCGCATACCCGAAAGTCCGACCTTCTGCACGCCGTTTCGGAGAATTTCCTCCACAGGCCCGTGCTTTTCGGGGTTGTAGACGATCCAGCGGTTTTTACCCTTGCGCTTTGCGCGGTAAAGCAGACAGTCGGCAAGCTGGAACATAGTGTCAAACGAACCCTCAATATCGTCGGGGTATATGGAAAGTCCGATCGACGTGGATACATGGAAGCCGTCAAGCTCGTCGGTATAAGCCGCGAAGATATTGTTCTTAATTCCGCGAAGAACGCTTTTTATTCCCTCGAAGTCGTATCCCTTATCAAATACTATAAAGAACTCGTCGCCGCCTATGCGTCCCGCCTTGCCGTACTCCTCCGACTGGCTCGCAATGATCGCCGCGCACTTCTTGAGTACCTCGTCGCCTTTAGCGTGTCCGAAATTGTCGTTTACATTCTTGAAATCGTCGATATCGACAATCGCCAGAATAGTATTCTTGTGCTGCTCGTCAATACGGCGCTTTGCGTAGTTGGTGATAGTCTCCTTGAGAAACAGTCCCGTAAGCTGATCGCGGCGCGCAAGCTCGTGAGAGGACGTCATATTCGGGTCGCCTATTCTTCCCACGGTTTTTGCGTGAACGTCCTCGATATACACAGCAGTTCCCACAAATTGGAAAACACGGTTATCAGCGGCGCTCTCAACCGAACACTCGAAATTACGAGTCCCGTTTCTGAGATTGGTGACAAACGCATCCAACTTGTCGTAGCTGTCAACGGAGAGCTTATCCTTGACCCGGCGCTGCCAATCCGACAGCTTCTTTGTGCTGATAACATTCTTGCCCATCTCGTAGACATAGCAGGAAATCTCGTCATCCTTGCGGTCATAGGTATAGTACGTGCAGTCGTACTGCGAGAGCAGAGCGTCGGACTCTCTCTGCGAAAGCTGAAGCGCTGCATAGTCATCAAAAAGTCTTTCCATCTCAATCATACGAAGTCCCACCATCTCATTAGATTCCTGCTTTACCAAACGACAGACAGCCCTGAACACTTCCCCAGAATGATTTGCGACGTCCAAAGTGAATACCTTGTCGTATTCCTCCCGGGCGATCATTCTCCTCAGTACGGTGGCTGAATCGCCGACCAGAAGGTTTTGCTCCATCGTATCGTAGCAATTATCCGCTCCGCGAAAATCGTAAAACGCAGCATTTCCCGCATTATATTCAAAAGTATCTTTATTGAAAGTAAACTCGTAGATCGGTTTTAGCTTATCGTCCATAACAATACCTCATATGTTGGGTTTGGGGAATTTGCCGGGTAATGCAGTGGATATTACCACCGCCTATAAGAATGTCGCGGGCATAGATGGGGATCACCTCGCGTGTAGGAAAAAGCCGTGACAGCAGTTCCCTTGCGGGTTCATCGGCGGGGTCGCCAAAAAACGGCATAACCACCGCCCCGTTTGCGATGTAGAAATTCACGTAGGACGCGGCAAGCCGCTCGCCGGGCGTCCGCGTCGGCTCGAACCCGAACGCGTCCAGTCCCGCGCACTCCTCGGATGTAATCGTTACCGGATTGGGGCAGCGCAGCTTGTGTACGGTGAATTTGCGCCCCCGTGCGTCCGTCTCGTTTTCCAGAATATCAAGGCAGGACTTCGACAGCGCGTACTGCGGGTCGCTCTTATCGTCCGTCCACGCAAGAACCACCTCGCCCGGCTTTACAAACGCGCATATATTATCGACGTGCTCGTTGGTCTCGTCATTGTAGATCCCTCGTTTAAGCCAAATGATTTTTGAAACGCCAAGAGCCGTCTTCAGCTTCTCCTCGATCTGCTCCTTGGATAGATCCGGATTGCGCCCCTTGCTCAGCAGACACGCCTCGGTCGTAATGCAGGTACCCTCTCCGTCAACGTGGATAGAGCCGCCCTCAAGGATAAAGTCTCCGAAATCGTACATATCGGCATTGTAGAGGTCGCACAGCTTCCGCGCCATCTTGTTGTCCTTGTCCCACGGAAAATAAAGTCCGTCAACAAGTCCGCCCCAAGCGTTAAAACCCCAGTTTATCCCGCGCAGCTCCTTTCCGTCGGTCACAAAGGTGGGCGCGTAGTCCCTCGCCCAAGCGTCGTCGGAGGACATCTCAACGACGCGGATCCGCTCGGGAAGAATTCTCCGTGCGTTCTCGTACTGCTCAAAGCTTGCGCAAACGGTGACCTGTTCGCTCGCCGAAATCGCCGCCGCGACCTCGGCGAACGCCTTTTGTGCGGCATACGCGCCGAACTGCCAACTGTCGCGCCGCTCGGGAAAGATCATTATGCAGCCGGAATGTTCCGAGAATTCGGCGGGCATAAAAAAGCCGTCCGCAGCCGGAGTTGAACTGATGATTTTCATTGCTCCGCCCCCTAACGCAGCCTACACTTATACTTTTATACATTATATCACATATCTGGAATAATTGCAAGCGGTTTTTAGTTGAAACGCTGATTTTTTATTAATTTTTCAAATTATGTAATTGACAAAATGAGGACTTTATGATAAAATGAATGAGTAGATGTTTCCATCAGGTCAAAATAAGTTTGGCTGGCTAAAAATGGGAAATCCGCAAACATATCTTATGGGAGCCTCTAAAAACCGGTTGTTCTCAAACAAGGATTTTATGAGGCGACTTCATATTGTTTCAGGAGGACAATGAAATGGATAACAAATCAATGGCGATTTTGGGTCTGGTACTTAGTATTGTGGTTGGACCTATCGGTCTCATTTTCAGCGCGATCGCACTCAACAAGATGAAGCAGAGCGGCGAGCCGAACCCCGACGGCAAGGGTCTCGCTATTGCGGGTCTTGTAATCGGTATTATTGAGGTCGTAATTTACGTTGGCATTATTGCTTGTGTTGGATGCGTTGGATGCATAGCGGCTACAGGCGGAAGCTTCTGATTCGGCGTTTGGCAAAATTCAAACAATCAACCCCGTCCGTACTTCGGGCGGGGTTCTTTTTAGGGAGAAATTATGTTTTCGGGATTTTATATTGGACGGCTGTTTATCGGTTCATACGGCATATTCGCGGTCATAGGGATCTTGACGGCGTGTCCTGTCAGTATCTATTACTACAAAAAGCGCACGGGCGACGACGTCTCAATGATACTGATGTATCTGTGGGCGGCGGTGGGCGTTTTTCTGGGAATGCATTTGCTGTACGGTATCACAAATATCCAATACTGGGGAGAGCTGCTTAAGGCGGAAGGGATTATCGACTTCTTTAAGCGGTTCGGGATAATATTTGGCGGATCGGTGTTCTACGGCGGACTGCTGGGAGGACTTCTTGCCGGCGGACTGGCAGTTAAGCGAATGAAGCTCCCCGCCGACATCGTCACCGACTGTGCCGCTCCCTTTATCGCGCTCATGCACGGCTTTATGAGAGTGGGCTGCTTCTTTGCGGGATGCTGCTACGGCGTGGAATGGGAACACGGGATAGTGTTCCACAACTCTATCGTGGAGAGCGCAAACGACGTTCCCAGAGTGCCTGTTCAGCTTTTCGAGGCGGGGTTTGAGCTTGTGCTGGCGGGTGTGCTGTGGTCGCTGCTTCTCCGCTCGATGAAAACCGGCAAGCTCCAAGGCTCGCTGCTTGCGCTGTATCTGCTTATCTACCCCGTGGGACGGTTTATTCTGGAGTTCTGGAGGGGAGACGAGTACAGAGGGTTTATCCTGCGATTATCCACCTCGCAGTTCATCAGCATAATCGTCTTTATCTGCGCGGCGATCTATCTCGTCAGAGGGAAAATCAAATCGGGCAGGAACGTATCCGATTGAACGGCATTTCTCCCCCAAACAAATAGCCGCTCCCCGGAATGAGGAGCGGCTTTGCTTTGCGCGATATTACGCATTTTCGATAGCGGAACCCATTTCCGCGCCCTCGGCGGCAACTACGACATAATAGCAGCCGTCGTCGGTCTCACCGAAGTAAGTTCCGGCGCGTTCTTCCTCCCAAGATGGATACTCGGTAGGGCGAGCTGTTTTCTGATCATCGGCATAAGCGGAGAGCGCGCTCTTTACCGCCTCCTCTTTGCCCGCCTTGGGCTTTGCGATCACGAACCGCTTGAGCGACGCGCTCTTTGTGGGAAGGGCGAGAATATAGTCCTCGCAATCCTCAAAGTCGAGCTGGGTGAGTTCTATCGCCTGCGCTACGATCTCGCTGTCCTCAACGCTGAATACGCAGTGAAGAGGCTTTTCAGGGTCTGTGGAATCGGGAAATACCGCCTTTATCGCGTCCGCGTCGGGACCCGCGACCATCATTGACATAAAGCCGTCCACGCTGTTTACGTCGAACACGGAGAAGCTGCTGAATACAGCCTGAAGACGATCCACGGGAG
>CAYMTG010000098.1:0-6970 GCA_964393305.1 uncultured Ruminococcus sp.
ATCGCGTCGGACAGCGAAACCGCCGACTGATACGCCTGCTGCTGGTTAAATACCGCGTACTGCGTCGAGCGCGACGATATAACCGAAAAATACATCGCCATGCAGCATATCATCAGCGCGGTCATCGTGCTTAATACCATAAACAACGCGGAACCGCGGTTGCTGAGGTATTTTCTGAGTGTGTGCCTCATAATTTCCTCCCTTTCCCAGTTTTAGGAATTACAGACCCCTTTCCCGTTTAAAAGAAGTCCGTTCCGCAGCAGATGGTGTGAACACAAGATCCTCGCTCTCTGCCATTTTGTCCGAATAATTGACACTCCTTATTCGGCAGCAATACCATCCTGGATATCGAGCTGATTCTTGGGATCCTGCATACGCTCGATCGAGTAGAACGTCATAGTTCCCTCGTACGTGTACAGGTATTCGGAAAGAACAGCTTCGTTACTATTGTTATTGTTGGTGTTATCGGTTTCATCGGGGATCTCAGGACCCGGCTGACCAATCTCGGCGGCAAGAGCCGCCTCGCCCTCGGCGTCCATTTCCTCAATGCTCTTTTCGATCAGCTCATCGTACTTCTCGTTTACCTCGTCGTACGTGAACTCCACGCCGGTTATCATGATCGCCTTTCTGGTATCCTGACCGTTCTCATTTACTATATAGTCATTTACCTCATCGGCAAACGCCAGAATATCGTCTCTTGTCTTAGCGGTAACCGTGAACTCTACCGTGCTTGCGCCGATAGTCTGAGACTCGCTCAGCGCGGACTGAAGCGCCTGCCAGCGCTCGTTTTTCTTTGTCTCTTCCTCGGTAGGCTCAGTTCCCGACGTTGCGTAAGACTTAAGCGCATACGAAACGCTTGAGGGAGTATAGAATGTAGCACTGAGAGTAGCGACGCCGGGCTCGCCCACGGTCACCTGCTCTACAATAACGTTGGTCTTCACCTGCTGAATGAACGCTCTGAACGCATCTTCAGCCTCATAAGACGCAAACTCCGGGAAGAACATATCCGCAAGGTGTTCGCCCTCCTTGTACGCTTCCTCGATCTGCTCTCTGAGTGAAGCCTTGGTAGCGCGTCTTGCGTTCAGCTGGTCAAGGTTCTTCTGCTTGGACGCTACGGTGGTCTTTGTGGAGTTGTACTTCTCAATCGCCGGTTTTACCATCAGAAAAGCGCCCAGTGCGAGAATTACAATCGCTAAAATGATCAGTACGGCAATACGCTCCTGCTTACTAAATCTCATTGTGTTACCTCCTTGTTCTCTCCGCCTTCCTCGCCGTCCGACTCAAGACCGAGATCCTCGATCATATCGCAGTGAAGCTCATCGCTGCCCATCTGGATATTCATATTAATGTCAAAAGTGAAGTAGGTGTCGTACTTCTCACGATCCTCAGCGGAGAGGAGGGCAAGAGTTCCGTACTCGCTGATATTTTCCTTGGTAAATCCCGTGTAGATCACGTTCACGAAGTACGGATCGCCGTATTGGTTGAGAACATTATTGGTCAGGTAATTTGCGTATCTGGAAGGCAGATCGGTGGGGTTGCCCTTCGACAGACCTCTGAATGTTACGGAAACGCTCGACCCGCTCACGCTGATACGGGAGATCTCAAGAAGCTCGTCATCCTTGAGAAGCTCGCTTTTCTTCTCCATCGGCTCCTGCACCTTGTCAAATACAAGGGACTGGAACTTAGGCTGGTAGTTGAACATCATTTTTACCTTATCGACCGTGTTGTTGTAGTTCTGGAAGCCCTCAAGCATATCCTCGCGTGCGGAGACTATTTCCAGATCCTGCGTCATAGCCGGGTCGTTGATCTGCTTGTCAATGCTTGTTATCTTCTTGTCAAGCTTGCCTTTCATCGCGTTGAAGGCAAGCGTCACGCCGCCGACAACCACCGCCGACGCAACAAGCACGCCGAGCAGTGCGAACATAAAGCCGCTGGAGCCTCTCGTCTCCTTCGCGGAGGTAGCCTCAAGCAGGTTGATATGCTCAATATCCTTATTGGTGTGGAACAGCGCGCCTACCGCGTTCGCGAACTTCGTGAAGTCGAACTGCACGGAGGAAGAAACGGAAGGCGGGATAGACAGCATATTAGCGGGAATTCCAAACGAGGAAATAGCGTTGGAGATCTCGATAAAGCTGTCGATATCGCCATAGAACAGGATCTCCTTCAGGCCGTTGGAGCCGGGTCTCTGGTTGATAAACTGGAGCATCTGGTTTAAGTTGTTGTTTATCGCGATCGGCACATAGTCGCCCTCCGCGCCGTACTCGCTCGGATCGCTGGGCGAGATGTTGGAGAAGCGGGAATACGCAAGCTGATTGTTTTCGTAAAGATTTACGTTAAGGAAGTTTTTATCGATCTGGATAAGCAGCAAGGGCATTCTTTCAGCGATCTTGGGGGTACTCTTGATAAGACGGCTTACAGAGTTATTGGATATGTACACCTGCTTGAGCTGGAGACCGATCTGGGAAAACAGCTTTACATAGCCGTTTACCAGTCTCTGGGGGCAGGCTGCCGCATACACTCTCAGCCACTTGTTATGCTCGGCGTCCTCTTCCTCACCCGCGACGGTGAACGAGATGTTGTAGTCGCTGGACGCGCCCATCTCGGACTGGATCATCGCCTCGATGATCGCGGGGTTCTTCATATTCTTGGGCTTGGAGATCTTGATCTCCTTGTAAACAATGGAGCTGGAAGTGATGGAAGCCACTACCTCCTTCTCCTTGATCCCCTTGGATTTGATGATGTCGTTAAGCTCGGCGGCGATCATAGGAACGTCGGTAATGTAGCCGTTGCTTACCATACCCATAGTAAGCTCGCGCATATCGGCGTCCATAACCTTTACCTTGCTGCCGCTCTGCTGTCCTCTGACAAACTTAATTTGTCTGTCGGTAATATCAATTGAAAGCATATATTCACCTCATTAATATAATAAGTATTTGACCGTTTTTTTGTGACGATCGCAAGCTCCGCGTACAAGTCCCGTCCGCGTCAGCTGATGTTCGTCATGCTGCCGTAGAGCATCGGGAACATACCCGCGAGGAACAGACCGATCGCTATACCCATGATGATGATCATCAAAGGCTCCATCATACCGACGAGCTTTCCTACTGCGGAATCCGCTTCTTCATCGTAATAGTCGGCAGCCTTGGAGAGGATGGTATCAAGAGTACCGGACTCCTCGCCGACATAGATGATTGAGGTGAACATTCCCTCAAAGATCCCCGTTTTCTCAATAGCCTTCGACATACTCTCGCCGAGCTTGATATCCGCGACAACGTCCTTGAACCGCATCTTGACATAGGAGTTGTTTACGACGGAGATCGATTTTTCGATACAGTCTACCATCTGCAGACCCGCGCCGAACAGGTTCGCCATATTTCTCGCGAACGTGCCGGTGTACATGGTAGCGACCAGCTTGCCCACCTTGGGGATCTTCAGAAGGATCTCGTCCCAGCGCAGGCGCGTCGCGGGAGTTCTCATAATAAGGGTGATTCCGAAAACAACCGCCACGATAACAATGACGTAGACATACCACTGGTTGATAAGCGAATCAGAGAACGCCATCAGCGCCTTTGACAGCGCGGACATATCCTCCTCCGCCATCATGCTGCCGAACATCGGGAGGATTACCGCAAACAGCATAATAAGCACCGCGATCAGCAGAACGCCCAGAATAATGGGGTATACCATCGCCGATTTTATCTTGTTGGCGGTCTTGTTCGAGTTCGCGAAGTGGTCGGACAGACGCGTGAACATCTGGTCAAGGGTACCGGAAGCTTCACCTGCCGCGACCATCGCCACAAACATCTCCGGGAAAACGCCGGGCTTCTGCTTAAGCACGTCGGCAAAGCCCTTGCCTTTCTGGACTTCCTCATAAATGTCCAGAAGAACCGCCTTAGCCTTCTTGTTTTCCTGCTGCTCCTGAAGTATGTACAGCGCTCTTACCAGCGACAGACCGGCGCTGGTCATAGAAGCAAGCTGACGGCTGATGAAGGATACCTCCTTGACCTTGAACTTGTACTTGACGTCGCCGCCGCCCTCTCCCAAATTGCGGTAGCTGGTGAGGTACAATCTGCGCTCTTTAAGGTGTACCTGTAAGTCCTTCGCGTCCTCCGCGAATTCCTTGCCCTTGACGGTTTTTCCATTAGCGTCAGTGGCAACATAAGAGAATTGTGTCACTAAAAAGCCTCCATTCCCAACATATTGTATGCAACCCGCTTTTGGGTACAGTACCCCCGTCAGGTCACAGTTTTCTTCATATAATTATAACACAAATATCCGACAATTTCAAGCGGATTGGGAAATTTTTTTGAAACAAGTCGTATTTCCGTGGAGAATTTTTTCGTCCTCTTATGTGCATTTTAAACAAAACACGCTCCTTCGCCGATCCGTGCCTTGCGTTGGGGCGCCGCCCCCGGAGGACGTGCGAGGTGCGGAGAGGAGCGTAAAATCGCCGTCAAAAAAATTCCCCCTTGATTTTGGGGACGGATTGTGTTATAATGATAGGTATAGGTCAGAAATATACGGCGAGCCGCCGCTTTCAGAAGGAGATCGGACTATGATTGATAAAACACTGTTGAAAAACGACTTTGAGGATATGCTCCGCGAATTTCGCGGGAACGGAAAAAAGCTTACCGCGCCGCAGATACACGACGCGCTGTCCCGTGCGATCATGCGGCAGGCCGTTCCGATGATGGACTGCTGCGCGCCAAAAGGCCGACGCGCCGCGTACCTTTCGATGGAATTCCTTGTGGGACGCGCCGTGTACAACAACATCCTGTGTCTGGGACTTCACGACTACGCCGAAGAGCTGCTCGGAAGCGTGGGCGCGTCGCTGTCCGATATGGAGGAGATCGAGGACGCCGCTCTCGGAAACGGCGGTCTGGGACGGCTCGCGGCTTGCTTCCTTGACAGCGCGGCTACTATGAAGCTGCCGCTCGTCGGCTACGGAATACGCTACAAGTACGGACTGTTCAAGCAGACTATTGAGGACGGCTTCCAGAAGGAATACGCCGACGACTGGACAAAATACGGCGACCCGTGGAGCCGCCGCGCCGAGGACGATACCGTTATCATCCACTACTCGGCGGGCGACGTGAAGGCAGTCCCCTACGATATGCCCGTTTTCGGGTATAAAAACGACTTTGCGGGTACTCTGCGCCTGTGGCAGGCGGAGCCTGTCAGCGCCTTTGACTTTGAAGCGTTCAACCGCCAGGATTACTTCGAGGCGGCACGCGGACAAATCGAAGCCGAGAACATCAGCGGCACTCTCTACCCCAACGACGACGCACGTCCCGGAAAGCTGCTCCGCTTAAAGCAGGAGTACTTCTTCAGCGCGGCTTCCGTTGAGGATCTCATCAGAAAGCACCTGCTCGCCGGCAGACGGCTGCTCGATTTTGCGGAGTACAATACCATCCAGCTCAACGATACCCACCCCGTGATAGCGATACCCGAGCTTATCCGCAATCTCACTGCGCGCGGTCTTGAGTTTGAGCAAGCGTTGGAGATCGCCAAGAAAACCTTCAACTACACCAACCACACCATTATGGCGGAGGCTCTGGAAAAATGGGACAGCGGTCTTATCACGGAGCTGCTCCCCGAGGTCTATACGGTGATTCTGCGGATAAACGAGGCGTTTATCTCCGATATGTACCGCCGAGGAATACCCCGCGACCGTATCGAAAAAATGATGCCGGTTGCCGACGGTCTTGTGCATATGGCAAGACTTGCGATCTACTGCTCGCAGCACGTAAACGGCGTTGCGAAGATCCACACCGAAATTCTGAAGAAGGACGCTCTGCCCGAGTGGTACGAGCTGTACCCCGAGCGTTTCACCAACAAGACAAACGGCATAACGCCCCGCCGCTGGATAGGACTGTGCAATCCCGGCTTGTCCGCGCTTATCACGGAGCTGTTAGGCTCGGACGCATGGCTTACCGACCTGTCTCAGCTTTCCAAGCTGCGCTGCTACGCCGACGATAAGGGCATCCTCGACAGATTTTCCAATATCAAGCACAGGAACAAGGCGGCGCTCGCCCGTTATATCAAGGAAAAAGAGGGCGTGGAGATCGACCCCGACAGCCTGTTTGATATTCAGGCGAAGCGGCTTCACGAATACAAGCGCCAGCTGCTGAACGCGTTCTCCATCCTCTATATCTACTTTGGGATAAAGGACGGAAGCATTGCCAAGGACAATCTCGCGCCCGCCTCCTATATTTTCGGAGCGAAATCCGCGCCCGGCTATGTACGCGCCAAGGCGATCATCAAGTTCATCAACGAGATCGCAAATCTCGTAAACAACGACCCCGACATCAACGGGCTTATCAAGGTGGTGTTCGTCAGCAATTATAATGTATCCTGCGCGGAGAAGCTGGTAGTCGCCGCCGATATATCCGAGCAGATCTCCACAGCGGGAACGGAAGCGTCCGGTACGGGCAATATGAAGTTTATGCTCAACGGCACTATGACGCTCGGCACGTACGACGGCGCAAACGTCGAGATCTGCGAGGAGGCGGGCGAAGAGAACAACTACATCTTCGGCGCACGCGTTCAGGATCTCGCGCAGAGAATGCCCGACTACGACCCCCGCAAGATCTATTCGGAGAACACCCGTGTAGCAAGGGTCCTCAATACGCTTATCGACGGCACCTTCAGCGACGGCGGCTCGGGCGCGTTCCGCGAGCTGTACTATTCGCTGCTGGACGGCGCGTCGTGGCACAGAGCCGACCACTACTATCTGCTCGGCGATCTTGAGAATTATGTCCAGGCGAAGCTTAAGGCGAACAGCGACTTCAAGTTCAATCACGACGAATTCATCAAGAAGTGCTGGCTGAATATGACAGCCGCCGGGAAGTTCAGCTCGGACAGAACGATCGCGGACTACGCCGAGGAGATCTGGAAGATCACTCCCGCGAACTGAGGCAACACCGCGCAAAGACCGCGCTCCGCGCTTTGCACGGCATTTGCTTGCATC
>CAYMTG010000099.1:0-6901 GCA_964393305.1 uncultured Ruminococcus sp.
TTTACAATCTTCAAATCGGTCAAATCAAATTCGTCTTCTACTATATCCGTCAGCATAAACTCCGTAAGCGGCAATTCCTTATTCATCAGCACATACGATTTTTTATCAGCTCACCTCCCTTATAAGTAATTTAAACGCTCATTTGGAGAATTTTTCCTTTATCTTGTCGAAGAAGGACTTGCGCTTCTCATAGTTTTCCTCCTTAAGCGTACCCTCAAATGCCTCAAGAGCTTCTCTCTGATTTTTAGAGAGCTTCTTGGGAACCTCGACGTTTATTCTCACCATCTGGTCTCCTCTGTCGCCCTCTGAACGCTGAAGCCTCTGAACGCCTTTACCGCGAAGCCTAAATACCGTGCCCGGCTGAGTTCCCGCCGGAACCTTATAGCTGACCATTCCGTCAATAGTCGGGACATCTATCTCCGCGCCCAACACCGCCTGAGAATAGGTGATCGGGAAGTCGATCCAGATATTGTAATCTTCGCGCTCAAATACGGGATCCTTTCTGACTGACAGACGAACCTTGAGATCGCCGCGGGAGCCGCCGTTCGACCCGACATTACCCTGACCGCGAACGTTAAGAGTTACGCCATCGTCAACACCCGCAGGCACCTTGACGGAAACCGTCCTTTTGACGGAAATTTTTCCGGCGCCGGCGCACTTTGCGCAGGGACTCTCGACTATCTTACCCTTGCCGCCGCACTTGGAACAAGTCTTTTGCGACTGCATTACGCCAAACGGAGTACGGTTGGAAACCGTAACCACGCCTCTGCCCTTACAGTCGGGACAAGTGACCGGCGACGAACCCGGTTTAGCGCCCGAGCCGTGACAGTCCGGACACTCGTCCTGAACGGTCAGCGTAATATCATGTGAAACGCCCTTGCACGCTTCCATAAAATCAACAGACAAGGCAACTGTAATATCTGAGCCGCGTCTGGGTGCGGTCGCCGATGAAGAACGTGTTCCGCCGAAGCCTCCAAATCCGCCAAACCCTCCGCCTCCGAATATATCCGCAAAGATATCGCCGAGGTCAACACCGTCAAATCCGCCGGTGAAATTAGCTCCGCCGCCGCCATAGCTGGGATCTACTCCCGCAAAACCAAACTGGTCGTACTTTGCGCGCTTATCGGGGTCGCTAAGCACCTGATTTGCTTCGTTTATCTCCTTGAACTTTTCCCCCGCCTCGGGATTGTCGGGATTAAGGTCGGGGTGATACTGCTTTGCCAGCTTGCGATATGCCTTCTTTATCTCGGCGTCAGTCGCACCCTTCTGAAGCCCGAGGACTTCATAGTAATCTCTTTTCTCTGCCATAATTTCTCCAATCAGCGGTTTATCCGCATTATGATCTGTACTTAGCCAAATTTGTCAATTTCGTCAATTTTCAAATATATCGGGATCAACCATCGGAACGATAAGCTCACAGATCTCGCCGCTCCGGTCATATCCCCGGAAGCACTGATTCCGAAAACGCTGTCATGGCAGCGTTCGCCTGCTCATTGTCCATATAATTACTCGCCTTTATATACGTCAAATACACCGCGCGTTTTGCCACGCGGTGTATCGTATCGCGAAAATCATTTCTCGGTGAACTCAACGTCGACCGCGCCGTCGTCGCTGCCGTTGCTGTCGGACGTTCCGGATGATCCGGACGCACCGGACGCACCGGTCGCACCGGTCGCACCGGTCGCACCTGCGGCGTTTGCCATATCCTGGGGATTTCCGCCATTCTCCTGATAAACCTTCTGAGCTACCTCGTAGAACGCCTTCTGGAGTTCGTCCTTAGCCGTCTTGATTGCCTCGATATCGCTCCCCTTGAGCGCTTCCTCGAGAGCAGATATCTTCGGCTCGACCTTAGCCTTATCATCGGCTGTGACCTTGTCGCCGAAATCGCTCATGGACTTCTTCATCTGGTAAACCATCGAATCAGCCTCGTTGCGAACGTCAGCCTCCTCACGGCGCTTCTTGTCCTCTGCCGCATAAGCCTCGGCTTCCTTGACCGCCTTGTCAATATCGTCCTTGCTCATATTGGTGGAAGCGGTAATGGAAATCTTCTGCTCCTTGCCCGTACCCTTATCTTTTGCGGTAACGTTTACGATACCGTTGACGTCAATATCGAAGGTGACCTCGATCTGCGGGATCCCACGCGGAGCGGGAGCGATACCGTCCAGACGGAAATTACCGATGGACTTGTTGTCCTTAGCCATTTCACGTTCGCCCTGGAGTACGTTGATATCAACAGATGGCTGGTTATCCGCGTAGGTTGTGAATACCTGCGTGTTGGAGGTAGGGATAGTGGTATTTCTCTCAATCATCCTTGTGCAAACGCCGCCGGCGGTCTCAATACCGAGGGAGAGCGGCGCAACGTCGAGCAGGACGATACCTTGTACTTCCTTGTTGAGAACGCCGCCCTGAATGGACGCACCGATAGCAACGCACTCATCGGGATTGATGCCCTTGAACGGCTCTTTGCCGAGGAAGTTCTTAACAGCGTCCTGAACAGCGGGAATTCTTGTAGAACCGCCTACGAGAAGTATCTTGTGAATGTCGTTCTTGTCCAGACCGGAATCCGCGATCGCCTGCTTGAGCGGTCCCATAGTAGCCTCAACCAGATCTTTGGTAAGGTCGTTGAACTTAGCTCTCGAAAGAGTAACGTTCAGGTGCTTAGGACCGGTAGCGTCAGCGGTAATATACGGAATGGAGATGTTTACGGATGTGGAGTTGGAAAGCGCGATCTTCGCCTTCTCAGCTTCGTCCTTAAGTCTCTGCATTGCGAACTTATCGTTGATAAGATCGATACCGTCCGACTTCTTGAATTCCTCACGGAGGAAGTCGATGATCCTCTGGTCGAAGTCGTCGCCGCCGAGATGGTTGTTGCCCGCTGTAGCGAGAACCTCTTGAACGCCGTCGCCGATGTTGATGACGGAAACGTCGAACGTACCGCCGCCAAGGTCGTACACAACGATATCCTGTTCCTCTTCCTTATCAACGCCGTAAGCGAGCGCCGCAGCGGTAGGCTCGTTGATGATACGCTGAACGTTCAAACCGGCGATTTGACCCGCATCCTTGGTAGCCTGTCTCTGAGAGTCGGTGAAGTATGCGGGAACTGTGATAACCGCATCCGTAACCTTCTCGCCGAGGTAACCCTCCGCGTCCGCTTTCAGCTTCTGAAGAATCATCGCGGAGATCTCCTGAGGAGTGTACTTCTTGCCGTCGATATCTACCTTATAGTCGCTTCCCATGTGGCGCTTTATGGAAATAACCGTCTTTTCGGGGTTCTGAACAGCTTGGTTCTTTGCAAGCTGACCTACAAGTCTCTCGCCGTCCTTCGTGAACGCCACGACAGAGGGAGTGGTTCTGCTGCCCTCAGAGTTAGTGATTACGACAGGCTCACCGCCTTCGATAACCGATACGCAGCTGTTGGTTGTACCCAAATCAATACCAATAATCTTGCTCATAATAATTTCCTCCTAAAATTTGTTCTATTAGTTATTCGGCAACGGCGACCATGGCAAATCTGATCACCTTATCGCCGATTTTGTAGCCCTTGGCAAAAGTCTGGAGAACCGTTCCGCTCTCAACATCATCGTTCTTCATTCGGTGAACCGCCTGATGCATTGCGGGGTCAAACTTTGCTCCATCGCTTTCGATTTCCTCAACGCCAAGTCCCTTGAGCGTTTCAAGGAAGCTGTCGTCAATCATCTCAACGCCCTTCTTGTAGTTCTCGTCGGAACATTCCGCCGAAAGAGCGCGTTCGAGATTATCAAGTATCGGCAGGAACTTCGACATCACGTTAGCGATGATGTCAGCTCTCAGCGCTTCCTTCTCACGGGCGGAGCGCTTTCTGAAATTGTCGTACTCCGCCATAGTGCGAAGCAGCTGATCCTTGACCGCCGCCAGCTCCTCGGCTATCTTGCTTTCCGCCTGCTCGGGAGCGGACTCCTCGGCGCTTTCAGCCTCTTCGGTTTCCTCTTTAGGTTCATCCGGCGTCACCTCCTCAACTTCGTCTACAACTTCCTTCTGTTCGTCATTCATCATCTTTATCGTCATCCTCACTTTCTATGCCGGACGTTATTGCTTTAGGAGGGGTATCTCCCCCCGAAAGAAGCTGCGTCACCTTCCGGCTCAAATATTCCATATACGGGATAACCTTACGATAATCAAGCCGCATAGGTCCCACAACACCAAGCGTTCCCGCCGGTTTACCGTCTTTGTAGTAGCTGACGCTTACCATCGCGCCGTTGGAGATCGCAAACGTTCCATCCTCGCTTCCGAAGCGTATATTTATTCCGGAGAACGCGCTGTCAAGCAGTTCCGAAAGCTCAGCCTTATGCTCGATAAACTTTACGATCTCCTGCATCGGGAACTCCGGGCAGGACAGCAGATTAGCCTCGCCCTTCACCTCGATATTATCCCGCATCATCTCCTCGGAAAGCTCAAACACCGCGTGAAGCAAGGGATCAAGCGCTATCATATATCCGGTAAGCGCTTCCGATAGCCTCTCAATATATTCCTCCGACATATTTTCGAGATTTAAACCGCTCAAATGCTCATTCAGGAAGTTCGTAAAATCTGCGGTCTGTTCATGTGTGAGGTCGCATTCCATACGACATACCTTATTCTTGATACTGCCGTTTGACGTGATCATCAGCAGCACATACATCCGCTTGCCGGTTGGAATAACGTCCACCTTTGTGATAACCGAAAACTTTGAGGAGTGGTTAGTCGCGATCGTCGCGCATTTGGTGATTTCCGCCAGCGCGGTAGACGCATTCTGAACTATATCGTCATCAGAAAACGCGCCGCTGTCGAGTCGGCTGTCTATCTCACTTATCAGCTCCGGATCAACAGGCTCGGGATTCATCAGATTATCCACATAGTACCTGAACCCCTTATAGGTTGGCACACGACCCGCCGACGTATGCGGGTGACCAAGGTATCCCTCCAGCTCCAGAGCCGCCATTGTGTTTCGGATCGTCGCAGAAGAAACTCCAAAGTCATGGTTCTCGGCAAGAGCCTTCGAGCCTACCGGTTCTCCGGTTCTGATATATTCATCTATCACTGCTGATAGGATACCAGACGCTCTCTTGTCCACTTCGGATCCTCCTTCCGGCTCACGGCTTATTGTTAGCACTCTATCTCTTTGAGTGCTAAATATAATTTACCACATTTCTAACGATTTGTCAAGTATTTTTGCAAAAAACAATTACAAAACAAAAAAATTTTTTCTCAAAAAATTGTATATTTTGCACAAAAATAAGAATTCCCGACATTTCTGTCGGGAATTTTCTGTCATTCTGTTTAGCGCTGAATTAAATCATACTGTCTTCCCAGCACTTGGGAGCGGTCAGACCCAGCATCTTAACAACAGTCGGGGCGACGTTTGCCAATCCGTAATTGCCGTCCTTAATGGTGTACTTAACGTCCTTGTCATAGATTATAAACGGCACGGGATTAAGCGAATGAGCGGTTCTTACCTGAATATCGCCCTTCTTGTTCTTCTCAAGCATCTCGTCCGCATTGCCGTGGTCTGCGGTAACAAGCATGGTAACACCGTACTCGTCGCATACCTTCTTCAGTCTCGCAAGACCGATATCAACCGACTCCACGCCGATTATAGTAGCCGCCATAGAGCCTGTGTGACCTACCATATCGCCGTTCGGGAAGTTGCAGCGCAAAAAGTCGTACTTCTTGGACTTAATAGCTTCAATCAAATCATCCACGATATCCGCGCTCTTCATCCACGGGCGCTGGTCGAAGCTTACGTTATCAGAGGGGATCTCCTTGAAGGTCTCAAGTTCTTCGGAAAACTTGCCGCTGCGGTTGCCGTTCCAGAAGTAAGTAACGTGACCGTACTTCTGGGTCTCCGATACCGCATACTGGCGAAGTCCCGCCTTTACAAGCACCTCGGACATAGTGTTGGTGATCTCGGGAGGACTTACAAGGTAACGCGCCGGGAGCTTAAGGTCGCCGTCATACTGGAGCATACCCGCATAGCAAACATCGGGCTTGCCGCCGCGCTCGAAATGCGTGAAGTCGTCCATATCGAACGCCATCGACAACTCGATCGCTCTGTCGCCCCGGAAGTTATAAAGGATAACGCTGTCGCCGTCAACGATTTTGCCGACAGGCTCGCCGTTCTCCGCGACAACAAAGCCGGGAAGATTCTGGTCGTCCGCCTTGCCAATCTCGGTACGATATGTCTGAACAGCCTCGGCAGCCGACGCGAACGCTCTGCCCTCACCTTTGACGTGAATATTCCAGCCGCGCTCCACCATCGCCCAGTCGGCTTGGTAACGATCCATCGTGATAGTCATACGTCCGCCGCCGGAAGCGATCTTGCCGTCAAACGAGCCGTCGTTCAGTTCCTTCAGAACGTCCTCAAGCTGTTGAATATAAATCAGCGCGGAATCGGACGGAACGTCGCGTCCGTCAAGAAGGACGTGAACCCGCACCTTGGAAACTCCGTCAGCCTTTGCTCTCCTGAGCATATTAAACAGATGTGAAATATTCGAGTGAACATTGCCGTCCGAAAGCAGACCGATAAAGTGCATTGTGGAATTCTTGGACTTGCAGTTAGCGACAAGCTCCTTCCATGCGGAGGAATCGTACATCTTGCCGCTCTCGATGCTCTCGTTCACGAGCTTTGCGCCCTGAGAGTAGATCTGTCCGCAGCCGAGCGCGTTATGCCCGACCTCGGAGTTGCCCATATCGTCGTCGGTGGGCAGACCAACCGCGCCGCCGTGCGCCTTAAGGCGGGTGTTAGGGCAGTTTGCGAGCAGCCAGTCCAAAGTAGGGGTATTCGCCTCGGAAACGGCGTCGCCCAGCCCCGTCTTTGAGAAACCGACGCCGTCCATTACTACCAATAAAACAGGTTTAACAGCCATTATTTCAAATTCCTTTCAAA
>CAYMTG010000100.1:0-6865 GCA_964393305.1 uncultured Ruminococcus sp.
CAAAATAAGACAGAAAGGTCGATAAAAATGGCTGAAATAAGAACACGTTTCGCGCCGAGTCCTACGGGATATATGCACATCGGTAACTTGAGAACGGCGCTTTACACCTATCTTATCGCTAAGAAGAGCGGCGGCAAATTTATTCTACGTATCGAGGATACCGACCGCGAGCGTTATATCGAGGGCGCGACAGACGTTATCTACAAGACGCTCCGCGACTGCGGGCTTAACTGGGACGAGGGTCCCGACGTTGGCGGCGAGTACGGTCCTTACATTCAGAGCGAGCGTATGGGAATGTACAGAGAGTACGCCGAGGAGCTTGTAAAGAAGGGCAAGGCTTACTATTGCTTCTGCACTAAGGAGCGCCTTGACGAGGTCACCGCCGCGCAGAAGGCGGCGGGAAGTCCCGCTATTATGTACGACAGACACTGCCGCAATCTCCCCAAGGAGGAGGTTGAAAAGAAACTCGCCGAGGGCGTACCCTACGTTATCCGTCAGGCAATTCCCGAGAGCGGTTCAACTACCTTCCACGATGAGATCTACGGGGACATCACGGTGGAGAACTCCATTCTTGACGACCAGATCCTTCTCAAATCCGATGGAATGCCCACCTACAACTTCGCGAACGTGATCGACGACCACACCATGAAGATCACCCACGTTGTGCGCGGCAACGAGTACCTTTCGTCCTCGCCCAAGTACAACCTGCTCTATGAGGCGTTCGGCTGGGAGCCTCCTATGTACGTTCACGTTGAGCATATTATGAAGGACGCGCAGCACAAGCTTGCCAAGCGCGACGGCGACGCTTCTTTCCAAGATCTGATGGAGAAGGGTTACCTTACCGAGGCTGTTCTGAACTACATTCTGCTGCTCGGCTGGGCGCCTAAGGGCGAGAATGAGATCTTCTCGCTTGACGAGATGATCGAGGCGTTCGACTTATCGGGAATTTCCAAGTCTCCCGCAATATTTGACGCGCTGAAGCTCAAGGCTATCAACGCGCATTATATCCGCGCAATGAGCCTTGACGAATTCGCGGCAAAGGCGGAACCGTATATCAGAAGCTGCTGCAAGCGCGATATTGACGTGAAGCTGCTCTGCGAGGGTCTTCAGCCCAGATGCGAGGTGTTCACGGATATAGCGCCGCAGATCGACTTCATTGACGAGCTGCCCGACTATCCGCTTGAAATGTATATCAACAAAAAGAGCAAAACCACCTGCGAGACTGCGCTTGACGGCTTGAAAAAGATTCTCCCGGTGCTTGAGGGACTGTCGGATTTCACCCGCGACAATATTCATGATGCGCTGTTCAAGCTGGTTGAGGAGCTTGGCGTAAAGAACGGCTTCGTACTGTTTCCGCTTCGTCTGGCACTGAGCGGCAAACAGGTTACTCCCTGCGGCGGCGTTGAGCTGTGCGCGATCCTCGGAAAAGAGGAATCGCTGTCGAGAATTAAGAAAGCGATAGAGAGACTTTCCTCGTAATATCCAAAGTTTTTCACATATCTTTCACTTGCGGCGACTACAATGGTATAGTGGTATAAGGAAACGGAGGACTGCGGAATGATAGAGGTCAAGAACCTGTCAAAGAGCTACGGCTCGAAAAAAGCTGTTGACAATATCTCCTTTACTGCTGCCGACGGGGAAATTCTGGGTTTTCTCGGACCTAACGGAGCGGGGAAGTCCACCACTATGAATATCATTACGGGGTATCTCTCGGCGAGCGAGGGGTGCGCCTTGATAAATGGAGTGGATGTTCTTGCGGATCCCATTTCCGCGAAAGAGGATTTGGGTTATCTCCCCGAACAGCCGCCGCTTTACCTTGATATGACGGTGAATGAGTATCTGAGCTTTGTGTATTCGCTGAAGAAGTGCAGGTTTCCCAGACGTTCTCATTTGGAAGAGATCTGCTGCCTTACCGGGATCGAGGACGTGCGAAATCGCGTTATCCGAAATCTGTCAAAGGGCTATCGTCAGCGTGTGGGACTTGCACAGGCGCTTGTCGGGAATCCCAAGGCGCTTATCCTCGACGAGCCGACCGTGGGTCTTGACCCCAAGCAGATCATTGAGATACGCACGCTGATAAAAAAGCTCGGCAAGAACCACACGATGATACTATCATCGCATATTTTGCCGGAGGTGCAGGCTGTGTGCGATAAGATAGTCGTTATCAACAACGGAAAAATAGTCGCTGACGACACCACTGACAACCTCTCAAAAACGCTGTCCGGCGATTCCCGCCTGATAATGCGGATAGAGGGTGCGCAGAGCGAGGTGAAGGCTTTGCTCGAGCAGATACCCGACATTGACGAGGTGACGACGCTTCGTGAGGCCGAAAAGTCGGTGTATGAGTACGAGATCACCCCAAAAGCGGGGAAGGATGTGCGCCGCGAGGTGTTCAAGCGTCTGGCGGAACGGAGGTTTCCCATCCTGCTGATGCGCGGAAGCGAGCTTTCGCTGGAGGAAATTTTCCTGCGTCTTACCACAGGCGAGTATTACGGCAGAGATTTCGGAGAGGACAGTAATGACGGCGATTTTTAAACGCGAGTTTTCAGCGTATTTCATATCTCCGCTGGGATATGTGTTTTTGGCGGTGTTCTACGGTTTTTCGGGACTTTTCCTCTGGCTGAATTGCCTTTCCGTGGGACAGGCTGATATGAGCGGTGTGTTTGTATTTCTGTTTTTCGTGATGGTGGTGCTGATCCCGGTGCTTACCATGCGCACTATGGCGGACGACAAACGCCAGAAAACCGATCAGCTCACCCTTACCGGTCCCGTGAGCCTTTTGGGACTTGTCGCGGGGAAATTTTTGGCGGCATTCTCGGTGTTTATGCTGGCGAGTGCGGCACTGCCGATTTATGCGGCGTTTATTTCAACGTCGCTTGATAAGAGCGTGTCCTTTCCGTGGGTCTCATTTTGGGGAAATTACACGGGGATAGTGCTTATGGGGGCGGTGTTTATCGCTGCGGGTATCTTTATATCCAACCTTACCGAAAGCCAGATGATTGCCGCTGTTGGCGGGATTGGGGCGAATATCGCGCTTTGCCTGTTCGACTTAGCGGCGAATTATATTCAGGTAGACGCAATACAGAATGTATTGGCTAAGCTGTCGGTTTTCAGCCGTTATCTCGAGTTTACGCTGGGAATTTTCAGCTTGGAGAATGTCGTGTTCTTTATAAGCCTTGTGGTTGTCTTCCTTTTCCTGACGATGCGGTTTATAGAGCGCCGCCGTTGGAGCTAGGAGGTGCGCAGTGAAGAACAAGATGAAACGCGGGTCGCTCGCTGTCCTGTTCACGATCGCGTTTATTGCGGCAGCGGTGCTGGTCAACATAATAGTGGGCGTGCTGTCCGAGAGATTTGGAGTAAGAGCCGACCTTACGGATGACAAGCTCTATACTCTTGATGAAACAACCGAGTTGTTCCTTGATAATCGTTTGGACGAGGATATTACAATCACCGTCCTGAATTCCGAGCAGACCTTTATCGAAAATCAGAACAATCGCCAAGTGAATGAGATTCTCAAAAAAATGGAGATTGCAAGCTCTAATATCTCCATTGAATACGTCAACCTTGACAAAAACCCGAACTACTCGTCGAAATTCAAGGACGAAACCATTGACACCAACTATATTGTGGTGGAGTGCGGCAAGACGGGCAGACACAAGGTAATATCCCCGATGGACTACTTCGGACTTTCCACCGAGGAGGCGTTGATGTACTATCAGTACTACAACCTTGTTCAGGGGTATTTTATAGAGCAGGAAGCGGTATCGGCAATGATGTTCGTGTCGGACGAGAATCCTGTGCGTATAGCCTTTACCGAGGGATACGGCGAGACGGACAGCACGGCGCTCCGCACGCTCCTTTCCGATAACGGATTTGCTGTGGAAACGCTTGATCTGCTTACCACCGATGAAATAGATTCCGATATTGATTTTGTAATTGTCCATGCGCCTACTATCGATATGGATAACGATCAGCTTTTAAAGCTTGATAAATTCCTCGATAACAACGGTGAATACGGCAAGAGCATCCTGTATTTCGCAAGCATTGCTCAGCCGAAAACCCCGAATATCGACAGCTTTCTCGCTGATTGGGGACTGAGCGTGGGCTACTCCGATGTCGGCCAGTCCGACGACAGGTATTTGGTGAGCGCGATAACCCGCTTCTTCCACTTGCAGCAGATATGCGATACCCCGTTCACGGATGGAGTGTACGGCTCGTCCTTGTTCGCGCTCGGAGCGGATCTGCGTCCTGTGTTCACCTCGGAAAATACCGATGCTGTGACACGTGTGCTGATGAAGACGTATGACGGAGCATTCCTCTATCCTCTGGATTACGAGGGCGACAGCTTCGACTTCTCCGATGTGGAGAAGGGCGAGTATAACGACGCTGTTGTTTCCACCAAAACCACGTCAAACGGCACCCCGAGCAGAGTGTTCGCGTTCGGCTCGGACACGCTTTCAAGCAGCTACATTATGGCATACGGAAACGGTGTCAACAGTGAATTTTTCGCAAATCTTTTCAATATCATCTCCGGCAGGGAGGCGGGAATTACCATCAAGGAGAAAATAGCGTCAAGTCCCACCTTTGATATGAACGCAAAGACCGCCAACACGCTTGCGGTGGTGCTTTGCCTTGTGATACCCGCGCTGGTTATTGCGGTCGGTATCACGGTTTATATTTGCAGGAGGCACAGATAATGAAAAAAGCCGTAAAGCCTGTGATTATAACGCTCGGCGTTGCTGTCGTGCTTGGCGCGGTGCTGGCGGTGCTGCTGCTGCTTCCGGAAAATGAGGAAGTGTCGTCAGACACATATTCTTTAACGTCTATTGACTTTATAGACGATGAAACGCAGTACCCCATAACGGCAGGCATAAGCGATGACCTGCTTGCGATAACGGTGCAAAACCCCATAGGCGGCTTTATTGTAACGCGTGAGGAGAATACTTCCGAAGACGGTGAAAGCGCCGAGTCGAGCTATTGCCACACGGTGGACGGTCTGGGAGCAATCCCTCAAAACGATAAGCTTGTTTCTTATTTTGTAGACAATATGGCAGCGCTTCTTGCGGATGAATTTGTGGAGGATCACCCGCAGGATATATCGAAGTACGGCTTTGATGTACCTTCGGCGACGGTAAATCTGGATTTTGAGGAGGGCGAAGATATTGTTCTGACATTCGGCATAAGAAAACCTGCCAACGAGAATTACGTCTACTGTATGGCGAACGACTTTGTGTTTTTAGTGGATTATTATATGGTATCGGACGTGTTTGCCGACGCAAAGGCATTTGCCGAACTGGTGCTTACCGATGAGGAGGGTACTCCCGATAATATAAAAATCGTTCGTCCCGACCTTGAAGAACCCGTCATAATACGCTATCTCAGCGAGTACGAGGATCCTCCCGAGGGGTTGGTCTTTGAAAATACCGCGAAATACGCCGTCACATCGCCTGTATCGCTTGAAATAGATCCGTCCAAGGGTAAATCCTTGTACGAGAAGCTGTGCGGTCTTGAGATGACTGCCTGCGAGTTCGTCGAGAAAACGGAGGAAACGCTTGCGGAATGCGGCTTTAACGCCCCTTCGGCAGTTGTAAGCTTTATGTTAGGCGATACGGAGCATACGCTGACTTTGGGCGGCGAGCTTTCTGACGGCAGTGGGTATTACGCGATACTTTCGACAGCGGAAGGCGTCTTTTCGATGAGCAAGAAAAGCGCGGTCTGGGCGACGTTCTCCCTCGAGAATATCGTTTCGAGGACTCCGGTTTCGCCCTATATCTACGCTTGCCAAAGCATAGAGATTATTTCCGGGGCGGGCAAATACACCTTCACAAATGAGGATAACAAGTTCTTATATCAGGGTGAACAATTGGACGAGAACTCTTTCAAGCTTTTATTTGAAGAGCTTACAAATACGCCGTGCGATGAGTTTTTCACAGAGCCGACAACAGGCGAAGCGGAGCTGACCGTGAGATTTACGTACTCCGACAAGTATGCGGCAGTCTACGGCAGACAGACCGACGAGCTGTCATATCTTGCCTGCGATGGCAGAAAATATGTATTCAACCTCAATGGCAATACGGTTTTTAAGGTAAACGCTGTTTATATTGAGCGTCTGCTAAATGATATAAACGCTATAATTTAGGCAAAGATGTCCCACGCGTCTAAGGCGACGGGTTCTATTTTGGGCAGCTAACGCTGCTGTTTACCACGTTAAATGATGGGGCAAAGCCCCTTATTGAACAAGCGGTTGAGCCGCTAAAATCACGAAATGGAGGAAATAACAATGGCAGATAAACTTTTTTATTACAGAGGGTTTCCGCTTATCAGACAGGGAAACACGATATTCTATGGCTGCGGCGGAGATGCGTACGCTACAAGGCTTACCATCAAGGACACCAAGCCTTTGGCTGATACAGAGGTTCCAAACAAGGTGATGGTGCAGTTGCTCCCTAATGGCGGCGATATGAGCAAGGCGCGTAAAGGCGAGTTTATCGGCTTGTATGAAGCGTTGGATACAGCGTATGTCTGGCTTACCGGCGCGCTTTTCAACTAATAAACGCTGATTTATCGGCTATCCCCACGCCTTAGGCGTTGGGAATAGACGGTAGTACCGAAAATGGGCAGGTTCAGAAATTAATTTCCGACTAACCCTAAAGTTTTTGGATTTTCGACCGATATACTATATGTATGGATAAGCTGCGGCATTATCCAACAATTATCGGCATTATATCTTTGCCGACACATAAAAAATGTGTGAGATGGCGCGACCTTGTAGGAGGCATTCTATCTCACACTTTTTTGTATTGACTGATCATCGGGTTCGGTAAGACCGATATAACTTAGGCAAAGATGTCCCCGCCCGCACCGG
>CAYMTG010000101.1:0-6720 GCA_964393305.1 uncultured Ruminococcus sp.
GCACTGTAACGGTGCAAAAATACGTGAAAGGGAAAAAGAAAGCGTCCATTCAGAAAAGCCAAAGATAGTTTGAACGTTAAAAGCGAGAGGAAATTATGGAAATCAAAAACAAGTGGGTCGTACATGAAAAGCGCGATGACCTTTACTTTACGGGTATGGGAGGCAACGATTTTCCTGTGCTTGAGCGGATTAACAGCCGTGTCAGGGCATACAAATCCGAGCGATCCGCGAAGATGGCGATAAACCGCATTGGAGCAGTCGAGTGTTGTGAGTTTGAAGCAGTTTACATAGAGCGTGAGGAAGTTCCTGACGTTCCCGCTGACACAGTTCCCGATAAATCAGTGCCGGCGCTCGCCGAGGTCAAAGAGCCGAACGGATGGGAGCGGGTTTTCGCGTGCGCCAAGCCGCCAACTGTCAATGATGAGGTCGGGGGCAAAACAGCCAAATTCGCCAAAATTGCATTGTGCCGTAAGGTTGTCGCAAATCACGAGATGTTCGGTGTAATCGCGAGGGACGGAAAATTGTACAGTGCCGGTCTCGGCGGCGGCGAGGCGGCACTGCGGTTTTTCCTTGAAGAATACTACAATTACCTGCTGCCACGTCTGACAATGAAAGGAGACAGCTGAATGAGTTATCCTACCTGTCCCGCTTGCGGCGAAAAAGACGCCGGATCAATGGTGCGCTGCGGAAAGTACCGCGCATACATATGCTCAAAGCACTGCTACGAGGGCTGCGAGTATTTCAGCAGCTTTGACGGAGTGTCGTTAGTTCACTGCTTCTTTAGGGAGCGAATGCTTGAGAAGCGGAAAGCCGCCGAGAGAGCAGCTGACAGCAAGGCATAAAAAATCCCGCTAAGTGATCTCAGCGGGTGGGAAAATGAAAAAATGTTTTTTGCAATCGCTTGCAAAAACTCTACCTAAGAATATTATATCATTTTCCCATAAAAAAGTCAATAGGAAAAGTTGAAAAAAACGGCGGTTTTCCGCCGTTGACGGGCTTGTAATGAGTATTAACTTCTCGACCGTTTTTAGATTGATATTGAAATAAATGGATTTGTTTATTTAATAATCAATCAATCGGGAGTGCGGGAGCGAAGCCCCGCCGCTTCAAGCCATCAGCTTCACCTTTGAAAAGGGGAGATGAACTTGAGCAAGGTATCGTTCATCCGGGAAAAGTCCCTTGAGCGTAAAGGCTGCGACTACAAGGAAGTCGAGTGGTACGTTTATTCGGATGAAGAGCAAACAGCAGTCAGAAAAGCAAGGCAGTCACGAACGAGAGCGTCTCCGCCGAAAATCAAGCGGCTTAATGACGAGCGGTCTCGGAAATATTTTCGGTGGATGCTGAACAATAACTTCGGAGCCGGCGATTATCACATCACCTTGACGTTTGCAAGGGAGCCTGCCAAAGAGGAAGGGCGGAAGGAGTTTTCGAACTTCATACGCCGAGTCCGAAGATTGTATGATAAGGCGGGTGTTGAGTTTCGGTATATGTATGTTTGTGAGGGCAGACGGAGCGGAGCAAGATTACATTATCATCTTATTTGCAACAGCGGAGTTTCGAGAGACGATATCGAGGCGCGATGGAAGCTGGGCATAGTGAATTCGGACAGGCTGCAGCCCGACATAAACGAAGGGTTATGCGCGTTATCGCAGTATCTCACCAAATCGAAGGCATCTGCTGAAAAGTATGAGCGAAGCTGGAACTGCTCATCGAATCTCAAACGACCGGATGAGGTTGTGGACGACAACAGGATCACCAAGAAAAAAATGCGGAAGATGCAAGAGGCAACCCGCAACGATGAAGTGAAACGTGCTGCCGAACGTATGTACATCGGCTGGAGAGTGATAGATTATCAGGTTGGCGAAAATCCTGTCACGGGCAGACCATACGCACGCTTTAAACTGAAACGAAAGGACCGCTACAAGCGGAGGATATCGCTGTACAATGCGATCAAGAAGAAAGGACAATCACCATGACAGAACAAGCGATTAATAAATTGGATACAGAATTTAAGGACTGCAAAGGGCTGTCCTTAAAGGGCAAGGCGGTCAGTTCGGCCGTACTCGACGCGCTAAAGAACTTTTGCACGCAAAACGCGGAATTCGCTCAGGCTATCGTTCAGATGGACAAGCCGGTCAAGGACTGCATTGAAAGCACGGTGAAAGGCTGCGGAAATGCAATCTCGGATATTGAAGTTTATCGCAAAGCCGTGCAGTTCTATTTCCCCGGAGCGGATGTCCGATTTGCAATGACAATCGATCTCGGCGATGACGGATACAGCAATAACGTTTCCGATGAAAGTAAACCGAGCGGCTTGCAGCTCTCGTTGGATGAGCTTCTGGACTTTTGAAGGGGGCTGAGATGATGAATGAAGCAAAAGCGCGTCCTTATCTCGATAAATTTCCCGATGTCCCCGAGGAACTTTTCCGGGACGCGAGGAGAATACATTCTGCGTTTATCCTTTTTGACCACAAAGGCGGCGCATATTGCACAAATTGCGAAAAAGAATTTTCAATTAACATTGGAGAATTTTCGCACAAGGTCAAATGCTACTGCCCGGAGTGCGGGATCGGTGCGGTTGCTGTCGATATTGCCAAGAGCTACAAGGGAACCAAAACGGCGGATATTGCGAACGCGTCCATATTCCTAGCCGGAGACGATGGAAATTTGTATGTCCGTTGTTTTAGTCAAAAGATGGCATTCATGCACGGTGAGCTGAAACCGCGCCGCGAAGTATTTGAAACTCAGCGGTATGTTTTTACGCCGAACGGCGCGGCGCGTTTCGGTAGGATAACGCTATGGAGCTGCGACAGGGGCGGTTACGTCAAATACTATGACCCCGATGTGTGGCGCGTAAACACCAAATTCTCCGAGCCTAATTTTCTTGATACGGGATTTGGATACCGTGTTTATCACAACTACGGCGACATAAATTTAGATAACGCGCTCAAGGACACATGGATGAAAAACTGTATGGTCGGCGAAGCGGACAGATGCGGTACTTTAACATATCTCAACTTTTTTATACGGCATCAAGGCGCGGAGCGGCTTATCAAGTGCGGGTTTGCGAGTGATGTGGAACGTATGTTGTACAGCGATAAAGACCTCGAGAAATATATCGATTGGAAACAGACCGAGGCTGCAAAAATGCTGGGCATAAACCGCGCAGAGCTGAGATATATCCGCGAAAACAAGATCCCACTGAGGACACTCAGAGACGCGAGAATAGCCTTTCCCGAACTCTCCGTCGAAAAGGCGGTCGAATATTTTAGAACGTTCCACGTGTCGCTTAGAACACTGACAAGAGCGCTTGAATTTGTCGGGAAGGGAAATATTCATAGGCTTGTAAAATACATGAGTCACCAAAAATGCAGTCTTGTAGCCTATAATGATTACATCGAAAACTGCGACACCTTGGGTTATGATCTCACAAGCCGCGAGATACTTTTCCCGCCTCATCTTGCTGACGCGCACGACAGAGCCGAGGCGGCAGTGGAGGCACGACGCTTGGAAGAAAATCTCAAGAGAGCGGAACTTGATCGAGCGCGTATCAACAAGCTCAAGAAGGAGCGGCGGCGACTGGAATTCGAGTACGGCGATTATCTGATACGCCAGCCTGAGGACGCAGAAGAGATCATTGAGGAAGGCAAGATACTCAGGCATTGCGTCGGTGGTTACGCGGAACGTCACTTACGAGGTGCAACAACGATAATGTTCCTTCGCCGCAAAAGTGATCCGGACAAGCCTTTTTTCACCATTGAGGTGGATAACGATCTGGAAATCGTACAATGTCACGGCTACCGCAACGAGTTTGAAGGCGAAAAGCCCGAGGACATTATCAAGCTCGAGGAAATCTATCAGAATTATCTCGAAGAAATAAAGCGCGGGATAACAAAAACACAGATCAAGATAGGAGCGTAAATTATGGAAAACAATCAAATCATCGAAGCAACGGAAGGTATTAATCAGCCGACAGTTACACCGCAGGAACGTGCGGCACTGCTTAACAGCAGAATCAATGCCAACGCGCAGATTATGGGAAATCTGATCGTGTCTACCGGGCGCGATCTCAAGGAAATGCGCGACAAGAAGCTCTACATTCATATGGGCTGTGAGAGCTTTGACGAGTACTGCGAGAAGTTCACGCCATACAAGAAACGTAATGCCTACAATTTCATCCAGTGCCTCGAGGAATACGGCGGCGAGCGGCTTGAGGAACTGTCAAATATGGGAATTACCAAGCTTACAAAGCTGCTTGCACTCAATACTCAAGACCGCGAGGAGCTTATCGAAAGCGGAGAGGCAGAAACGTTATCTACCCGTGAGCTTGACAAGCGCATCAAAGAGCTGCAGAACAAGAACGAGCAGCTTACTCTCGAGCTTGATGAAAAAAACAAGGAGGAAAGTGGCGCGGTTGCTCTCAGGGAGAACAACGAGCGGCTTTTGGCGGAGCTTGAGACGGCGAAAACCACACAGCAAGCCGCAGAGCAGCGTGAAAAGGAACTCAAAGAGCGGCTGAAAGCTCTTGAACAGAGCAACGCGGAGCTTTCAAAGCGTCCAGTTGAGGTCGCTGTGGAAAAGCCATCGGCGGAGGAGATCGCCAAGATTGAAAAAGCCGCTGTCAAAAAGGCAGAAAAGGCTGCCGAAAAGAAGCGCGAGGAAGAAATCAAAAAGCTTCGTGAAGAGCTTGAAAAAAAGGCAGAGACGGAGCGGATCACCGCCGTTGGAGCTGCGCGTAGAGAACAAATCGCTGAAGTCGAGCGGCTGAAAAAAGAAAATGCCGCTTTGCAGGCGAATGCAAAAAAAGCACCGCCGAGCGCTCAAAAGGAGCGCGTGAAGTTTTACCTTGAGGAAATACAGAACACTTTTAACACTGCCGTCAAAGCCGTGCGGGAGGTGGAGGACGAGAAGGAAAAGTCCAAATACAAGGAAGCGTTTAAGACTGTGCTGAATGCACTCGGAGGTGCAATTGATGGGATTTAAGCGGGAGATTGCGAAATACGCGCTTAACGCCAAGAAAATTGAGGTATATCGGGGCGCTTGCCCCGAATGTACCGCGAAGGTGGAATGCGTGTTCAAGAGAGAAGAGTTTAAGATTTCTTTCTGTGAAAACTGTGGGCAGAAGATATTGTGGGAGGCGGAGCATGAGACATCTTGAGGACAACGAGCAAATTCTGCTATTCGAGTGGGCGGCGCTTAATCAGGGCAAGTACCCGGAGCTGGAGTGGATGTATCACATTCCCAACGGCGGCAAGCGCAACGCACGGGAAGCCGCCCGGCTAAAGCGGATGGGAGTTAAACCGGGCGTTTCCGATGTGCATCTCCCGATCCCGAGAGGAGTGTATCACGGCCTGTGGATTGAAATGAAATCCGAAGACGGCAAGGTTAGTCCTGCGCAGTCCCGTTTCCTTAATGCTATGCGAAAACACGGTTATAAGGCTGCCGTGTGCTATGGCTGGGAAGAGGCAGTCGCAATAATCGAGGAATATCTTAACGCGAAGGGAGACGGCACATGATACACGCAGTTAAATGCTATTCTGAATTCTTTGAGGAATTAATGTCAGGGGAAAAGAGCTTTGAAGTTCGCAAAGGCGACAGACCGTATGAGGTTGGAGATTATCTTGCGGTCAACGAGTTTATTCCGGATAATCCCGATCCCTACGATGACTATTGGGAAAGCCCCAATGCAGACCGCAAAAGAAGGGCGGACGGCGGCAGATATTCGGGGAGATGTATGCTCTTTGAAATCACATATGTCATGAAACGCGAAGAATACACGAAGGAAGGAATGGTTATTCTTGGGATCAGAGGCGTCGAAATCGGCAAAAGAGCAAGCGAGCCAATCAGAACATACTGACAAGAGAACGGTTGCCGGTTTCCTTGAGCGTCTTGCAGAAGCCAACATCAAGGGAATTGGCAGGGTAACCGTGAAAAAACTGGTCGAGTTTGCCAAGAGCAACGGATACATCTAGGGGGGAAAAGATGAACAGTAAAGAGTTGGACGAGTACTACCTGCTCGGTACGTCAATCAAGGAACTTGACGAAAAGATAAAACGACTTGAGGCTTGCTTGTGTGCTTCGCCCAGGCTGGATAAGACAGGCGCGTCCGGCTCATCGGGCAGAAACTCAACCGAAGAAAAGTACATTCAGATTATTTCCGAAAAAGAAAAGCTTCAGCGCAAGCGCGAAGAGCTTGAAATGCTGAAGCTGAGTATTGAGAAATACATTGAGAATATCGACGATGTCGTGATACGACAGATTGCGAAGAAGCGGGTATTTGAGAAAAAACGCTTCAAGCAGATAGCGGACGAGCTCGGCGGGGGCAACACCGAGGACTCCGTAAAAAAGATGTATTACCGCCGCGTGATCGGAGACAGTCCTCGGATTTAAAATACGCGGCTTGTAATAAACCCATCCTGATCGCCGCCCACTCCTCAATTTTTTATGTTGAGGAGGGGCAAAAATGCCGAAAAACAAACAAATCCAAGCGGTGGAGATGCCGCCCGTCAAGGAGTTCTTGGCGGAAACCCAAAGAGACGGAACGCAGCTATGCGCTGCAGATGTCTTTTCCGAAACAATGGCGTGGCTGCGGAGTAAAGGCTGCGAGGGGGTTGTTTCGGAGCACATCGTTGAGCAATATGCAATGAGCGTCGCACGTTGGGTGCATTTGGAACAGATGATATCCAAGTACGGATACATCGCCAAGCACCCGACTACGGG
>CAYMTG010000102.1:0-6622 GCA_964393305.1 uncultured Ruminococcus sp.
ATTTTCTCTCAAACAAGGTTTTTTAGAGGTGACCTTCATACTTTTTGCCGCTCTCCTATGAGAGCGGCGTTTTTTATTTTACAACGATTTTACATACATTGGATAGCCGTTTTTACACCGTTTCGTTATAATAAGATTGTAACGAAAGCAAAATTTGATGATAAGGAGAAACTACTATGAAGAAAACTATGGCGTTTATCGCGGCTGCGCTTGCAGCAGTATCACTGACCGGATGTTCGGGCAAAACCGCCGTTTCCACCGACGGCTCGACGTCTATGGAAAAGGTAATAGGCTCGCTGGGAGAAGCGTTCACCAACGATACGGGAATCGAGGTTACATACAATCCCACAGGCTCGGGCAGCGGTATCGCGGCAGTACAGGAGGGGCGCTGCGACATCGGACTTTCCAGCCGCAGCCTTAAGGAAGAGGAGATCAGTTCCGGTCTTACAGCGACAATCCTCGCCTATGACGGGATCGCGATTATCGTAAATCCCGAAAATCCCGTATCAGACCTTAGCTTAGAGGATATCGCCAAAATCTACACCGGCGAGATCACCAATTGGCAGGATGTCGGCGGCAATGACGCTCAGATCGTGGTTATCGGGCGTGAGGCGGGAAGCGGCACACGTGACGGCTTTGAGAGCATCACCTCCACCACGGACTCCTGCAAGTACCGCCAAGAACTAACCTCTACCGGTGACGTTATCACCACGGTTTCGGGAAATCCCGACGCTGTCGGCTACGCTTCCGTAGCGTCGGTAAGTGACGGCGTAAAGGCTCTGACGGTTGGCGGAGTCGCGGCAAACGAGGACACCATCAAGAATGGAAGCTACATAATTCAGCGTCCGTTCGTACTGGTTACCAGGGAGGGCGTAAAGCTCTCCGAATCGGCCCAGCAGTTCTACGATTTTGCAGTCTCCGAGCAGGCTCGCGAAACCATCACCTCCGCAGGTGTTGTTCCTGCGGTGTAAGCCTCCGCGGCGGCTTCTTCCTTCCATAGCCTATGGTGATAAATATGAAAAGTAAGATATTTGAACGAATTATACACGGCATTTTTCTTGTTCTGGGACTGATCACGGTAGCCGCAGTGCTGGTGATCACCGTATATCTGATCGTTTCGGGAATTCCCGCTATCCGAGAGATCGGACTGTTCGACTTTCTGTTCGGCACGGAGTGGAAATCCACAGCCGCCGAGCCGAAATACGGAATTCTCCCCTTTATTCTAACAAGCGTCTACGGAACGGCGGGAGCGATCCTCATCGGCACGCCGATCGGCTTTCTCACCGCTGTTTACCTCGCGAAAATCGCTTCTCCTAAGGTGAAGAAGGCGGTTTCCACGGCGGTCGGACTGCTTGCGGGAATTCCCTCGGTGGTATACGGCTTGGTGGGTATGCTGGTGCTTGTCCCGGCCATCAGAAACATCTTCAGCATACCCGATGGAGCGAGCCTTCTCGCGGCGATTATCGTGTTGGCGATTATGGTGCTTCCCTCGATTATCAAGGTGTCGCTTAACGCGCTTGAGGCAGTCCCCCGCGAATACGAGGAGGCTTCTCTCGCCCTTGGCGCTGCGCCGATCGAAACATATTTCAGGGTATCAGCTCCCGCCGCGAAAAGCGGGATCGCGGCGGCCGTCGTCCTCGGCGTAGGCAGAGCAATCGGCGAGGCAATGGCTGTTATGATGGTATCGGGAAACGCCGCGAATATGCCGTCGTCTGTCTTCGAGAGCGTGCGTTTCCTCACCACCGCAGTGGCAAGCGAAATGTCCTACTCATCGGGACTTCAGCGTAAGGCGCTTTTCTCGATCGCGCTGGTGCTGTTCCTCTTTATTATGCTGATCAACGCCGCGCTGAATTTCTTCCTCAAACGCGATAAGGAGGGCTGATATGAAACAAATTATTTTCCTCGCAGCCAAGTCCGAAACGGCTCGCGCCATTCCTCCGACAAGCGCTGAAAACCGCACGAAAAAGAGGTGCGGGCTGTCCCCGAAACGCCGAATATACGCCTGTGCTATGAGGATTCTTATGCTGGTATCCGTCGCTCTCACCGGACTGGTCACGCTATTCATTATCGGATATGTTATGGCTAGGGGAGTCCCTCATATTACTTGGGAACTGCTCTCCACCAAACCCAGCTATTTAAAAGGCACAATAGGCATTTTACCCGATATTCTGAATACGCTGTATGTAATTCTGGCGACGCTGCTTATCGTTCTTCCGCTTGGCGCGGGAGCTGCGGTATACCTTACCGAGTATGCGAGAAACAAGCGCGTGGTGAGTGTTATCGAATACGCCGCCGAAGCGCTTTCGGGTATTCCCTCCATTATATACGGGCTGGTGGGTATGCTGTTTTTTTGTGAGTTTATGGGGATGGAGACCTCGCTTCTGGCAGGCTCTATGACGTTGGTTATTATGAATCTCCCAACCGTTATGCGAACTGTTCAAGAGAGCCTGAAAACCGTTCCGCAGAGCTATCGGGAGGGCACGTTCGGTCTGGGCGCGGGAAAGTGGCGGGTAATCCGCACGGTCGTTATTCCCGAGTGCATCGACGGCGTTGTTACCGGCTGCATTTTGTCCGTGGGAAGAATTCTCGGAGAATCGGCGGCTCTGCTCTTTACCGCCGGATTTGCTCACGCATTGAACGGTATCTTTGAAGGACTGAGCAGCTCGGGCGCTACGCTTACAGTCGCGCTATACGTCTACGCAAAGGAGAGGGGCGAGTTTGAGGTCGCGTTTGCAATCGCCGCAATTCTTATGGTACTCACGCTGCTCATAAACCTTTCCGCCGAGCTTTGCGGAGCTTTTTTCAAGAGGAGAAAAAATCAATGAGTATTATCACCGTAGAGAAAATGAATCTCTGGTACACGGCTCACCACGCTATCAAAGACGTGAATATAGATATTGAGGAAAACAACATCACCGCCCTTATCGGTCCGTCCGGCTGCGGCAAATCTACTTTCCTCAAGACGCTCAATCGTATGAACGATCTTATCCCCGGCGTCAAGGTCACCGGTACGCTCTGCTATAACGGTCAGAACATCTTCGACAAGAATTTGGACGTAAACGAACTTCGCCGTGAGATAGGAATGGTCTTTCAGAAGCCAAACCCATTCCCCATGAGCATCTACGACAATATAGCCTACGGTCCGCGCACCCACGGCATCAAGAACAAGGTGAAGCTTGACGAGATCGTCGAGGAATCCCTCAGGGGCGCGGCTATCTGGGACGAGGTAAAGGATCGCTTGAAAAAATCCGCGCTGGGTTTGTCCGGCGGTCAGCAGCAGCGGCTGTGCATCGCAAGGGCGCTCGCGGTAAAGCCAAGGGTGCTCCTGATGGACGAGCCGACCTCCGCGCTCGACCCGATCTCAACTTCACGCATAGAAGAGCTTGCAATTGAGCTGAAAAAGAGTTATACTATAGTTATAGTGACCCATAATATGCAGCAGGCAGTGCGAATTTCCGATTATACGGCTTTCTTCCTTTTAGGTGAACTGGTTGAAACAGGCAAGACGGAGGAACTGTTCTCAATGCCTAAGGACAAGAGGACGGAGGACTATATTACGGGGAGGTTCGGATAATGAGAAATCGCTTTGACGAACAGTTGTCGCTGCTTAACAAAAAGCTCACCGAGATGGGCGCTATGTGCGAAAAGATTATCGCAATGGCGGCAAAGGCTCTGCTTGACGCGGACTCGGAATTGGCGGAAAACGCTATAAAGTTCGGATCCGAGATAGACCGCGCCGAGCGTGAGATTGAGTCCGTCTGCCTGAGGCTTCTGCTTCGGCAGCAGCCTGTGGCAAGCGATCTGCGGCAAATTTCAGCCGCGCTCAAGATGATTACCGATATGGAACGTATCGGAGATCAGGCGGAGGATATCGCGGAGATAATCCCGTTCCTCAACGGACGCACAGGCGAAGAATGTCACGATATTCGCAAAATGGCGCTGGCTGCCACGAAGATGGTAACCGACAGCGTAGAGGCGTACGTTAAGCAGGACGTAACGATTGCGGAAGCGGTGGAAGCGTATGACGATGTGGTAGACGATTGCTTTGTAAAAATCAAGTCCAACCTTATCAGAATGATCGCCGGAAGTCCCGCCGACAGCGAGTATGCGGTGGATCTCCTGATGATAACAAAATACTTTGAGCGAATTGGCGACCACGCAACTAATATTGCGGAGTGGGTGGAATTTTCCGTTACCGGAAAACATAAGGGTAACCTCCGGAAACCGGTTTGAAAAGAGAAAATCGGCAGACGGTGTGCTATGTCGATTTTCTCTCAAACAAGCTTTCTTATGAGGTAATCAAAAGGAGTAGGCTATGATCTGGTGTGTTGATGACGACGACGCGATCCGCGATATCGAGGTGTACACTCTCGAAAGCACGGGATTTTCCGCGAAAGGCTTCGCGGACGGAGTTTCTATGCTTGAAGCACTGAAGACCGAAAAACCCGACCTCATTATCCTCGATATAATGCTGCCCGAGAAGGACGGCACGGAGGTTCTGCGTGAGATGATGCAAAACCCCGATTGGCGCGGGATACCCGTGATTATGGCGACCGCAAAGGGAACGGAGATGGACAAAATCCAAAACCTCGATCTCGGTGCGGATGATTATCTCGTAAAGCCGTTCGGCGTTATGGAGATGGTTTCGCGAGTGAAGGCGGTGCTTCGCAGATGCGGCGGTCAACCCGACAGCGACGATATTCTGACGGCGGGCGGCATTTCCCTTAATTCCGATCAGCGCACAGTCACCGTAAACGGGAAAAAAACAGCGCTCACGCTGAAGGAATTCGAGGTGCTGCGGCTGCTTATGCGGAAACCGCAGAAGGTATTCACCCGCGAGGAGCTGCTCTCGGAAGTATGGGGGATAGAATTTACGGTCGAATCGCGTACCGTTGACGTGCATATCGCAACGCTTCGCCAGAAGCTGGGAGCGTCCGGCTCTATGATCAAGACGGTGATCGGCGTGGGCTACAGATTGGAGATACAATGACCGGAAAAATATTCCGTTCGGTGCTTGCGGTAACAGGCGCGGTGCTGCTGCTTAGCTTTGCGGTGATAACGGGCGTTTTGTACAACAGCTTTTCGTCGACGCAAAGATCTCAGTTGGAAAACCATCTTTCTCTTCTTGAAAAGGGCGTGAAATCCTACGGCGCCAACTACCTTACCAATATCACGGACGAGGATTACCGTATCACTTGGATATCGGGCGATGGAACGGTCTTATACGACAGCAAAGCCGACGAATCCTTGATGGAAAACCACCTTGACCGCGAGGAGATTATCGAGGCATTTGCGGTGGGCAAGGGCGAAAGCAGCCGATATTCCGACACGCTCACCGAAAAGACCATATACTGCGCCCACCGCATAAGCGATGGCACCGTGCTGCGTATTTCAGAGAGCGCGGATACCATCTGGGCTTTGATCCTTGACGTGTCACCGGCATTTGTATTGGTGTTCGCGGCGGCGATTGCTGTTTCGGCGATATTGGCGCGAGTTATTTCAAAGAGGATCGTTCAGCCGATAAACCGCCTCGATCTTGAAAACCCCGCCGCCAACAACTGCTACGATGAGCTGTCGCCGCTTCTCACCAAAATCAGTAAGCAGCACAAGGAGATAGAGGAAAATATCGCCCGAATAAAAAAGAAATCGGACGAGTTTGAACAGATTATCGCCGCCGTAAACGAGGGACTGATCCTGATGAACAAAGACGGCAGAATAATCAGCATGAACAATGCCGCTGTATCGATTTTTGAGGCGGACGGCAATATGGCAGGTAAGAATTTCTTACACCTTAACCATAGTCTGGAATTTCAGCAAGCGATTGAAAAGGCGCTTGCCGGCGAAAGCTCCTGTCTGGATATTGACAGGAGCGGCAGAAAATTTCGCGTAAATATCAATTCGATAAAGAGCGACGGAGAAATGCTTGGCGCGGTAATTCTGGCGTTTGACGTAACCGAACAGGCAAACGCGGAAAAAGCGCGGCAGGAGTTTACTTCAAACGTCTCGCACGAGCTGAAAACCCCGCTCCAGACAATCATCGGCAGCGCGGAGCTTTTCCAAAACGGTCTGGTAAAGCCCGAGGATGCTGACAGATTTATCGGGCATATCAAAAAAGAAGCCCAGCGTCTTGTAACGCTGGTGAACGATATTATCCACCTCTCGCAGCTTGACGAGGGCAGCGCTGCCCGGAGGGAAAATGTAGATGTATTCGAGATAGCTCATAGCGTCGTTTCTCTGCTGAAGAGCGAAGCGGACTCACGCAAGGTCACTCTCGAGCTTACCGGCGAAAAGGTTGAAATTTTCGGCGTGCGGCAGTATATTCACGAGATCATATACAACCTGTGCGATAACGCTATTCGCTATAACAAAGAGAACGGTAAGGTTTCAGTGAATATCACGCCAAAAGGCAGCAAGGCGGTCATCACGGTTTCCGACACGGGAATAGGTATCCCTGAGGAGCATCAAAGCCGCATTTTCGAGCGGTTCTATCGGGTAGACAAGAGCCACTCCAAGGAAACGGGCGGCACGGGTCTCGGACTCTCCATTGTGAAGCACGCGGTCGTCGAGCATGGCGGAACCATCTCGCTTGAAAGCACCGCAGGAAAGGGTACCTCGATCCGAG
>CAYMTG010000103.1:0-6585 GCA_964393305.1 uncultured Ruminococcus sp.
TCAAGCAGTCCGCCGTCGTGGAGAACTCGTCCGTAGTCCAGAGATGTTTCTTTCGTGAAGTTTACAAGTATGTTCCCGGCGTTTTCAACGTACTCCGGAGCGAAATACGGATTGGTAGCCGGATCCCAAAGCTCCGGGTGATACATCTCGGTAAGCGGGAGGTTAGTAAGCAGCATACCGAACGCTATAGGCAGCATAAGCAGCGGCTCATACTGCTTCACAATAGCAAGATAAAACAGAACGAACGAGAGCAGAATCATTATGATGCTCTTAATGTCAAGCTGCACCAGACCGGAGGTAGACCACAGCGATGACAATGTACTTGTGAATATTTCCATAACAATTTGCTCCTTTCTCAGAATTGACGCATATTAGCGTTAATTCCCGCCATGCTCCACGCGGAACGAGTACGGTCGCCCTTGCGTCTTATGCTTCTGATTGTGTAGGATGTGCCGTCCTCCTCGGCGTATGCCGCGATAGCCGCGCTGATAACAGCGATGATCTCATCTTCGTTATCGTCGGCAGCGTCTTCAACAACAGGAGCGGGAGTTGGAGCTTCAGTCTGCTTTGCAGCTTCGGCAGCCGCTGCCTTCTTTGCAGCTTTACTCTTGTCGATCGCCTTGAAAATTGCACCCAATCCATAGAAGAAGAAAATCAGGATCGCAAGAATCAGAAACACGACAAGAATACCCGTGAGCGCGATTATTCCGACGGAACTCCAATAATCCGGGTCAGCCAATTGCTGCTGAGCGATGGACTTATCCGCAGTCTCCGCATAACCCTGAAGCCTGTCGATCACATTCGCTCCGCCGCTTTCAGCAAGCATACTAAGCACAATGTTCATACAATATCTCCTTTTTTACCCGAATAGCAAATCGAGTTTTATAAATCCAACATACATTTCTATTATACATTATTTTCTAAAATAATTCAATAAATTATTGCTAAATACGGAAAAATTACTCTTACAAATTTTCCGGTAATTTTCTGTGCATTTTGCACAAATCTAGGCTAACAAAATCCGCCGTCCACGCCTAGCACCTGACCGGTGATAAATCCATTCTCCGCTATAGCGCGAACAGCCCTCGCCACTTCGCACGGCTGCCCCAGACGCCCGAGAGGAGCAGCCTCGCAAAGCTCGGCAATATCCTCACCGGTAAGATGGTCGTTGTTCATCGGACTGTCGATCACTCCGGGGGCTATTGCGTTTACGGTAATTCCGGACGGGGCAAGCTCCTTTGCCAGTGCCTTTGTAAACCCAATCACACCCGCCTTAGCCGCCGAATACGCTACCTCGCAGGACGCGCCATACACCCCCCACACTGAGGAGATGTTCACGATTGCCCCGCTCTTCCGCGAAACCATATTCTCCGAAACGGTTCTTGTTACCCGAAAGCATCCATTCAAGTCACAGTCTATTACCCTTAGCCAGTCTTCCTCGGTATAATCAAGAAATGGCTTTATCATAGCAATTCCCGCGTTATTCACGAGAATGTCAATTCGCCTAAAGCTGTCCAGAACGCTCTTAACGCCGCTTCTCACCGACTCAAAATCTGACAGATCCATCCTGACCGAGGTGCAGCGGAACTCCTTTTCAAGCTCCCCTGCCCTCTTTGCGTTATTATTGTAGGTGAGCACTACGTCATCGGTGCGGGCGAACTCCTCAACCAGCGCCGAGCCGATAGCTCCCGTACCGCCCGTGATCATGACAACGCCCATCAGCTCACCGCCACCTTGATCTCTCCGTTTTCGACTGTAATGTTCACGGCTGAAAGCGTCTTTTCACTGTTTTCGATCAACAGCTCGGCTAGCTCATCCTCAATATCCGTGCGAATAACGTGGCGGATATCACGACCGCCGAACTTTCCGCCAAACGCCTTTTTGGCGATAGTCCCGTATACGTCATCCGAAATCGAGAGCTTCAGCTTCTTCTCCTCAAGCGGCTGCTCAAGCTCCTTGAGATTAAGCTTCGCAATCTGCGCGTAGTTCTCCTCGGTAAGCGGCTTGAATACGACCACCTCGTCCACGCGAGCAAGAAATTCGGGACGCAGGAAGTCGCGAAGTCCCTTCATCGCACGTTCCTTGGTTACATCGCTCTCCGTCTTGGAGAAGCCAATACCGTTCATACCGTTAGAAGAACCGGCATTAGACGTCATTGCGATAACCGTATTCTCAAAGCTTACATTTCTTCCGTGGGCGTCGGTGATCTTTCCCTCATCAAGGATCTGAAGCAGGATATTCATAACATCGGGGTGTGCCTTTTCGATCTCATCAAAGAGAATAACAGAATACGGCTTTCTGCGGACGCGCTCGGTGAGTTGTCCCGCCTCGTCATATCCCACATATCCGGGAGGCGACCCGATTATTTTCGCGACGCTGTGCTTCTCCATATATTCCGACATATCCAGACGGATAAGCGGGTCTACCGTATCAAACAGCTCGCTTGCCAGTACCTTGACAAGCTCTGTCTTACCCACACCTGTCGGTCCTACGAAAATAAACGACGCGGGTCTGCGGCGGTTTGAAAGCTGCACTCTCGAACGCTTGATCGCCTTGGCGACAGCCTCGCAAGCCTCGTCCTGCCCAAGAACCTTTGATTTGAGAGTATCCTCGAGCGACGCCATTCTTCTGTACTCGGTCTCCTGTATCTTATTTGCGGGAATACCGGTCCACAGCTCGATCACCTTGGAGAGGTCTTCAAGCGTTACCTGAACATTCTCCGCTTCTTGCCTCAAGCTATCGACAAGCTCCTCATTCTTTGCAATCGTGGTTTTAAGCTCCGCAAGACGCTCATAGTCGATATTAGAGTCGCCGGCAAGCTCGCTTTCCTCAACTCTCAGCTTCTGGAGTTCAGCCTTGGCATTTTCGTATTTGGTAATGCACTCGTTGCTCAAAGACGCGCACGCGCACGCCTCGTCCAACAGGTCGATCGCCTTGTCGGGAAGAAATCTGTCGTTGATATAACGCTCCGATAATACCGCGCACATCTTTGTAATCTCGGGTGAAACGTGTACCTTGTGGTGATCCTCATAGTACCGCTTAATACCGCCAAGCAGTTCTATAGTGTCATCTATTGTCGGCTCGTTTACTGTAACCGGCTGAAATCTGCGCTCCAACGCGCTGTCCTTCTCGATATACTTGCGATACTCGGTGAAAGTTGTCGCGCCGATTACCTGAAGCTCTCCTCTCGAAAGCGCCGGCTTGAAAATATTCGCCGCGTTCATCGTTCCCTCGGAATCGCCGCCGGTTCCAACCAGATTGTGAAGCTCGTCTACAAACAGCATCACATTGCCCGCGTTTTTCACCTCGTCAATAAGGCTCTTGACGCGGCTTTCAAACTGTCCGCGGAACTGTGTTCCCGCCACAAGAGCGGTCAGATCCAGAAGATACAGTTCCTTCCCCTGCAGTCTGAAGGGCACGTCCCCGCTTGCCAGCTTGAGCGCGATACCCTCGGCGATAGCGGTTTTACCTACACCGGGTTCACCGATAAGGCAAGGGTTATTCTTTGTCCTGCGGGAGAGGATCTGAATCACACGGTAAATTTCCTTTTCTCTGCCGATAATCTTGTCGATCTTCCCCTCCTTGGCTCTGCGGGTGAGGTTGGTGCAGAACGTTTCAAGGCATTTGCGCTTTTTATCCGCCTTATCGGACTTCTTGCGTGATTTTTTCTTTTCGGATGTCTCATCCTCTTCGGTGTTTTCTTCCTTATCCGTCTTTTTATCGTTTGATTCGGAGATCCCAAAGAGATTTTTGAGGAAGTTGGGCATAGTACCCGCACCTCCGCGCTCAAACAAACCATCCTCTTCCCTTTCTTCTTCTTCGTTAGGAATATTGAAGTTGAATTCATCACTGTCCTCAGGATAATCCTTGTCTGTGATCAAGTTCTCTAACATATCGTCATTGAGAGCTCCATTTTCACCAAAGAGAGACTCGCAAGCATTATCAATATCATCCTCGGAAATCCCCATCTGCTGGAGATACTCACTTACCTGGGGCAGCTCAAGCTCCTTTGCGCATTTAAGACAAAGACCCTCACTCCTACGATCTGTCCCGCTCATCGTTGAAATAAACATTACCGCAGGACGCTTCTTGCATCTGGAACACATCATCATAATTTCTACCTACTTTCTATATGTAATATGGCATTATCTGATTGTCTAATTCAAAAAATTCAAAAAGCTGAAATCATAAATCTTTTTGAAAATAACGGTCTTATCAATGGTTTCCTGATTGATCATCATCACATCTCCGTCAAACACGGATACGATCAGCCGAACAACGAGGCAGAAAGCAAACAGGATAAGGATACCCTCAAGCAGTCCTGCCACTCCGCCCAGCAAAGAATTAATACCACCCACGACCGGAATTTTGTCTATCAGCTTAGCAGCGGAAGCAATAAGCCTCATAATCGCGAATACGATCGAAAAAATCAGAACAAACGCAACTGTGCGGATAACAACTATGCAGTTAGGGCGGACAAAGTTGTTGATAACAGTATCCCCAAGCTCAGTCCTAGTGTCTATCATGCTCATTACAAGCTGTCTTACATAAGACACTTTAATGCTATCCGTATGCGACGATATAGATTTTCCGGGAATGTAGTCTGAAACAATTTCCGCAAATTTATTAAACTCATCAAATTCGCCCTTCTGAATAAGGTTTATAGCTATAAACTGCGAAACTACAAGCTTTCCGATCCCATATCTCTCAACATCGGATTTCGTAAATTCCGCTGTTTTCATATTGATGGATGTCAGATTGTATGAGTTATCGAGACCCAGAAAATTCAAATCCTCAAAATTAAGTCCTATCAGTGACAAATCGACGTCCGATAGATCCATGGACACGCTGTTTCGTCCCGAATACTCGGGGACTATCTTATCAACAGCGACATTGGAAATATAGACGCTCTCATACTCAACATCAGAAAAAGAATTAAGACTAAGCTTAGGAAAAGCACTGTCCACACTTTCCTCAAGCTTTTCTGTAAGCGGCTTCTCCACATAGGAATCATATACCCATTCCGCAATAGGATCACTCAAGGTGATAGCTGCCGCAAAAGCCACTATAGCGGCGCAGAAGCCGATCACTATTCCGGCAAGTCCTCTTCTCCAGCCTGCAAAGCACATCAACACAACTATCGCCACGGAAATTATATCAAATACAACCGAGAACTGTGAACCCATTCGTTTCTCCTCTCACAACAACACCTGCTGAACAGTATTATACCCCAACAAGTATCCTTTTCCATCAATGATTTTCAGATTTGAATACTCGTCATCCAGCTCATAGGTCTTTATGCACTCAAGAAATTCGTTATAAACACTAAGTACATTTCTCCCAAGGATATACAGCTTATTTTCACTTACATCAAATGCGGTAAGAACATCAATAGACACCGACGCTGTTGCTTCGAGAGAAGAATTATACGCCACGGCAATCTCACCGTTCGACGCGGAGTCATGGAAGATCACCGCTCGCATACCCCCGGTATCAGGAATTCCGTATACACGGTTAGTATATACGTTCGACGCTTTTACCTCTCCCGAGTTCTCGTCAAGCAGGAAAGAACCTCCGACCGTCACAGTATATATTCCATCACTACAGTATTCCAGAGAATAGGAAATATTGCTGCCGATCTCGGTTCTCCACGCCTCAGCTCCTTCGCCCTGAAGCGTAAACTTGATGATCGACGCCTTAAGCTCGCCGTTGCTCTCGCCCACAACAGATACATAAACGCAGGAGTCATTACCGTTGAAGCATACGCCCATTATCTTCTCATCGGGAGACGCCCAGCGGAAAATCTGTTTTCCCTCCGAACTGTAAACATACAGATAGTTAGAATACCGTGTGGAAGTAGTAACAACCGCAGCGCGCTCATCATTGCCCACTTGTGCAAAAACAATACTGTCATCAACGGTGGTATTATAAATTTCTTCTGTTCTGGAGTAAAGCTTAAATGATGTTCCATTCTTATCGTAAACCAGCGCTCTTGCGCCGTGTGAATTTCCGGCGGGATTTTGAAATCCGTGCTGAATACCGGCTATCTCCGCGCCCTTTGAGTTGTAGGTATAAATATAGGTATCGGTTAGCAGATAAAAGCCGTCGCCCAATTCACCCAGATAGTATTCCGTGCTTCCCGGAAGGCTCACCGGGAATCCGCCCTCGCCCACCTTCAAGCCGGCGTCCTTAAGCGGCGCAAAAATCTTGTCGCGATTGACAACAACCAGAATTGCCGCAAGCACAACAAGAACGAAAATCAAAAACTTCCACCAAAATGTTTTTCGCCGCTCTTTCTTCCTATATTTGTTAATATTGTTTTTTTCTTCCATAATTTCACCTTGTCAGATACGATTAACGGTAAAATCTATTACATCCTGATTTTACAATCATACCATAGCCTCAGGTTATGGTATAATTGCCCGATATGTGCGGAGCAAGCCTCGTTCGCGTATGCGCGAGGTTATTTAATCACAATAAAAGCTATGCGTTGTCCATAACCGCACGGAGCGAGCCGAAGGCGAACGTATGTGCGTGGACATAAAGGTATAATAAACGCTATGCGTTGTCCATAACCGCACGGAG
>CAYMTG010000104.1:0-6551 GCA_964393305.1 uncultured Ruminococcus sp.
AGCAGATGAAACAGGCAATCTATGAGAAATTCAACGAGGCAAGAGAGGAAAACAAGTTGATTTTTTCCGGCGAACGTTATACGTTCCCGATTGACTACTGCCGCGACGGTACGCTGGTCAACGGGATCGTTACCAAGAACATCAGTCCCTATGGTAAGAGCCTTTATTTTTCGTTTGACAAAACGAATATTCGGTGTTCTTTGTATGAGGAGGAACGAAAGCCCGTCCAGATGGGAGGTCCTGTTCCGAAAGAGGAAGAGGAGAGAGTTTACAAGCTTTTGACGGAGAATTTTGAATGTGAGAGCCGTCTGCATATGGCGACGGTAAGCAAGTTTTTGACCGATCACGGGGTCGACAGGGCGAGGTACGGGTACTACAAGATGAAGGATTTCCTCGCGGATATGGATTTTCTGGAGCTTGAGGAGCAGATGCTCGGCGGAGTGCCGCAGTTTATGGTGATCATTCACGCGGCGCCGGACGCTCCCGTAAATAGCCGACAGACGTACGAGAGACCGTTCTTTGAAAAGACGCAGCACATGGACGCGCCGACGGAACGGGTGATACAAACCGAGCGAGTTATACCTACCGAGCGGATCACACCGATGGAGCGAGGGATACCGACGGGACGGCTGTCGGATTTTTGCAATCTTCCCGCAAAGCCTATGTCAATTCTCGAGAGCTACGCTGCTGACAAAGGTTCGAAGACCGACTATTTCCGCCTAATCGACGCGCTCAACGAGGATTATGAGGCCGCGCGTATTAACGGAACAGTGAAAAATTACGATTCAAAGATCATTTTCCCGATACGTTTGCAAAAAGCCGACGGGTCTCCCGTGGAGCTTACGTTAAAGCCCAGCACGTATGAGGGAAAGGGCTGGTTTTTGTATTTCGTTGATACGATCGTCCGCGAAAAGAACGGGTTTATCGGAGATCCCGGAAAACAGCTTGAGAATTTCGCGTTTCTCGGGAGCTGGTCGAGCTTCCTTACAGAGCTTGCTAACAAGGCTGTCGACGAGCAATGGGATTTTGTCGAAGGTCCGAACAGAAGATACCAGATCCTTCAGCAGTATATCAAGTATACGTTCAGTAGGCTGACGCGCGAGAAGAAAGTCTGCATATCGGGAGACAGGCAATTCGCGTCGTTCAACACGGGTCTTGCGGACAATCACTATGACGACATTTACGCCTGCTTTACGCCGAACGAATCGGGCAGCGATACCGAGTGGAGATTCGCGGGATTTTGCACGGCGGCATCGGGCGGGCTTGGCAAGCAGCTCGTGAACTATTTCAATCCGCTGCCCGTGCCGCCGTCGTACTTCAAGCACAACGAGGATCTTTTCTTCGATCACACGAAGCAGCTCCACACCGATTTTGAACACATCATAATCGACAATATTAAGCGGCTTCCCGTGCAGTTCTTGTACGATCAGTTCTTTGATAATCCCGAAGCGAGGGAGCTTGTCGAGAAGATACGCGGCTGCTCAGACCGTTATGTGAGAAATTCGCTGTATAACGATCTGAAAAACATCATATACGACAACAACCGTCTGTTTCTTCGTATCCAGAACCGCATAAAGGACTCGATAGAGCTAGCTAGAAAGCGCGTTCGGTGGAATTACAAGACCGCCGTGCCGTCGTATTTCCCGAAGCGCGACTCTATGTCGCTTATGCTGCCGCTGGCTCTTCAGGATGAGACGACTCCCGACGTCGCGCTGGTAGTGGAGCTTACGCGTTCTGGAAGCTATCAGGGGCAGACTATCCTTACGCTTCCTCAGGCGTACATTGACGCGCGGCTCATGTGCAGATTGACAGGCGACTGGCTGGTTCCCGAGAAAATTATTTCAATAAGCGGGGAAGAACACGACTTCTCATCCGCAGAGGAGGATCTGGCGGATATGGAGTGAATATGTCTGACATAGAAAAATTTAACGCGCTTGATTTCAGAAAAAGCACTATTGATGACGTTCGGGTCCGGTGCTCCGAAGATCTTTTGCGTCACAGTATGGGCATAGACGGAACGTTCCTCAATAACGCCGAGTGTCCGTATTTTTCTTTGGGGTTTGATCCGTTCCCCCAGAAACTTGACGTTCCCGAGGAAATAAAAGGCGCGGCGATACAGAGCCTTGATATTACACAGCAAGGTGAGAGCCGGTCGGTAAAGCCGGTTTATTCGGTAAACGGCATGAGAAGAGAGCCGGATTTCCTTTGCAAGAAGTTCTCGGTCACGCTGATGAAGTACCGCGGTATGTCCTACAGGAATATGGCGAACGTGTAGGCACTACTAAAGAGATATGGGACAGCGAGCAGGCGAGAGGGGCAGGGTTGAACTTCGAAACGTACAGCGGCGATTGGGGGGATAACGTGGAGTACCGTATCTATCGTTATATGACCGTGGACGAGATCGAGAAGTTTGAGCCGGGCGGGGAATACGGTTATGTGCTGCACCTTTACAACGTATATCTCGGATATCCGTATTCACTTAGGGATAATATTATCAACGGCTTATATAATAATGGCGTTTTCATTGATCGGTAATTTACTCGGCGGCAAGAGCGCTCCGGCGAGGTTTGGTGCAGCCCAAAACCTCGTCCAAACAGGTCAAAAGCCCGGAATCCTTGTGATCCCGGGCTTTTTTATATTAGGTCACCTCTAAAAACGCAAGTTTTGAGAGAAAATCGACATAACACAGTCTGTCGGTCAACTCCTCCGGCGCTTCGTGACACCTCCCCGTCGGGGGGGATCACGTCAAACCTCCTCGCAGCGTTCTGCCGAAGGCATAACGCGGGCATACAAGCCTTGCTTCGTCGGCAGCGTTTTGCGCGGAGCGCATAATGCGTGCACTCTGCCGATTTTCTCTTTTCAAATCGGTTTTTAGAGGTTCCCATTATCTGATCTCAAACCTCGATGCCGTATTAAACATCAACGAGGTCATTTTTCCGCCCTCGAGAGATTTCCCGTCGGACATACATTGACTTACCGCGCTTCCTGTCGCACTGTAACCGATAAGCTTTCTGTAAAGCTTGTCGGTTCGCTCGCCGAAATATCCGGAATCAAATATCGTAAACATAAGATTCCCGATAGTGTAGTAATCCGCAAGCTGATTCTTATAAACGCTGACAGACTCGCTTCCGCCAATCGCGAACTGAATCTGTTCGGAGAAACGTATCTTGTCCCCGAACGCGCGGTCGGCGCATATCTCAGGCAAGAAGCTGAAACATTCCTCCGCGAGCGTTCCGTCCCGCAATGCCGATACCATTTCCCCAAGAAGCGCGTTGTACTGTTCCTCGGTTTCGCACTTGTCGTAAAGCTCAAGCGCCGTCCGCACCTTTTCGCGAAGCTCGGAGATCTTGTTCATACGGTAGGGGTAGGGCAGCAGCGTCTGCGAATCCTGTTTGATAAAGAAGAACATTTTCTGCGAACAGAAATTATGTACGTCGAACTTTGCGGCGATGTCGTATACTATCGCGCCCAGTTCCTCGCTCGGTACGTCGTTCACACGGCACTCGCCCGTGATATTTTCACTGCCGTCCTTTCCGACGGCTTTGCAGGCGTAGATCTTGACATAGCTCATGCGCTGATTGCCAAGCCGTTTGACAATGCCGTCCCTCAGCGCGTTCCAATACATATCGGAATCGAGTTTTAACTCGTCGCCCATACCGACTATGTCGCTTTTGTAGACGCTCCACTTGTGCTGCTTTCCCGCGAGTTCGCTTTCAACGGCAATTGGGGCAACGTTGTTCTCCATAGCCGCAATGCCGTTCATAAACGCAAACAGGAACGAACCTACCGCAGAGCCTATCGCGGTTCTTTGATCGCTGCCCAGACCCGCGCAGCATTCAAACAGCGGCTCGTCCCAATCGGGACATTTGAGATAGAAGTTTAAAACCGCGCTCTGCGCGTCGCTGCTGTCGATCTTGGGCGTTATTACAATATTCCAGTCGGTACAGTATATCTTTTTTTCGCGGATCTCCGTGGATGTGTTCAGACATTTGTTGAGCGTATTGAGTACGTCGAACAGCGGATCAAACTTGTGGTGTTCCTCCGTATTCCTCATGCGCCCGAACATCAAAGCTCCTTGAGGATCTCACCCATGAGACCGGGAGCCGCTCCGATGGCGTTGGACTCGTCGGTGTCGATGTGCATTGCGTCGGCAAATTTGTCGCTTACTCTTACCACAACATCGCCGAGAACAGCCGCTCTGCCGTTTGTGTTACATTTTACCCATACGGTGTCCTTGTTCTTGACGCCGAGCTTTTCAGCGGTAGCGGGGGTAAGGTGAATGTGGCGCTTTGCGAAGATCACGCCCTCCTTGATAGTTACCTCGCCTGCCGGACCCTTGAGAGTGTAGCCGGGAGTGCCCGCGATGTCGCCGCTCTCACGAATTGCGATATCCAAACCAACAGAACGCGCGTCGGTAGCGGAAAGCTCTACCTGATCCGCGCTGCGGCACGGACCGAGAATGGAAACACTTGCCAGTTCCTTATTAGGTCCTACGACGGTAACGCGCTCATTGCTCGCGTACTGACCGGGTTGAGAAAGATCTTTCTTCTTGGTAAGCTCGTAGCCCTTGCCGAAAAGGATCTCAAGGGTCTGCTTTGTAACGTGTACGTGACGCGCCGACGTTTCGATAAGAATTTCATTCATTGTGATTGTCCTCCGTGAAATTATTTTTCCGCAAACGACAGATCGTTTTACGGTATTTACATTCTAATTATACAACCTTTGGCAAAAAAAATCAAGGAATTTTCAAGAAAACTATTGCTTTTTTTTAAAAAATGTGTTATAATCTGAAAATGAAAATCAATATCAATTTGGAGATAATATGGATAAGAACAATTACAATACAAAACAACGCGACGAGATCGTCGAGTTTTTCAATCAGCACCGAGGGAAGTGTTATACCGCAAAGGATCTTATCAAAAGCGGGGAGGTCTCCTCGGGTGAGGCTACGGTTTACCGTACCTTGTCAAGGCTCACAAATCAAGGGATTCTGAAACGCTTCACGGACGGCGACGCGTCTTGCTATCAGCTTAACGAATCGGAGGAATGCTCACGGCACTTCCACCTGAAATGCGAACGCTGCGGCAAGCTGGTTCATATGGACTGCGAGTTTATGGCGGATATGAGGCGTCACATCGAGACAAGCCACGATTTCTTTGTGGATATCGGCAAGACAGTGATCTACGGCTTGTGTGGCGACTGTCGGAATAAGGCGGGTGACGGCGATGCTTAAAAGAATACTTTGCCTTATCGCCGCGCTTGCGGCTGTTGTCGGTCTATGCGGCTGTTCCGCTTTGACGGACGACGCGTCCGATGATAAGCTCCAAATCGTTACGACGATTTTCCCCGCTTATGATTTCGCGCGGCAGGTATTCGGAGATACCGCCGAGGTCACGATGCTGCTTAAGCCCGGAACGGAAAGCCACAGTTACGATCCGAGCGCGCGGGATATCGTCCGTATCGGGAAATGCGATCTGTTTATCTACAACGGCGGCGAGTCGGACGCCTGGGTGGAGAACATTCTCAAATCCACTGAAAATGTGAACACGCTTCGTATGATGAGCGTTGTTGAGGCGCTTGCCGAGGAGTTTTCCGAGGGTATGGAGCACGAGCATGATCACAATGACGGAGAATCCGACGAATACGACGAGCATATCTGGACTTCCCCGAAAAACGCGGCTAAAATAGTGGAAAGCATAAAATCCGCCGCTGTAAAGCTTTCTCCCGAAAATACCGAGGCATACGAGAGTGCTGCGAAAGATTATATCGATAAGATAAACGCGCTTGACGGTAAATTCCGCACACTTCTGGAGGGCGAGGAGCGGTATTTCGTGTTTGGAGACCGCTTTCCGCTGCTGTATTTTTTCAGGGAATACGGGCTTAACTACTACGCGGCGTTTCCGGGGTGCGGCAGCGAGACCGAGCCTTCCGCGCGGACTATAGCGTTCCTCGGCGAAAAATTGGAGAGCGCCGATACCGTGCCCGCGGTGTTCTACATTGAATTGTCAAATCACAAGCTCGCCGATTCTCTGGCGGCGGACAAGGGGCTTTTGTCGTATGAGTTCCACACGTGTCACAACATCACCGCTGATGATTTCAGCGCGGGGGAGAGCTATATTTCGCTTATGGAGCGCAATTACGGCGTGCTTAAGAGCGTACTTGAAGGAGAATGATCTATGGGACAGCTTGCAAATCTTCCAAATATCGGAAAAGTCGTTGAGGAACAGCTGAACGCTGTCGGAATAACCACTACCGAGCAGCTGGTAAGTACAGGCGCAGAGGGCGCGTGGCTTAAGATCCAATCAATTGACGAGAGCGCGTGTATTCACAGGCTTCTGGCGCTTGAGGGTGCGATACGCGGCGTTAAGAAAACCGATATCCCCGCCGAACGCAAGGCAGAGTTGAAAGAGTTTTACTATTCTCATAAGGTCACCTTAAAAAACGCAAGTTTTGAGAGAAAATCGACATAGCACACCGTCTGCTTTCTGTCGGTCAACCCCTCTGTCACTGCGTGACACCTCCCCGGCGGGGAGATCACGTCAAACATCCCC
>CAYMTG010000105.1:0-6540 GCA_964393305.1 uncultured Ruminococcus sp.
AAACCCCAAAAATTTCGTTTCTATGTCTCTATGCGCGGGGCGCAGCAAGACTGAAAAAAGGATTTCAGAGGTTCCCTCAAGGCAGCACCGTACAAAGCGCGGTATTGCCCTAGATCTTTACATTATCCATGGTTTTATGCTGAGCAATTCTGATAAGACAGAATATGCCTATTCCCACCGACATCAGTCCAATGCCGACGTTGGAGATGAGCATTGCGATACCAAGGCTCTCCGCGCCTATCTGCGGGAAGCAGTTGATCATCACGAGCATTGACGGTATTCTGAACACGAACAGGCGTGACAGATTGCACACCATGGACAGCTTGGTATATCCCAGTCCGTAAATCAGACCGTTTACCGCCGAGTTTACGCCGAGCGCTATGATACCTATGCTCTCATACCCGAAAATCTTCTCAATAAGCGCCGCCTTGTCGGCGTTTCCGTCCGCGAAAAATGCCGAGAGCGGAGCCTTGAAAATTCTCAGAAGAATAAAGCCTATCGTTGTAATGGTAAGGTTTACCGCCAGCGTACAGACAAACACCTTGATCATACGCGAATAAAACTTGTTGGAGAGATTGTAGCTCACAACCGAGCTTTCCGCGTCCTCGCTGTACGTGGTAAGGTGCGTTACCGCGCCGCTTATCTGGTTGGATACGCCCAGCGCGCCGGGCGCGTCGCCGCCGTAGTAGTCCTTCGCAAGTCCGTTGACGATCACCTTGCCCATCGAGAACACGAACTTTCCGAGCGACACGGGAATAGACAGCGAACACAGCGGCTTGAAGAACTCCTTGTTGAACATGGTGTTCTTTGGGTTAAACTTAAACAGGTAGCCCTTGCGGAACAGATTTATCATCGCGTAGGTCGTCACCGACAGATCCGCGCACAGCGTTCCCGCCGCCACCCATGTCGTGCCGAGGTGCATTACGGTCACAAAAATAATCGTGAACCCAAGCTTCATCACCATCGACATAATATTGATCGCGGTAATGTTCATCATCGCGCCTCGGGACTTTTCCAATCCCATAAATACGGTGTTGAACATCTCCACCCCGAGCGAGATTATCTGGACGCGGAAATACCCTATTCCCATCCCGATCATCTCGTCGTCGAGCCTGCCAAGCCTCAGTATACCCACCGCGAACACCTGCAGCAGCAATATAAGCGCGATAGCGAGCAGGAAGAAAAGCTCAATGGTGGTATTCGCCGCTTTCTTCGCCTTGTCGTACTCGCCGCGCCCGATAAGCCTTGACACGATAATGGAGCTGCCCGTCGCAAATCCCGCGCCGAGTGCCGAGATAAGCGACTTTATCTGCGAGATCATAACCACGCTGGACAGCGCGTTATTGTCCGTAGTGGACACCACTACCGTATCGATTATGCTGCTGATGTAAGAAAAAGCTCCAAGAGCCATAAGCGGGAGGGAGATACGCAGAACGACAGCCAGCGGGTTGCCGGTCAGTATAAACTCCCTCCGCTTACGGTCCTTTTCGCTGACCGTGGAATTATCTGATGCCATTAAATCCCTTTCTTCAAAGGAATACGCTTTTCGGTAGCCTTATCGAAGAGGTAAACGCTCTCAAACGGAATAGCAAACTCAATCTTGGAATCAACCGCGGGAGAATCATGCGGATCGACCTTGAGAATGGTCTTGATACCGTGGATATCGACGTAAACGTTGGTGTTGTCGCCGAGCAGCTCCGTAAGCTCTACCGTGCCGGTAAGCCTGAACGCCTTGCGTATCTCCTCGCCCTTGGTTATCAGCTTGATCGCCTCGGGGCGGAAGCCGAACGCTATTTCCTCGCGCTCGTACTTGTCAAGAACCTCCTTGTCCGCGACGGCAAGCAGGTCTATCACGTTGTCGGAGATGCTGATCTTGCCCTCCTTCACAAACGCGTCGATGAAGTTCATCGGAGGCTCGCCGATAAATCCCGCAACAAACATATTCGCGGGGTTGAAGTACAGGTCGTACGGAGTACCCACCTGCTGAATGTATCCGTCCTTCATAACGACGATCCTGTCCGCCATCGTCATAGCCTCGGTCTGGTCGTGCGTTACGTAAATGGTAGTAGCGCCCGTATTGCGGTGGATCTGCGTGATCTCCGAACGCATGGTAACACGCTGCTTCGCGTCGAGGTTGGAAAGCGGCTCGTCCATAAGGAAGATGTCTACCTTACGGATAATGGCGCGTCCTACCGCCACACGCTGTCTCTGACCGCCGGACAGAGCGCGGGGCTTTCTGTCGAGATAATCGGTAAGACCGAGAATTTTTGCGGTAGCGTTTACCTTCTCCTCGATCACATCATCGTCTACACCCTGGAGGGTAAGACCGAAAGCAAGGTTGTCGTATACCGTCATGTGCGGATAGAGGGCGTAGCTCTGGAAAACCATCGCAACACCGCGCTCACGAGGACCCTTTTCATTTGCTCTCACATCGCCGATGAAAAAGTCTCCCTTGCTGATGTTCTCAAGTCCTGCGATCATACGCAGAGTTGTGGACTTGCCGCAGCCGGACGAACCGACGAATACGATAAACTCGCCCTTCTCGATCTCGAGATTGAAGTCGTGAACTGCGTGGAAGCCATTCGGGTAGATCTTGTTAATGCCTCTTAAAGTTAAATAAGCCATAACGGTACTCTCACTTTTCCTTGAAAATTATTTTGCAAACGGGACGATCCCGATCACTTCAGGTCATAGTTTTGGATATTGTCCATATCGTCGTAGGTCTGGTTCTCGCCGCACATACCCCAGATGAACGTGTAGTTGCTGGTAGCCGTGCCGCTGTGGATAGACCACGAGGGGGAGATTACAGCCTGCTCGTTGTGCAGGATTATGTGTCGTGTCTCCGACGGCTGACCCATCATATGGAATACGATGTTGTCGCCGGGTACCTCAAAGTAGAAGTAGACCTCCATCCTTCTCTCATGCGTATGAGAAGGCATGGTGTTCCAGCTGCTTCCGGGAGCAAGCTCCGTCATACCCATAGCGAGCTGACAGCTCTCGCACACTGCGGGGTTAATGTACTGGTTTACCACGCGCTTGTTCATATTCTCGTCTGTACCGAGCGGACGATGAACAGCCTTGTCCTTGGTGATGTACACCGTAGGATAGGTCTTGTGCGCGGGGCAGGAGTTGATATAGAACTTGGCGGGGTTCTTCGGATCGTCCGACTTAAAAACGATCTCCTTAGTGCCCATGCCGATATAGATGCCGTCCTTGAAATTCAGGGGGTACTCCTTGCCGTCAAGCACGAGCATTCCCTTGCCGCCTACGTTGATAATGCCCATCTCGCGGCGCTGAAGGAAAAATTCCGTGCCAAGCTCCTTTGTGCTGCCGAGCGTGAGCGCCATATTAACGGGCATAGCGCCGCCCGCGATCATTCTGTCCTGATGCGAATAGGTAAGCGCAATATCATCCGGTACGAACACCTTCTCGATCATATAATTCTTCCTGAGAGCCTCGGTGTCGTAATGCTTGGAATCATCGGGGTGATTTGCGTATCTGATATCAAGAGTCATTGGAATAACCTCCCGTTTAAATGAATTGTTTGAGGTGAGCCACAGCGCCGGGTATATCGTCCCCCGTCGTCCCTTCAAACACCAGGTTCGCGTCGGGGCAAACCTTGCGAATTTCGGGGATAATTTTCGAGTAGTCGAATATGCCCTTGCCCACACCCACTTGCTTCAAAGAGCCGTCCTCGGCTATCACGCAGTCCTTTATGTGAAAGACCACGATCCTGTCGCCGAAGGTCTGAAGTCCTCTCGCAAGTATATCGTACATATCCTTGACGTTAGAACCGTTCGCCGCGTCAAGGTAGTTGTAAAGATCGAAAATGATCTTGATGTTGGAGCGGTCAATGCTCTTAACGGCGCGGTCGAGAGTTTCCACATTCCAGCACACGTGCCCGAACGCGCCCTCCATACCGATATACGAGCCGCAGTCCTTTGCGTAGTCCGCAAGCTCCCCGAATGTGGAGATAACCCGCTGTACCGCCTCTTCCGTGCGGTTCTGCGGGTGGTAAGTCCACTTGTCGCCGTTGTACGAGCCTGTCTCCGAGCCTACCGTGTCGCAGCCCAATTTATGCGAGAGCTTGAGGTAGTCCTTGAACACCGCTATTCCGTTCTTAATCTTCTCCTCGTTCGGGTGAACGGGGTTGAAGTACGCCCCGATAAGCGGGACGGTCTTCCCCGCAGCTTTGAACGCGGCGGAAAACGCCTCGGCGCGTTCCTGTGACATCGCGCCGGGAGCGTAAGAAATTCCATCAAGACATTTATAAGCCACCAACTGGACGCCGCTTAATCCCAGCTCGTCCAAACGGGCTAAAATATTCTCCTCGCCCTTGACTCCGAGGTCGTGGGCGCGAATAAAAAGCTTCATCATTATCTCTGGACACGTCCGGAAGCGTCGCCGCCGGCAAGAGTCTCGACTTCCTTGCGGGAAACGAGGTTAAAGTCGCCGGGGATAGTGTGCTTCAGAGCGGAAGCCGCAACGCCGTACTCCAGCGCGGACTTGAAGTCCTTGCCGTCAACAAGACCGCAGATAACGCCGCCCGCAAAGGAGTCGCCGCCGCCTACGCGGTCTACGATCGGGTGAATGGAGTACTCCTTGGAGTGGTAGAACTCCTTGGTGTCTCTGCTGTAGATACAAGCGGACCAGCCGTTGTCCGAAGCGGAATGGCTCACACGGAGGGAAGAAATGCAGTACTCGAAGTTGTAGTCAGCGACCATCTGCTCGAAAATCGACTTGTAGCCGGCAAGCTCGAGATCGCCGGAGGTAACGTCGGTGTTGCCGGGCTTATAGCCGAGAACAAGCTCCGCGTCCTCCTCGTTGCCGATGCATACGTCGACGTACTTCATCAGGTTCTTCATAACCTTCTGAGCCTTCTCGCTGCTCCACAGCTTCTTGCGGAAGTTGAGGTCAACGGAAACCTTTACGTTGTGTCTCTTGGCAGCCTTGAGAGCCTCTTCCGTGAGGACAGCGGCAGCGTCGGAAACAGCGGGGGTAATTCCGGTGAAGTGGAACCAGTCAGCGCCCTCGAAGATAGCGTCAAAATCGAAATCAGCCGCCGTAGCGGTGGAAATGGAGGAGTGCGCTCTGTCGTATACGACCTTGGAGGGTCTCATGGAAGAACCGCTCTCAAGATAGTAGATACCCAGTCTCTCGCCGCACTTAGCGATATGCTTTGTCTCAACGCCGTACTTGCGGAGAGCCGCAACAGCGCACTCGCCGATCTCGTTGTCGGGAACGGCGGTCACGAACTCGGCGTTGTGACCGTAATTCGCGAGGGATACAGCGACGTTAGCCTCGCCGCCGCCGTAGCAAACGTCGAACTCGTCCGCCTGGATGAACTTCTCGTTGTTGGGAGTGGAAAGGCGAAGCATAATCTCGCCCATTGTGATAACCTTAGCCATGTCAATCATTCTCCTTAAAAAATATAGAACCCGAGGCGGCGCGGACACGTGCCGCCTGAGTATTATTCGGAAAGCTGAATTACTTTCTCTCAACGAGATGAACGGCAAATCCGCTGAACTCGTCCTTGAGGTAAACCGCCTTTGTATCCGCGTCGATCTCGGTCGCCTTCTTCTCCGTTTCGATACCCATAGCGTTAAGCTGGTAAACGGCTCTGCGCAGACTGTTCGTAGCGACAGCGATATGACCGTTCTTGCCCTTGAACGGGGTCTTCATACACTCTACGGCTGTACCCGCGAATACGCTGCTGTTGCCGACCTTCTGCTCCCAGCCGAACATCTTCGCGAACCTCGCGGTAGTGTCCTTCGCTTCGTCCTCGTTTGCGCAGTTTATGCCGACGTGAACGATCTGGAAGTCGAGCATTTTATTTACGGCGGTGCGGCAGAGAGCCGTGATACCCGCCCAATCACCCGCTTTAACGAGGTCGCCGGGAACGATCCACGAGCCGCCGCAGCAGATGATCTTCTTGAAGCCGAGGTAAGTATTGAGGTTCTTCTCGTTTACGCCGCCCGTTGGCATAAACTTCATATTGGAATAAGGCGCGGAAATGGACTTGATGTAAGCCAGACCGCCCGCCTGTTCAGCCGGGAAGAACTTAACGAAGTCCAGACCCAGCTCCATAGCCTCCTCGATCTGGGAACTGTTGGCAACGCCCGGAGCGAACGGCACGCCCTTATCGAGGCAGTGCTTAACGACCTTCGCGTTAAGACCGGGAGCCACGCAGAACTTAGCACCCGCAGCGATAGCCGCGTCGCACTGTTCGATGGTGGTAACCGTACCCGCGCCCACGAGCATATCGGGGAACGCCTTTGTCATATCGGAGATGACCTTATCCGCACCCGCCGCACGGAAGGTGACCTCCGCCGCGTTGATGCCGCCCTCGCGGAGCGCCTTGGCAAGCTCCACAGCCTTAGATGTATCCTCCAGTTTGATTACGGGGATAATGCCGGTGAATTCAAGCTGATCCTGAAAAGCCTTCATATCAATAGCCATTTCAAATTTCCTCCAAATCGATTCAATAAGGGACTTTGCCCCGTCATTTAACGCGGCAAAGGGCGGCGTTAGCCGCCTGAG
>CAYMTG010000106.1:0-6534 GCA_964393305.1 uncultured Ruminococcus sp.
CAGATCTCCCTTGCAAGCCTGTTGGCATGCTCGTAAATCTCGCTTGCGTCAACCGTCGTGAATTTTCCGTCCTCGTAGAGTATCTTTCCGTCAATAACGGTCATCTTGACATTCTGCTTCGAGCCGGCGTATACGAGGTTTTTCGCGATATTGTGGACCGGCTGCATATTCGGCTGATTGAGGTCGATTACGGCAAAATCCGCGCACTTCCCCGCTGCCAGAACGTCGCAGTCAGAAAGTCCCATAGCCAGCGCGCCGCCCCTTGTCGCCATTTCAAGCACATCAAACGCGGGGCAAGCCGCCGCGTCAAATTCGGTGACTTTCTGAAGTCCCGCTACGAGGAACATCTCCTTAAACATATCAAGGGAGTTGTTAGACGCGGCGCCGTCGGTGCCGATAGCAAAATTCTTCATTCCGCTGCGTTTCATCTCGCTGATTGGCGCTATTCCGCTCGCGAGCTTCATATTTGACGCGGGATTTGTTACCATCCACAAATTCTTCTCACGGAAGATTGACATATCCTTTTCGTCAAACCATACACAGTGAAATCCGCCGCCGCCGTACTCGAACATACCGAGCTTATCAAAGAGCTGGGTAGGGGTTATCCCATAGCGTTCATTGCACCCGTTCACTTCTGCCATTGTTTCGCTGTTATGCGCGAAAAGCGGAGCTTTGTATTTCTGAGAAAGCGCCGCCATTCCCTCAAGGATCTCGCGCTTTGTAGTGTACTCAGCATGGAAACCAAGCTGATAGGAAACGAGAGGATTTATGCTGTTGTAGATATTATACTCTTCCTCGCACCCCTCGACAGTGCCGCCGAAATCGTTGATAGAGCCGCAGATTACCGTGCGGAATCCCATATCTATATTCGCCTTTGCGAAGCTCGGGAGCTTGAAATACATATCAAACGAGGAGGTTATGCCGCTGGTGAGATACTCCATATTTCCAAGCTGCGTGAAAACATAGATCGCCTCCTCGGTGAGCTTTGCCTCATGCGGGAAAACCTGATTATACAGCCAATCGTTGAGCGGGAGATCGTCGGCGAAGGAACGCAGGAACGTCATCGCGGTGTGCGTGTGAGCATCCTTGAAGCCGGGGATAATAAGGTTGCCGTTCAAGTCGATCTCACGGTCGAAATCTCCCGACTGCGCTTCTTTTCCGACATAGGAGATCTTCCCGCCGTCGGTGCAAAGCTCCCCCGTGATAATGTCCTCGTTCTGCATGGTCAGTATCTTTGCGTTGTGAAATCTAAGTTTCATATTGTTCTTTCCTCCGTTGCTTCAGATGTTCCATCTCAGCGAAAGAAGCTTTACCCTCGTTCGTCAGCAGTGTCTGATCAATGACCTCCACAGCCTTTTTGTCCTCGGAAAGCCGAACGGTAAATATCTTTTCCATTTATTACAACATTCCCTTATAAAACGGACAAGAACCGTGATCGCAGCAGAAAATGTTCTTCTCCGCAAGAATTTCCAGCAAGCGTTTTTTCTGAAGTACAGCGGCTTTATGAATATCGCCGTTTTTCATAACCAGCACGACGTTTGAAGCGTAAAAGTCGGCAGATTCTATCCTGTTGTACCTCAGCATAGCAGTGGGGCGCCACTCGCCGTTGATCTTATTCTTGAAGATCAATCCCGTATCATCCGCGATCAACGCACAAAACTTAGGTGCCACAAAAGCTGTCAAAATCTCTCTCATAGTCGTTACCTCCTAAAAATACCGTATCATATGATTCTATATACTTCGCACCGTATCTCCCCCGCCGCTTCAATGAAGATCTCAGGGGGAAAATCGGCGTTAAAGCATCCGAAAAAAACATCCGACATGATCTTGGCGATCATCTCGACGCTGTCCGAATCGGAAATCCTCTCAGAAATTTTCTCCGATTCAATATCGTATTCATCAGCGGGAGCGCCGATTTGCAGCAGCCCGTAGGGATCCGAACGGTCGACTGCCGTTTTCACAATCAAAAACTTGTTCATCAGTTGAAGTAAACCACTTCACTCTCCGCCTTTTCGGTCGGAAGAATGCTGTCCGCAAGAATTACAGGTCCGCTGCCCTTGTAGCAGACCTGATTTTCCGCGACAACCTTCCCCGTCACCTCTACCCAATCGCCGTCCTTCCATTTTGCCTCGTCGGGCGACTTCACAAGAATTCCGACTACTTGAATGTCATCGGCGCAGCAGGTCATAGCACGCCGAGAAATTACAAAATATCCCTTAGGAACATTAGTCGCACGAAATACCATACCTCTTACATGAACGTTCTTGTCCTTGTAACGCTTGGCATTGCTCATAATGTCGATATACCAAAGCCCGAAGTCGTCGTGAACTATCTCAATAGGATCAGCTTTCACGTCAAACGGCATTTCATCATCACCCTGAAATCCCTGCTCGACAGTACCATCCACATACTCGAACATCATATCTATTCGGGGATTAAGCGCTTTTACAGCACGGCGAAGGCGCTTCTTATCAACCTTTCCGGGTACGCAGCGATTGAAAACCACAATATCGGCAACCGACAAATTATCGGAAATCAACTGCCGCATATTATTCATATACATATCAAACGTATCGTGGTTTACAAACATAAATATCTGGTAGAATATCCAGTTTTTGGGAGCTTTTTCAGCCATATCACGCAAACTCCACATTCCATTGTATTCCAACATTACGCGGGAAGGGTTGTGCTTCTTAATTAGCGCGGTCAGATTTTCGGGGTTGAAGTCGGCTTCATCCTCGATATACTCCACCACTGATTTCGACGCCTTGATAATACGTTCATCAAACTCGACTTCACCCTGCTCACAGGCGATGACAAGGGTTCTCTCACCCCTGCTGAACTCCTTGTCGTTCAGGGTTTCAAGAATAAACGAAGTCTTTCCGCTCTCCAGAAAACCGGTCATTAAATAAACGGGAATTTCCATTTTTCTCCAATCACACTCCAAACAATGCTTTGATCTTGTCTTCCACGAGCTTCGAGCCGATAACACACAGTCTGCCTGTAACATCGGCAGGTCCTGTTCTAACTTCAAATTCTTCAGGAACAAAGTCGAAATGATACCATACGCCGTCGCCCTGTACAATGCCCTTTGCACGAAGAACAGTGCCGTACTCCTCGCCGGAAAGTTTGCTCAAAGCGTTTTCAAGCTGCTCCTTTGTAAATCTGTTTGCCGTTTCAACGCCGATAGAGGTGAACACCTCGTCAGCGTGATGGTGATGATGGTGATGTTCGTGATCGTGATGCTCGTGATCATGGTCACAGCACTCGTCGTCATGGTCGTGATGGTGATGCTCATGATCGTGGTCACAGCACTTATCGTCATGGTCGTGATGGTGATGTTCGTGATCGTGATCGTGATCACAGCACTCGTCGTCATGGTCGTGACGGTGATGCTCATGATTGTGGTCGCAGATTTCGTCGTCATGGTCGTGATGGTCGTAATGGTAATGGTGATGATCGTGATGCTCGTGATTGTGGTCGCAGCACCCGTCATCATCATCGTGGTAATGTCCGCATACAGGGCAAACATCCTTAAGAAGCTCATCCGCAAATTTGTTTTCGGTCTCCATTGCCGCGAGAATTTGCGCGCCGGTTATATCGTCCCAATTGGTGGTAACAATGGTAGCGTGTTCGTTAAGCTCTCTAAGCATCTTTACCGCCTCGTCAAGCTTCTCGTCAGAGAGCTTCTGTGAACGGCTGAGAACGATAGTCTTTGCGGTCTCTACCTGATTCTTGTAAAACTCGCCAAAGTTCTTCATATACATCTTGATCTTAGAAGCGTCAACAACAGTAGTGTAGCTGTTAAGCACTATTCTGTCGCTCCCGAGATTCAGAACGGCCTTGATTACATCGGAGAGCTTTCCAACTCCGGACGGCTCGATAAGAATTCTGTCGGGTGCATACTCGTCAAGTACCTTTTCAAGAGCTTTTCCGAAGTCACCAACAAGCGAACAGCAGATACACCCCTGGTTCATCTCAGTGATCTGAATACCCGCCTCTTTCATAAATCCGCCGTCAATGCCGATTTCGCCGAATTCGTTCTCAATGAGAACCAGCTTCTCGGTACCGTAGCCCTCCTTTAAAAGCTTCTTGATGAGAGTCGTTTTGCCCGCTCCCAAAAAACCTGAAAATACATCAATCTTAGTCATTGAAAAAACCTTCTTTCTGTGATTGGCAAATTAGCCTATACTCTATATTGTACCACAAATTGACTTTATAGTCAATATCTTTTAAAATAAAAAACCTCGCATCAAGGTGCGAGGCTTAAAATTTTAAATATGAGTATTCAAATAATTAATAAGAGCACCTATCTGGGGCTTCGAGAACTGAGCATCAGCGCCAACAGAGTCACCCTTAGCCCTCATTTGCTCATTTATAAGTGAGGAGAAGAGATACACCGGAATTCTCCTCAGAACATTATCGTCCTTAATGAGCTTAGTGAGATGATGTCCGTCCATTTGCGGCATCTCAATATCGCTGATAATGCAGGAAACGAAGTCAAGTATATCACCCTTAAGATCCTTATGCCCTGAAACATATTCCCAAGCATCCTTACCATTGTCGAATGAAACGACATTTTTGTATCCCGCCTCCGCCAAGGTGTTCTGAATAAGCTTGTTAAGGAACGGAGAATCCTCTGCTATAACAATATGCTTATCAGCCTTGCTTTCATCGACAGCAGACGCACCGGACGCATCTATAACAGCCGAACGGTTGATATCAGAAACAATCTTCTCAAAGTCGAGAATAAGAATGATCCTATCCTTAAGCTTTGCGATACCGGTAGAAATATTTGTATTGCCATCGCCGGAAATCTTCGGGGGCTTTTCTATATCCTCCCAAGAGATACGCTGAATACCTTTTACAGATGAAACGTGGAAACCGACGTTCATCTGGTTGAAGTTACAAATTATCAGCAAATCATGCTGCTTATCGGAACTCTCCTTATTGAGAACCTTATGTAAATCAATAACCGATATAACGGTATCACGAGGAGTGAACACACCCTCAAGCTCAGGAGGAGAATCGGGCACGGGAATCATCGGCTGGTAATTCATAATTTCAATTACCTTGGCAATATTAATCCCAAAACTCTGCGCCCCGACCATAAACTCCAGAACTTCCAGTTCATTCGTACCACTTTCAAGGAGAATATTGTTTTCCATATTAAAAGCTCCTTACATTATTTTCTGAATAGAAATTGCAAAAATACAGCAACTTGCTATCTTGTATATATTATACTACATTATTTCTAAAAAATCAAGGGATTTTATACATAAAAATGTGATTTTTTTTAAAAACACTTGACAAATTGTTCTTAGTATGGTAAAATAAAGGATAGGTAAAGGAGGTTTGCTTTATGGAAATGTCAATTGCCGCTATGTCTATGGGCTTAGCTCAGGCTAACACGCAGCAGGCTCTGTCAGTTTCTATGCTGAAGAAGACTATGGAATCCAGTGAAGCTTCCATGTCGAAAATCCTTGATATGGTGGATAATATGCCTTCTCCCGATGGCAGAGGCAACCTGTTAGACGTTCGCGCTTAAGGTTTTCGGACACCATAGCGAAGAAAGCGTTCCGTTTGGGACGCTTTTTTTATTAGAAATTGCCCTCCCCAATCGTTGGGGAGGGCTTTTGCTATGTTAGATACAAATTACTTCTTGTCTCTCGACTTCTTAGCAGCAGCCGCTGCAGCAAGAGCAGCCGCCGCGCCGGCAGCACCAAGTGCCAGCCCTGCGGTGTTATCTTCAACGCCGGTATAAGGATTAGGACCGGACCCAAGGGGTGTATCGTCATCAGTTATGATAATATTGTCGAAATCAACGGAGTTGCTGTCTGTATTCGAATCAATCAATGTATCAGAATCCTCCGTCATATCCATATCAAAATCAAAATCCGGAGTATATCCTGCAGGTACATCGTTATCGGTAATTTCCACGGTACTGTCAGAGTTGCTCTCGGCATCCGTATCGGTAGGAGCATCGTTACTCTCGGGAACAACAGGCGCATCCGGCTCCTCAGGTTCATCGGTGGTCGTCACGCGAGTATCTTCCTCATAATTCGTATCGTCAGAAGTATCGTCACTCTCGGAAACGCTAGGCGTGGACGTCTCCTCAGTGGTCGTCACGTGAGTAATATGCTTATGACTCGTACCGCTAGAAGTAGCACCGTCACTCCCGGAAACACTAGGCTCAGACGGCTCCTCGGTGGTCGTTACAGGAGTATCAATATCATCATCCGTATCGTCAGAAGTGTCGTCAACCTCGGAAACGCTAGGCTCAGACGGCTCCTCGGTGGTCGTTACAGGAGTATCATTCTCATCATCAGCATCGTCAGAAGTGTCGTCAACCTCGGAAACGCTAGGCTCAGACGGCTCCTCGGTGGTCGTTACAGGAGTATCATTCTCATCATCAGCATCGTCAGAAGTGTCGTCAACCTCGGAAACGCTAGGCTCAGACGGCTCCTCGGTTGTTGTTACCGGAGTTTCATCGTCATCAGGTACAACAGGAGGATCTTCTTCACCGTCGTCATC
>CAYMTG010000107.1:0-6456 GCA_964393305.1 uncultured Ruminococcus sp.
GCAGACGGCGTGCTCCGCACATTTTCTCTCAAACAAGGTTTTTAGAGGTGACCATGATATAAGGAGGAAAAATGGATCGGTATAACGGAAATAAGAAAAGTCCTGTGCCGCTTATAATCGCGGCGGCAATGATACTCGCGGTAATCGCCCTGAAGGTGTTGTCGAACAAAGAGGAAAACGAGGGAAATCCTATTTTTATGTTTCTCGGCATATTGGTGGTAGTCGGCGGCTTTGCGGCGGTGGTCATCTATCTTAGCATTAAAGCTGCCAAGCGCAGAAAGCTTGAGGGCGAGGACGAATATAGGAAAAAAACCGCCTCGGATATAGCGATGTACATCTTCGCGGGAGTTGGCGGCGTTGGATTGCTGGCAATGCTGTGGAGTCTGTGCTTTACAGAGGAGCTGAATTTTCTCGTGATCTTGGCGGAGCTTGCGGTTTTTATTGCGGGCTTTTCGGTTACCTACAACATCTTTATGATGAAGAAAAAACGCGGTGATTATGACGATAAGGAACAATCGGACAACACCGGCGAGGATAAGGGGGAGCGGTAATGAACAAGAGAAGCTGCGGGGTGCTTATGCACATCACCTCTCTGCCGTCGCCGTACGGCATCGGAACGCTCGGCGGGGAAGCCGAAAGGTTTGCCCGGTGGCTTAAGGACGCGGGTCAGAGCTACTGGCAGGTATTGCCGATAGGACCTACGGGATACGGGGATTCGCCGTATCAGCCGTTTTCGTCGTTTGCGGGAAATCCTCTGCTTATCGACCTAGACGAGCTTTGTGAGAACGGCTTGTTAGACGCTGCCGATTGTCAGAACTCGGACTACGGCGCGGATCCCCACTATGTGGATTACGGTAAGGTCTACGAAACCAAAACAGCGCTGCTGCGAAAGGCGTTTGCCAAATTTTCCGACGATGTGGGGTACACATCCTTTACCTCGGAGGAGGCGGATTGGCTGGACGACTACGCCCTCTTCACCGCATTGAAAAACAAGTTCGGCGGCAAGCCGTGGACGCAGTGGGACGAGGATATCCGCTTGAGGAAACCCGACGCCATGACCGCTTACAAGGACGAGCTGAAGGACGAGATTCATTTCGTCAAGTGGTGTCAGTACATCTTCTTTCGCCAGTGGAGCCGCTTCCGCACATTCTGCAATAATCTCGGGATCGAGATCATCGGCGATATTCCGATATATGTGGCTCCCGATTGCTCCGACGTATGGGCAAATCCCGCGCTCTTTGAGTTGGATGAAAAGCTCTGTCCCAAGCGCGTCGCGGGAGTGCCGCCGGACTATTTTTCGAGAACGGGTCAGCTCTGGGGAAATCCCCTCTACAACTGGGACGAGATGAAGAAAAACGGCTATGCGTGGTGGATAGCGCGTATCAAAAAATCGACGCAGCTGTACGATATGCTCCGAATTGACCACTTCCGCGCATTCGACACCTACTATGCCATTCCGTACGGCGCGGAGACCGCCGAGCACGGCAACTGGGAGAAGGGTCCCGGGATGGATCTTTCCAACGCGGTCAAGGCTGCGCTCGGCGAGCTGAACATAATCGCGGAGGATCTCGGCGACATCTTTGACAGCGTAAAGCAGCTTCTCAGAGACAGCGGATTTCCGGGGATGAGGGTGCTTCAGTTCGGCTTTAATCCCGAACACGCGGACAACGACCATCTGCCGCACCGTTATCCGAGAAATTCCGTCTGCTATACCGGAACGCACGATAACTCCACCATCGCGCAGTGGTATAAGGAAGCGGACGACGAGTCCCGCAAAATGGCTCGCGATTACGTCGATTGCGGCTTATTCAAGCCGTTTTCCCGCTGTGCGATACGTACGGCGTATGCCTCGCCGTCTTTCCTTGCGATAATCCCAATGCAGGACGTGCTGGGACTTGGCAAGGAAGGGCGAATGAACGTGCCGTCCACGTTGGGCGGCAACTGGGATTGGCGAATGCTTCCCAAGCAGCTTCGCAGGAAGGACGCAAAGCGGCTTGCCGACCTTGCCCGGGCATATCTCAGGGACAGGGACGAAAAAAAGGACTGAAATATGGGTGAAAACGGCATAATAGCAAGCCTTCACACCGATTTTGCGAAAACGCTCACCGGGCGGTTTTCTCGTGCTGTTCGAGAATATCGTCTGGTGGAGAACGGCGATTCTATCGCCGTTTGCGTTTCGGGCGGCAAGGATTCGATGCTGATGGCGGCGCTCTTCAAGAATTTTAGGAGGTTCAGCGGGATAGACTTTTCGGTGCGCTATCTTGTAATGGATCCGGGGTATTCCGAGGAGAATTTGGCTCTGATAAGGGAAAACGCGGCGTTGCTTGAGATCCCGCTTGATGTGTTCAAAACGGATATTTTCGAGGCTACCGCGAACACCCGGGATAATCCGTGCTTCCTCTGCTCGAAAATGCGGCGGGGGTATCTTTACAGGAAGGCGCAGACGCTCGGCTGCTCGAAAATCGCGTTGGGACACCATTTCGACGACATTATCGAGAGTATTCTGATGGGTATGCTGTACGGCGGTCAGACCCAGACCATGCTGCCGCGCCTTCGGGCGCAGAACTGCGAGGGAATGGAGCTTATCCGGCCAATGTACTTTATCCGCGAGCGCGATGTGATAGAGTGGGGAGAAGCGAATAATCTTCGCTTCGCGCCGTGCGGCTGCTCTCTCGCGAAACGGGAGGGCGACTCCAAACGCGCCGAGGTCAAGCGGCTCATCGCAAGCCTTGCCGCCGAAAATCCGCAGGTGGAGCAGAACATCTTCCGCGCCGTACACAATGTACGGCTGGACAGGATCATTTCTTACAAGGACGAGGACGGCGTTCATAGTTTTCTTGATAAATTTGATTGATTTTTTAAAAGAAATTGACATAAAATTGCGGATTTTGATACGTATGAGGTACAGATATGGATAAATTATCACGGCTTCGAGAGCTTATGAGAAAACGCGGGCTTTATGCGTATATTGTAGGCTCGGAGGACTGCCACAACTCGGAATATGTGGGCGAGCATTTCAGGGTCCGCGAGTATTTAAGCGGCTTCACGGGTTCGGCGGGAACGCTGGTGGTGACGCTTGACGAGGCGCGGCTCTGGACGGACGGGCGATACTTTATTCAGGCGGAGCAGCAGCTTTCGGGCAGCGGGATCGAGCTGATGCGGCATGGCGAGAATGGCGTTCCGACTATTGAGGAATTTCTGATCAACACCGCTCCGGACGGGGCGGTATGCGGCTTTGACGGAAGGTGCGTGTGCATTAATCGCGCAAAACGTATGAGGCGGCTTTTATCAAAGCGGAATATCACGATAAACCCCGACGCCAACCTCACGGACGAGGTCTGGGAGGATCGCCCTCCGCTCTCGGCGGAGAAGGTGTTCGCGCTCCCCGACGAGGCTTGCGGCAAATCGCGTGGTGAAAAGCTCGCCGAGATCCGCGCCGTTATGAGCGAGATCCGCGCCGATGCGTTCTTCGTGCCTGTGCTGGACGAGATCGCGTGGACGCTCAATCTGCGCGGCGGCGATATTGAGTACTGCCCGCTGTTTCTCGCGTTTATGGTGATTTTGTCGGAGAGGGTGCTGCTGTTCGCAAATCCCGAGATTTTCAGCGAGGAGATCACGTCCGCTCTGGCGGCTGATAACATCGAGATCCAACCGTACGCCGCAGTATACGACTATCTCAGAAGATATCGAGGCACGCTCCTGCTCGATCCCTCCGCTGCCGGCTGTTGCCTTGAATCGTTGAAGAACAGGGTGGAAGCTCCCAGTCCCATAGCTTTGATGAAAGCAGTGAAGAACCCCGCCGAGATCGCCGCCGAGAAGTCCGCGCACCTGCGTGACGGCGTTGCGGTAACACGGTTTATGAAGTGGCTGAAAACGGCTGTGTTGAGCCAAAACAGCGAAAAAATCACCGAGCTTTCTCTTGCCGAAAAGCTTGAGCAATTCCGACGGAAAGACCCGGACTATCTCGGAGCGAGCTTTGCCCCGATCATGGCATACGGCGAACACGGCGCTATTGTCCACTACTCCGCGACGGAGGAGACAAATGCCATGATAGAGCCGCACGGACTGCTGCTCTCCGACACCGGCGGGCATTACCGCTACGGCACGACCGACATTACCCGCACCTACGTTCTCGGCGAGCTTTCCGAGGAGGAAAAACGCGCATTTACGCTGGTAATGGTGGGGCATCTCAATTTGCTTGACGCGAAATTCCCCGAGGGTGTGCGCGGTTCAACGGTGGACTACGCCGCCCGCGAACCGCTGTGGCGATACGGAATGGAGTTTAAGCACGGCACAGGTCATGGGGTGGGCTTTCTTCTGAACGTCCACGAGGGACCGCAGCGGATAAGCCGTCTGGCGACGGGCGACTCGCCGCTCAGAGCGGGAATGATCACCTCCGACGAGCCGGGTTATTATGCGGAAGGAAAATTCGGGATACGGCACGAAAGTCTTATCCTCTGCCGCGAGAGCGAATATGCGGGATTTCTCGAATTCGAGCCGCTGACGCTCGTCCCTTTTGACAGGGACGGCATAGATAAGCGATACCTCACCGAGCGGCAAATCATGCTCTTCAACAAGTACCAGAAGCTGGTATATAACGAGCTGTCCCCGCTTCTTGATGAGGAAGAAGCCGAGTGGCTCCTTGAAGTGACAAAGCCGCTGTGACAACGCTGTCAAGCCGCCTGGGGGATTTTTAAATCACCGGATTTTAACGGCTAACGGAGAATTTTATGAAAAATTACTATTTGTATTTTATAAGGCATGGCATAACACAGGGTAATCTGGACGGGAAATACATCGGGCAGACCGATTTATCGCTCTGTCCGGAGGGGAAGAAGCAGATCGAGAAGCTTGCGGCCGACGGTATTTATCCCGGAGTGGGCAAGGTGTACTCCTCGCCGCTTAACCGATGCCTTGAGACCGCCGAGATCATCTACCCTGAGAACAAGCTCATGATAATCGACGAGCTTGCCGAGATGAACTTCGGCGACTTCGAGAACAAGACCGACGAGCAGCTCCGCGACCTTCCCGCCTACACCGAGTTTCTCAAGGGCGGCACTCCTCCGAATGGCGAGAAGTACGCGGACTTTCAGCTTCGCTGCATTTCGGGGTTGGACGCTGTTTTCCGCGATATGATGCAGTCCGACATCAGCCGCGCCGCCTGTGTCACTCACGCGGGGGTGATCACAAATCTTCTCTGCGGCTACGGACTTCCCAAGGGGCGACCTGCCGACTATATGTGCGCTCCGGGCGAGGGTTTTGAAATTCTGCTCTCAACCTTCCTGTGGCAGAAGGGACCCGTTTTCGAGATTTCGGGGCGGCTTTGCTGATATGAGAACACGAATAATCGCCCTTTTTCTGTGTGTGGCGCTGCTTTTTTCGGGATGTCGGCAATACCCCGAAAATCCCGTAACGCCGCCGTTTTTCAAGGTAACGGATACCGATTCCGGCGGGGTGGTGTACCTGCTTGGCACAATGCACGTCGGAAAGCCAAACACGGTCTACCCGCAGTCTGTCTATGACGCTTTAGGAGAATGCGAAACGCTTGCCGTAGAGATCGACCTTATCGCGCTTGACAAGGACAAGCAGCGTATGGCGAGCGCAATGCAAATTCTCGAATGTTCCGACAAATCAACCCGCGAGATGCTGGGCGAGGATTACGAGGAGATCCGCGGCTTTTTTGAGCAAAAACGGCTTTATAATACGGCATACGAGCGGTATATCCCCTCAGTGTGGTCGTCAGCGCTTACCGGCGAGCTAGCCGCCGAATGTGGATTAGACTCAGAGCTTGGCACCGACCGCGCCCTGCTCTCCTACGCAAAGAAGAATTCCATTTCTATCCACGAGCTGGAGACGGTTGAGGAGCAGTATACGCTGAACGCGGGCGAATCGGAGGCGCTTCAGGTCTATATGCTGTCGTCCTCCGTAAATGCCGACTGGGAGACCCAGATACAGCAGACCCGGGAGCTTTACGACGCATGGAGCAGGGGAGATCTTGCCGCCTTGGAGCAGATGCTCAGCGAGGAGCAGCCTCCCGCAGAGCTTGCCGAGGACTATGCCGATTTTTACTACGCGATGTACGAGAACCGACAGCGGAAAATGGCGGATTACATCGCCGACGAGCTGGAGAACGGCTCGACGGTCTTTGTCGCGGTGGGCGCGCTCCACCTTGCCGCCGCGCCCGACGTCCTTGAGCTGCTCGAAGCGGAGGGGTATCAAGTCGAAAATTTAGGGAACCTCTAGAAACCGGTTTGAAAAGAGAAAATCGGCAGAGTGCGCCGTATGCAAGGAAAGCCGACGAAGCAAGGCTTGATGCCTTGCGAGGAGGTTTGACGCAGCAGACGGTGTGCTATGGCGATTTTCTCTCAAACAAGGTTTTTAGAGGTGACCTTTAGCATAATAAAGCCGTTTGGTTAGATTTAACCAAACGGCTTGCTTTATTGTTTGGCGCTTTTT
>CAYMTG010000108.1:0-6420 GCA_964393305.1 uncultured Ruminococcus sp.
ATGTGTATGGGCTTCGGCTGCAACGCGGCGGGAATAGTCGGCTGCCGCATAATCGACAGCAAGCGCGAGCGGCTTATCGCTATGCTGACTAACGTCTTTGTACCGTGCAACGGGCGATTGCCGATAATGCTGACGCTGATCTCTATGTTCTTTGTCGGCGCGGAGAGAATGGGTCTGGTAAGCGGCATACTGTCGGCGGTGCTGCTCACGGCGTTTATCGTGCTGGGGATACTGATGACGTTTCTGATGTCGAAAATTCTCTCCGTTACCATTCTTAAGGGAGAACCCTCGTCGTTTACCCTTGAGCTGCCGCCATTCCGCAAACCGCAGTTCGGGAAGATCCTCGTGCGTTCGCTGCTCGACAGGACGGTATTCGTACTCGGACGAGCGGCGGCTGTGGCGGCTCCCGCGGGTGCTGTGATCTGGCTGCTGGCGAATATAAGTATCGGCGGCGGAACGCTGCTCTCTCACATAACCGATTTTCTCGACCCGCTCGGGACGGTACTCGGTATGGACGGCGCTATCCTCACCGCGTTCCTTCTGGGGATCCCCGCGAATGAGATCGTGCTTCCGCTTACCGCTATGAACTATTTGCAGCAAGGCGGACTTGCGGAGGTGGAGCAGTCGCAGATGTTCGAGCTGTTCGTTCAGAACGGCTGGAACGCCGTCACCGCGCTGTGCGTTATTATCTTCACGCTCTTTCACTTTCCGTGCGCGACGTCGCTGCTTACCATTAAAAAAGAAGCAGGCGGGAAATGGGCGGCGCTGGCATTTGTGATACCTACTGTTGTAGGAATGATGCTCTGCGCTTTGGTTTCGGGGATCGTGCGGCTTTTCGGGATCTGACGCCGCCCTATCCCGCGCCTTGTTTGGGACTTCCCCGTATAAGGCGCGGGTGTGATCTCCCTATTTCAAATCGTGATTAGCGGGGCCTTCAAGCAGCGCCCCGCTTTCGCTGTACCGCGAGCCGTGACAGGGGCAGTCCCATGAATGCTCCGCGCTGTTGTACTCAAGGGCGCAGCCCATATGCACGCAGCGCGGAGTTTTTGGTGCGGCGAGATCCTTTACGGCATTAAAGCCGTTTACCATCAACTGCTTGTGGAGAACAGTGCGGTGCGGACTGAAGACCTCGGCATACTTATTATCTCTCTCAAGAACCAGATCCCGCAGTATTCCGGCAGCCGCCATAGCTGTTGTCATTCCCCATTTGTTGAATCCTGTCGCCACAAGAAGATTAGACTTTACCAACCCATATTGCCCGATATAAGGGATACCGTCTAAGGTCATACAGTCCTGTGTGCTCCACGAATACGCGATATCGGCTTTCGGATATGCCCGCTCCGCAAATTGGACGAGCTTGTCCATTTTGCACGGCTTGCCCGTGCGGTGCGCCCCGCCGCCCAGAAGCAGCAGTCCGCCGTACTGCCGGAACGACAACCCATTGGACTCCGCGTCCACATAGCAGCCGCTTAGATCCTGCGCGTTTTTCAGAGCCAATACGCTCGAACGGCTCTGGTACATCTTCAGAAAATAAGCCCCAAATCGGTCGATAAACGGAAAATGCGTGGTGATAACAAACCTTTTCGCGTGAATTTCGCTGTTTTCGGTGAACGCCGTATTCCCGCGTATGTCGGTGACGTGAGTGTTCTCGTAAATGGTGAGCTTCTTTGCGATCTCTCCCAGAAATTTTAACGGGTGGAATTCCGCCTGCCCGGATAGCTTCAGCGCTCCCGCCACCTTGAACGGTAATTCCGTAGTATCGCAGATGCTCGTATGGCAGTGAAGCTGTTGGAGAATGCTCGCCTCGTGTTCCAGCGCGTCCCGCCTGTTCCTCGAATAGACGTAGCTGTCCACGGTTCGGAAGTCGCACTTGATCTTTCGGGAAAGCGCGGCATATTTCTCCACCGCCCGCAAATTCGCCGAAAGATACAACGCCGCGCGCTCCATGCCGTAACGTTCGGCGATGTCGGAGTAAATAAGACGGTGCTGCGCGGTGATTTTGGCGGTGGTTTTCGAGGTTACGCCGCCGCAGATTCGGTTTTTTTCCACGAGAACGCAGTCCACGCCGTGTTTCCGTAGTTCGTATGCCGTCAGCAGTCCCGTGATCCCTCCGCCGACTACCAGCACGTCCGTTCGCAAGTCGCCCCTGAGTGCTGGGAAACGCGGCAGAGAGACCTCTTCCCACACGCTGTCCGGGTTGAGGGTGTTCAGCGCGTTGGAAGCTTTTAACTCGCCGTCTGATCCTTTTACGCCGAAAGCGTTATCCATATCGCTCATAGCGAATCCATCAGGCTGCCGACCACCTTGACCGCCTTGGCTGCGGCTTTGCGGCGCATACGCTTGCTGCTTGTGAGAGAACGTGCCGCCCAGAACGCGAGACCTCCCGCCGCCGCGCCGATCGCGGCGGATTTGATATAGCTTTGAGTTTTGATTGACATAATTTTGCTCCCTTCAAATACAATGTCGGACTGTTCCGACATTTCCCGAAAATAGTATCCGAATTTTGCGTCAATCTTATACTTGGAAAAATTTCGCCGATTTTGACGGGCAGCCGCTCTCTTGTGCAAATTGCATAGTGCTGTTGAAAACTTTAAGGTCTATCGAACATTTTCTACAAAATGCAAGTTAATCAAAAAAATCTTGCAAAAATCCCTTGACATTTTCGGGCAAACGGAGTATAATAGAAACATAGCAAAGAGGCTATTAAACGAGGACGCAACGGCGCGTCCCGCTTAATAGCCTTTTTTGTTACAACAATCGAAAAAAACAAAAACTGAAAGGGGCGTATCAGAAAATGAACGCAATCTTGACAACTCTTGCAGAAGCGGCTCCGACAACCGAGGAGGTTGTCAACGCCGTCATGTTCAACGTGGGGGACGGCAACGGAATATGGTACCTTATCGGAGCTGCGCTGGTATTCTTTATGCAGGCCGGCTTCGCAATGGTTGAAACGGGTATGACCCGCGCCAAAAACGCAGGAAACATAATCATGAAGAACCTCATGGATTTCTGCATAGGAACCGTGATGTTCGTAGTTATCGGCTTCGGACTTATGCTTGGCGAGGACGCGCTGTTCGGGCTGGTAGGCGTACCCACGCTTGACATCCTTGGCAACTTCAAGAATTTCGACCGCTGCGCGGAGTTTGTGTTTAACCTCGTATTCTGCGCAACTGCCGCGACTATCGTGTCGGGCGCAATGGCGGAGCGTACCAAGTTCCTCAGCTACTGCATTTACTCGGGCGTTATCAGCGCTGTGATCTACCCGATCGAAGCTCACTGGATCTGGGGCGGCGGCTGGCTCGCACAGCTCGGCTTCGTTGATTTCGCGGGTTCGGCGGCAATTCATATGGTTGGCGGTATGTGCGCGCTTATCGGCGCGAAAATGGTTGGCCCCCGTATCGGAAAGTTCGACAAGGACGGCAAGCCTAAGGCTATCCTCGGTCACTCAATGACGCTGGGCGCGTTGGGATGCTTTATCCTGTGGTTCGGCTGGTACGGCTTCAACGGCGCTGCCGCGACAAGCGTTGATTATCTCGCAAACATCTTCCTCACCACAACGATCGCTCCCGCAGTCGCTACCTGCACAACGATGATTTTTACATGGATAAAGCATGGCAAGCCCGACGTCTCAATGTGCCTTAACGCTTCTCTTGCGGGACTTGTCGCAATCACCGCTCCCTGCGCGGACGTTGACGCGCTTTCGGCGGCTATTATCGGTCTGGTTTCGGGCTTCCTCGTATGCTTCGGCGTATGGCTGCTCGACTACAAGCTCAAGATCGACGACCCCGTAGGCGCGGTCGCTGTCCATTTCTGCAACGGTATCTGGGGTACAATAGCTGTTGGTCTTTTTGCCAACGGCGAAGGTCAGAACGGCGGTGTGGCTGCGGTAAAGGGTACCGGTTCCGGTGCGCTCGGTCTTTTCTACGGCGGCGGTCTTGCGCAGTTGGGAGTACAGCTTCTTGGAATTGTTTCGGTTCTGGCGTGGACGGGAGTTACAATATCGCTCACCTTCCTCATCATCAAGAAGACTATCGGCCTGCGTGTATCGGCTCATGAGGAGATCGTTGGTCTGGACGCTACGGAGCATGGTCTGCCCTCCTCTTACGCGGACTTCGTTCCCACTATGCAGGTTATGACTACCGCCACGGGCAAGGAGAAGGAGGTCGACACACTTGCGGCAGCCGCCAAGGCTCCTGCTGTAAGATACGAAAACAAGCCTTCCGAAAAGAAGGAAACTTCCGAAGACGGAACGCCTATGCACAAGGTGGTTATCCTCACCAAGCCCGAGCACATCCAGTCGCTTAAGAACGCAATGTCGAATATCGGCATCACCGGTATGACGGTCACCAACGTAATGGGCTGCGGAATGCAGAAGGGCGCGACAGAGTACTACCGCGGCGTGCCGATTGAGGCGCAGCTTCTCCCCAAGATCAAGATGGAGATCGTTGTATGCAAGGTTCCTGTTGAGACGGTTGTTGAAACTGCCAAGAGCGTACTCTACACAGGCAGGATCGGGGACGGTAAGATCTTTGTATACGACGTTGCGGACGCTGTGAAGGTACGTACCGGCGAAAGCGGCTACGACGCTCTTCAGGACAACGAATAAAAGGTTATCTCCGGCTCGGTAAAGAAACACGCGGTCGCTATCGGCATTGTCGGGTTCCTTTGCCGAAGCGGCAGACGGTTTCCCTCTCCCTCTCACCGAGCCGAAGTTACCCGATAAATGGTGTAGAACAAAGAAAAGAAAGCAAACGCCCCGGCAGCAGTCGGGACGTTTGTTATGTTATACATATTATGCACGGCTTTCTCAGCGTTTAAGGGTTTTGAGATATTCCTTCTGTTCGACGGTAATGCGAAAGCTCTCTCGCGCCTTTTGAATGGCTCGGTTATGCGTCCGCGTATCCAGTTTTGATTGTTCGAGATACGGGATAACAGCGTCCCACTGCTTAGCGAGGGCGGTCGCCATATACCACGCGATCTCCATATTTATGTAGTACTCCTCGGACTTCACGCCCGCGACAAGCTTTGCGTATTCCGGTTTGAAATCCTCGTCAAGGTAGTGCTGCATCAGCATACCGACTGCAAATCTCACCGTGTAGGTATGCCCGGACTTCAGCCATTTCTTGATATGCGGGAGAAGCTCCGCTTTGTGCTTCCTGAAGCATTTCGGCGAGGTCTGGTCGCAGGTCGCCCAGTTGTCGATATAGGGCAGAAACCGCTCCAGTTCCTCCACGCACTCCCCGAAATCCTTTATCTCGGAGATAAGGAATCCGTGGAGCTGGTTCTCGTCAAAATAAGCGTGAGGCAGCTCGTCGAGAAAAGCCGCCCTCCGCTCGTCTCTCATAAAGTCCTTTGCCAGCTTGCGCAGTACGGGCGTACGCACGCCTATTATCGTTTCGGCGGGGACATTGGGGATAAGGCGGCTCTGAAATTCCGCGTATTGCCTGTCACTGTTTTCCCGCAAAAGGTTTGTGATGTAGTCCATGATCTCTCCTGTATCTTTACTAATTCTAAGCCGTTATATGTCCAGACCATAGCTTCTGAGTATTTCCGTATTTGCTGCTTTACGGCGATCCAGTTCAGATTGTACCATGTTGTATAACTGAGGTTGAGATTGAACTTTTTCAAAAAGAGATTTCTCGCGTAATGCTATATCACTTACAGCATGCGTCATATTTTTTCTAAAAATGTTCTTATCAGTTTTAAAGTAAAGAAAACCCTCGTTGTAATAACGTCTTGGATTATCATTTTCAAAATTTTCATCATATAAATATAGACTCATGCCAATTTCTTGACTAAACTCTATACAGGCATCAATATTTACAACTTTGTCCAACATACGCAACATTATTTGACTTGTAATCTTGAAAGCAGCATTCAAATCCTTTAACATTTTCTGTTCATTTGTAGAGCATACAAATCTGTAAAAATGCTCTCTAATATTATCGGAATTTATCGGATGTTGTTGTGAATAAATCCACTCATTATCTATAAGCCAATGCTCTCCTTTAGGATTGCGTAACAAATCTATCTTAGGTCGGTAAACTGTAGCAACACCACCAACAATATTTATAGAATTGCATTGAGGGTCAAAACTTTGGTCTTTATAAAAGGAAATCACATGAATGATTTCCCCACCTGGTACGACCCGCACAAAGTACGGATACTTACTCTTGATCAACTTATACCCGAGCGGTTCAAGCGCCTCGCCGAATACCTTCTTGAATGCGGCGTTTAAAGACATAGTTTTAGCGTCGGCTTTCTTGAAGTAAAACGCCGTGATATTCTTATTTTCGTCAGCCTTGTCCGAAACCTCGTCAAAATCCGCATCTATATAATAAGGCTCAATTCCCAGAACCCCCGCCAGCTCTCCCAATACGTCCTCAACAAAGACTTCGTTCTTTGCCGCCGTTTCGGAGA
>CAYMTG010000109.1:0-6407 GCA_964393305.1 uncultured Ruminococcus sp.
AAGTTGTTCAATGCGGAGATCATATTATTGACCGGTGATGTTATTCTGTCCACCAGCTGAATTGTTGATTGTATGCTCGCCATTTACTCACCGCTTTCATAATACAATCGGTGAACCGCTTTTTTAACGGTTCACCGCTTATGCTATTTTCTTTTTTGTTTTGCTTTTATTTTCTTTTGTTCTTCTTTTTCGGCTTGAATACGGATCTCGCAGGACGCAATAACAAACGCCTTTTCCTCAATGCCCATCGCCGCGAAAACGGAAGGACGGATGTGGAGCTTCTGAAGCGCGTAGTGTGCGAAGCTCGCCTCGCCATCTCCTTCCAAAATCAGTTTTTTGCCTGTTCTACCTTGTCTTCAAGAGTTGTATTAAAACCGTTGTAGTTCTGAACGAACGCCGCAAAATCCTGATACTCGCCGGGGTCATCGATCATAGCCTGGAGAAGGTCTTCGGGAGTCGTGACATCATAGCTGTCCTGAAGTTCCTTGTCATACAGATTCGGCTCGATAATGCAAGCGCAAAGCATTCTTGCAAAGTACTTTGATGTGTTCAGCTTGGGTCTGAACATATTCGGCTTTCCTCTGACCGGAACATCAACCATACATTCATCCCTGATCGCCTCATTTTCCTTGGTGGTCAGCGGCTTTATTGTCCAAAGCAGCGGGTTCCCGTCCTCGTCGACCAGGGACTTTGTAGCCGCATAGGTTGTGTTCTCCTTCTTGACCTTATTTGTTTTCATAAATTTTGTAAATGCCGACATGGTTTAATACCATCCTTTCTTATTTTGTGAATTTTGGTCACCCCGGAAGGACCCGGGGCGACCATTATTTTACACCATACCGTCAAGCAGCTTGAACGTTTCGGGCATCTTAAAGTCCTCAAAGGTGAAGTCCATATCCTCGTCAAGATATTCGCCGTCAGCGTCAAACTTTGTGAGAACACCGCCGTCAATATTGCAGTCGAGCAGCACTACCGTCTGCCGCCCCGCTGCGGAGGTAGGATCTTCATTTGTTACCTGAATTTCAAAGTAAACATCTTCGCCCGTGTCCTTGAAATTCTTCATCATTTCGCGGAAAATTGACGTGTTGTAGTGGAATGTCGCCGAACCCGTACCCTTCCAGCCCGTGGATTTGTTGCCCGTGCCTGTCCTTCCGAGAATGGGAACTTCAGTCTTCGTGCGTTCGAATGTTGCTTCAAGGTTTATCGCCTGCATAAAGTTGTATCTGTTATCCCCGATGGTGATAAAGCATTCCGCCAGCTTTGCCGATATGGAGTCCTTTGCCTTCATTGTGATGTTTTCCATAATTTTCACCCTCTCCCATTACGCAATTGTAACCGTCATATAGAGCTTTGCCATCGCGTTGACCACCGTCACCGCGTCGCTTACGACTACCGACTTCTTGCTGTCGCCCTGCTCGACCGTGACATCAGCGTCGCTGAAATTTTCAATTGCCCTGATGTCCTGAAGCTGCTCATGGTGTTTCACAATATCCGACCAAAGGGAAATCCTACCCGCCGCATCGTTGGGAACAACACCGAGATACTTCGTGTTGAAGAGAACCGCAATATCATTGGCGATCTGGTCAATCACTCTGATTGTCTGGTTATCCTTGAAGACCTCGCCCTTTGTGTCGCCGGTAGTGACAAGGGAATTGACATCCATCAGCACACGAATATCATCGCCGACCTGATGAAGAGTGAACTTGCCTGCCGTTATTGCCTTTTCAAGCTGTGACTGTGTGTATTCCACATCAACCGTAAATTCGCCGTCATAGCGTTTGTTAAGCGCGGATTTATTGACCGCCGTTCCTGCAATAACCCCGGTGACCCAGTACACCAGATCAGCCTCCGAAGCACCGCCTGTTACCTTGTTTTTGACATCTACAACGCCCTCATAATCAGCCGCCTTGTTGTACACAACCACCTGAAATTTCTGCCCCATTTCGTCCCGAAGCCGCTTGCAGAAATTAACGTACAGTCCCTTGATCGCATCCTCGGTTGATACGCACCCAAGCGCGTTGAAGCTGTACTTTTCAATCTTATCAAGGAACGCCTGATGTGCCGCGCCGTCAATATCGCCGTTTGTGCCGCCCACTAGGGGAGCCGCCGCCGTTGCCGCCAGCTCCGCGTCCGCCTTGAAATCGACGTAATCGTTCGCCGCCAGTCCGTCAGCCGCCGTGACCGTCTGCGTATCGACCACGGTCGTGTCGAGGAGCGTGCTGACATCCCACATTGTATCATTATCAATGTTTGCCTGAATTACGATCTTGATGTCGTTTCCTCTTGTTCCGGGATATTTCGCCGTTGCAAAGTCGTTGGAAGCCTTTGCGCCGTTTCCGTTCAATCGGTACGCATAAAGCGTTGTGATATTCGCGAAAAGGTCACGCAAGCCCTTCAGCTTGTCGCTGGTGTAATCATAGCCGAAAATCTTCTGACTGTACTTCTGAAAATCACTGTTTGTGACCTCGAACACCGTCCCCGATTCACCCCAGTCAAGGCTTAAACCGATAGCAGCATAACCCCTGTCTGACAGTGCAGCCGCTGCGGACGCCGCCGAAACAAAGTTGATGTATGCACCCGGAAGAATTTTGTTTTGTACCGTAAAAGTACCGCCGCCTAAAGCCATTTTACTTCACCTTACCTTTCATAAATCCGTCAAGCAGTTTGTTTACTTGCTCAAGGGAATATTTCCCGCCGTCCTCCAAAAGTGCGCCGAGAACGTCCTTTCTGTCCGCGTACCGCGCCGAAGCAAGGATCTGTGCCTTTGTGTATCCCGCGCTTGCCTGTGCCTGTGTTTCCTGCTTTTCGGCAGTGTTTTTCGTTGCCATTTTATCACCCTTTCATGTCAGTTGTATGCGCAATGTCTTCCATTGGCGTTTCGTCTTCATGCCTTTTAATTACAAACATATCATAGTTCACAAAAAACGAAAGAACGCCGTCAACTATTTCACTTGTCATTTCCGTTCCCACGGCTAAATCGCCGTCTATCGTGATGTATTCCAGACAGTCTATAAGCCGCTCGACCACATCGTGGCATTCCTCGTTCGCCGCCGTTCTTGACTTCGGGAAATAATGGACGCAAAAACGATTTGTTATGTAGTAGCGTTTTCCGAGAAATTGTGCGGTTGACGGAGAAATCAGCCGCACCGAGAAGCAAGGCCCTTTCAAACCCTGCCTTATTTCCTCGGTGTAAATCTCATACCCGTCGCCGAACTCCCCGCTTAACGCTTCGCACACGCCGTCAATTATCTTGTTTAAACTTATCATTTGAAAACCTCGCTCAGCTTCTTTTGCAGCTTCTTTTCAAGAATACCGGGCGCGGCATTTTGGATTTCCTGGCTTGAAATAGTCAGCATGAATTTCCCCTCGACCCAGCCGCCGTTCCTTGTTCTATGCCCGAACTCAACGTATGGCGCATATTCGACGGGATTGACGATCTCGATGGTGTACGTGTCGCCGTTGCGAACCACATTCAAAGATCTTACATACGTGCTTACATTCTGCTGCTGTTCGGCAGTCCAGCCACGTATTAATGTCCCGCCGACACGGTCTTTATATTGACCGACAGGGGTTCTTCTGATGACCCTGGTCAGCAGTCTTGAAGCTAGTTCTTTTGCACATTTTTCAATAAATTCTTGCCCCGCCTGACCGCCAAGTTTTTCCTCGATCTCGTTCGCAAAGTCTCTTAATTGAGAAAAATCAACGCTTACCGCTCTTGCCATTATGACCACTCCCTGAAAAAGTCCAGCGCAATTTCCTGATGTGTGCTGTATACCGCCGCCTTGCCGCTGTGCCGGTATTCGGTAGTCACATTGTTTTGTGTTACGGTAATCTTCGACCCCGGCGCGATCATCACATCGGGGTCTAAAAACAACGTTGTGGTCTGGATAATTGCCGACGCACCGTTTTCTGCCTGTGATGTGCTGTCAACGGTCTTGAAGGATAACCTGCACGGTAAATCTTCAAACACAACAACTTCTTCAAACCCGGTCGAACCGTTGCCCTTTTTGACCTTCTGATGTTCGGTAACAGTGCAGACACCGTCATACAAGGATCTTAGCGCTTTTTTCGCATTGTTTACCACTTTATCTTTCGATAACAAGCAAATTCACCTTCACCCTCATGCATTAAGTAATTCACAAACACGGTGAACTTCTCCGCGTCTGATGAACCGTTTGCAAACTGAATTGTGGCGTCGCCTTCGCGGATCTGAGTAACCGCGCCGCTTAAATCAATGTTCTCCGGCTCCAGCTTGCCGGACTGCTGAAGGCTGAACAGCACCTCGCCGCACGCTCTGTCAACTGCGACATTAAACAAACCATCGGGAATAGTCAGTGTGTTGCAGGCGCTATTGATACGGTTATCGACCTTCTGAATACAGAACGCGACAAGCCAGGCGTCCCCTTCCTTTGCGGCGCAGCCAAATCCTTCAAGCCGCCTCAGCACCGCTTCAACAAGCTTTTCGGATATTTCGTCCTGCGCGTTCTGCAAAATCGTCATTATTTCCGCAATCAATTCCATACAACACACCGCCTTCCTTACTCATTAGCCCTTGGAAACGATCTTGCAAATCGCAATTGCTTTGTGGGGGATAGCCTTCTTTTCATCATTGATGATGTTCCAGTTTGCGCCATTCGCGAGATCGTCGTTAGACGCGGACGCCGTGATGGAAGAAGGTTTCTCGAAGCTGATACCGTCCACGCCGCAAATATAGCGGTCACGCACGAACAGCGTGTCCTGACCGCCGTTTGTCTTCGGATCGCGGCTCATCTCGTACGGGACGGAGTCGCCGATGTCGTTGAGGATGACCGAGCCGTCGCCCAGCACGTATGTCGTGTACTTGCTGTAACCGTCTCCCGCGCCCTCTGCCGTCTCTTCGACCTCCTCGACGGGCATATCGTCGTCGATGATAACCGTCCTGCCGTTCCATGTCGCAAGCGAGAGCTCGCGCTGAATGCCGTCGCTGTCGGTCTGTGTCATAAATTTCAGCAGCTTGAGGTTTTCAAGGTTTGTTGCCACCTCGCTGTGCATAATAACCAGCTTGAAGATGTTCTTGTTGTCGCCGCACGCCTGCTGTACCGCTCTGTTGAGAGTAGTCGCGCCGACGAGCGCGTCGTCGCCCTCGTTGGCACTGATGTCGTAGACGTGCTTCGCGAGGAACTCCTTCGCCGCCTTTGCCGCCGCTGTGCTTCCCGATGTACTCATGCTGAAAACGCCGTTCAGCATAGCGAGGAGCATTGCCTCTTTTACTTCCATCTTGTAGTCGGAAATCTGTGCCGCCACGTTGCTCATAAAGTCCACGCCCGCCGTGATGTTTTTGCTGAAACTGCGTTCCGTCCAGCTGTCCATTCTTGACGCGACAATGAACCCCTGCTCATATGTCGTTGTATTGGTTGCCGTGATATCCGTGCCGCCGTCGTTATTCTGACTGGTTTCGCCGCTGATACGCCCGAAATAGGGCACTCTCGCGTAAAGCGAACCCGTCTGCGCGGAGAGCGCACGCTCCGCCTGTTCGTTCGAGCCTACTGCGCCGCTGCTCGCGAGTGCGCTCTTTGTGACGTTCGGAATTCTCTTGACGTATGCGCCGAACGCCTCCGCGTTAAAAGTTTTGCTGTCAAATTTAGCCATTGTAATTCACGTTTCCTTTCGCGTTAGTCGATTTTGGCGTCAGGGTGTTCAGCCATGTATGCGGCAAGCTCGGTGTAGTTCATTTTTGAGATGTCCACAGTCTTGTCGCCGTTCTCGTTGCCTGTTTCGCCCGGCTTCGCGCCCTTTATCCTGATGTTGTTGTCCTTTGTTTCAAACAGATATTCGTCCGATTTCTGAAGCGCGGCTATCTGCTCCGCCAGTCCCTTAACTGTTCCGTCATCAGCCGCTTCGGCTTTTTCGAGAGCCAGCAGAGCCTTGACCGCCTTAATGTTCTTTGCCCCGGCAGCTGCCAGAGCCGTGTCAACAGCGTTATCGAGCTTAAGCTTCGCCAGCTCGGCGGCGTGTGCCTCGTCTTTGGATTTGTTTTCGGCTTGAAGCTCCGCGATCTGCTTCTTCATGTCCTCAACGCTTCCCGCCGACTGCTTAAGCGTTTCAAGCTGCCCGTCACGCTCGCTCAGCGTTTTCTCAAGCTCCTTTTTCTCGTTGTTGACCTCGTTAAAGCGTTCTTTGGGGATGTACCCTTTCAGCTCCTCGGCGGAAGCCGCTTCTGCTTTTGCCGCGAGATCCTCCGAAATACCCAGTTTCACAAATTCATCTTTCTTCATTGCCTGTTCCTGCCTTTCATAAACATTTTTTGCCCGGTTCAGTCCGGTTTTTATGTCTTGTTCTTTACCGTCAGCAATACCAAAATGACGGGATATAGAAAAACGCCCCGAATTTGCGTTCTAAAGCGTTTTGCTATGCATTTGATAAATTAT
>CAYMTG010000110.1:0-6397 GCA_964393305.1 uncultured Ruminococcus sp.
ATTTGACCGCGTTAAATACGGGGCAAAGCCCCTTATTAAATTTTGGGAGGTTTATTATGAAAGAAAACAATAAAGGCATTTTCTCACTCAGAAGCATGGTGCTTACGGCAATATTCGCGGCGCTGATCTGCGTTGCCGCGCCGGTATCTGTTCCGCTGCCGGGACTTGTTCCCATATCGCTTGCGACGTTTGCGATATATCTTGCGGGAGGAGTTCTCGGCGGAAAACGTGCGGCGCTGGCAGTGGCGGTGTATGTGCTGCTGGGCGCGGTGGGAGTTCCCGTATTCTCCGGCTACTCGGGAGGATTTGGCGTTCTTTTCGGCGTTACGGGCGGCTACATAATCGGGTATATTCCGATGGCGCTGATCGCGGGCATATTTGCCGATATGCAGTCTAAAAAGCACTGGACTATCCCCGTAGGAATGGTGCTGGGTACTCTGGCGCTCTACACGTTCGGCACGGCTTGGTATATGATTTTCACGGGCAAAAACCTTGCTGCGGCGCTTGCCGGCTGCGTACTGCCGTTCCTTGCCTTTGACGCGATAAAGATAGTGCTTGCCACAGCTATCACAATGCCGCTTAAATCCAGAGTGGCAAAGTTCTTGGGGAAAGAATAATACTAATTCATAATCTTTCTGTAGACATTCTGTCTACAGAAAGAGCCGCGTTTCACGCGGCTGTCAAAGCCGAAGGCTTTGACAAAAATAGTATTGACGGCTTTTTCGGCGGCTTCGCCGCCACCGCCGTGCTTTGCACGGCGGAATCCAACAGTAGACTTTGTCTACTGTTGGATTGTAAAATGGTATAAGCCCCTTGTGAACCCGCCGTCGGCGGATGAGCGAGAAGCAAGAGCGGAAGCGCTGATTTTTGTACAATTATTCCAATATTTTCCGAGAAATATTGTTTATTATGCTTGTTGCATTTTTGAGGAAAAAATGGTATAATAAGAAAGTAATAAAGAGCGACAAGATAGTATTGTAGCTTTTACGGCTTACATACTTCTTATATATTTTCCCCAATTATTTATGCCTTCTGTTTCCCCAAACAGTCGGCAAATTGTTCTGAGTTCCCGCAGACGTCCCCTTGTCTGCGGATTTTTTTTACCTGAGAGGCAGCGTATGGGAGATTTTAAGAATTTCATTGAAACAGGCGGGAAGTCGCTTGAGGAAATCAGGAAAGCTATCAACGATATGGTGAATAAGATCGTGGACGGCGTTGTTGACGACGTTACCGAGATACTTCCCAAAGAGACCCGCAAGGAGATCAAACAGACTATCAAGGACAGTCGGGATCAGGATGTTTCGGAGAAGAAAATCCCGCCCAGGCAAAATCCCAATTCCGGTGTGAGCACTACGGCTCGCGAGTCCGCGAAAAGAGCAACCATCGAGCCGGAAGAACTGGACTATTCCGAGGAAGAGGCTCCAAATCCCAAGTGCAGCGGTTTCAGCCGCACGACCGACAGTCCTGCGGTTTGGCCGCCGCGATATGACGCTCCAAACCGGATCGGCTATCCGCACGAGGCTATTCCCGAGAATATGAGCCTACAGGACGAATATATGCTCCACAAGATCCGCGAGATGCGCTCGCTTGAGGAGATCTCGCACAACAGTTATATCGTCAAGCAGTGCGCGCAGATAACGATGGTTCGGCAGGGCGAGTTTATGGAGGACGTGGAGGACGACTACGAGCGGCGTGTGTTCTGCGCTCTTCCTCACCCGATTTACGCGGCGATGTCCAACTCCCAGCTTCGCACCTATTTTTCATGGAGAACAGACGTTCGGCGCGGCGTGTACAGCGAGGTCGAGCAGCCGTACATCATTCTCTACTGCTACGAGCTGATGAACCGAATAGGCGTTTCCTCCGCGAACGACGCTTTTGAGCGGCTGATTGCCGTGTGGGAGAACTGCCATGTAAACGCGAGATATGCCGATACGGTCATTCCGCGCTGGATAAAGGATTTTTACGTGTTTAACGATGTGACGCTTCCGCTGCCGGACAAGCTCGCCGCCGTCGATAATCAAAGCGACGATTACCGTGCTGTAACGGAGATCAAGGCGGGTGATTTTTCGGGAAAGCTGGACTATCTCGCCCGTAACTCAGCCTATGATATAAGCGAAAGTCCCTTTCTTGACGAGAAAACCCGCCTTATGCTGGACGGCGCGTGCGAGGCGGCGCTCTCGGCTCTGGCGCAGTATTTCAAGCAGCGCGGCGTGGATATTACAGCGCTCTTATGCGGGAAAATGAAGAAGGACTTTTCGTGGGAGCCGTTTCAGTATTCGATCGTGGATATAGACCGGATGGACGGCTTCCGCACGGTGGATATAAGCCCGATGGAGCGGTATTCCGTAAAGCGCGGAGAACCCGTTCTCGAGCGTTTTGAGTTTGCCGTAAGCCGAGGGTTTGTGGGATATGTTTTGAAAAGCGTGGAGGCGAATTTACGCAAGCTCACCGGCTTCACACGCAAGCTTATGCCGAATATCAGGATGCTGGAAAACGACATAAAAAACCGCGAAAAGCTGGAGGAAGCCGTAACCGCGCCCGAATTCGCCGAGATTATCCCCAAGGCGGTTGAGGAGTACTGTCTGCGTGCGGGAATTGCCATAGTCGTCAGATCAAAGCCACGCAAGTCGTCTCCGAAGCCGTGGGACGAGGAGCTCCCCGCCGAGCCTGTGGTGGTGAATATCGACGTCTCCAAGCTCGACAAGATCCGCGAGCAGGCGGACGAGAACGCACGAAAGCTGATCGTGGATGAGACGGAGTACCCCGAGGTCTGCGAGGAGCTGTTCACCGAAAAAAATGAAGAACCCGACGAACCTCTTGACTATGAGGAGATCGCGGGGCAGATCGACGACGACGAGTTTAACGAGAGCGTCGCGAGGTATGCCGAGCTTTTTTCCGAGGACAAAGATCCCACGCCGAATATCAGCGTGGGAAATCCGAAATTTGAACGTATGGAACCCGAGTGGCAGGAGCTTGCCGGCAACCTTACCATCGATAATATCCTGTTTTTAGGGGCGATGCTGGACGGCAAGGAGCGTGAGTACTGTCGGGAGCGGAATATTCTCCCGCAGACGATGATCGAGGAGATAAACGAGGAAGCGCTTCAAGCTGTCGAGGACGTTATCATCGAGGGCGGCGCAGTTCTTGAGGAATATGTCGAGCAAGCGAGGCAGCTTGTCGATGCGTTTAAAGGCTGATCGGCGAGAACGACTTATCGGTGAGCGTGAAGCGGCTGATTAGTCCTTGGCTTACTATAACCTCGCTGTCCTTGGTGATCAGAATGATATCAAAGCCCATAGCCGAGCCGTTTTCACGGTAAAAGCTTTGGGCTTTTTCGCTCCCCATGACAAACAGCGCGGTGGAGAGCGCGTCACAGAGCGTGGCATTTTCGGAGACTATTGTCACGGAAAGCAGGTCGTTGTCGGCGGGGCAGCCTGTCGCGGGGTTTATGATGTGTCCGTACACCGTGCCGTCCTCTGCGGTGAAGTAACGCTCATACGCGCCCGATGTCACTGCCGAGAGGTCGGAGAGCGCGAGCGTACCCACGTTCCCGCTGCCGAGGGGATTTTTTACGCCGATCTTCCAGTCGGAGCCGTCAGGCTTTTTGCCGATGGTTGTAATGCTCCCGCCGAGATTTATTAACGCCGAGGTCACGCCCTGTTCGCGGAGAATTTTAGCCGCCTCGTCGCCCGCATAGCCCTTTGCCACCGCGCCGAAGTCCAGCATTGCGCTGTTCTTCAGGGAAACCGTGTCGCCGTCTATGCGGATATTGCGGTAGTCCACCCGCTCAAGAAGCGCGGCGATTTCCGCTTCATCGGGGACGCGGTTCTCCTCACGAGTAAAGCCCCATGCTGTAAGCACGGGGTAGATCGTAGGGTCTAACGCGCCGTCGGTTTTCTCGGCAATATCCAGCGAAAAGCGAAGCAATTCGGCGGTCTCCCGACTCACGTCGACCTGTTCTCCCGAATTAAGGCGGGAAAGCTCGCTGTCGGTGTTGGTGACCGACCATAGGCGGTCAAGCTCCGTGATCCGCGACTGCGCTTGCTTCAAAGCCGCGTCGGCGTTCTCATCGGCGGAGGAAATGCTCATAATGGTGTCCATGGCGAAGAAATTTACGGCGCGGCTTTCCTCCGAACCGCAGCCGCAAAGCGTCAGAGCGGCGCATACCGCCATTACCGGAGCGAAAAGCTTTTTCATTTATCGGATTCTCCTTCCGCAAGCGGGAACATCATCTGCTCCTCCCAATTTTCCGGAAATCCGAGATCGGAGAGACGGACGTATTGGGTGTTTTTCCTGATCATACGGGCGATAGGCTTAACCACGCGCTCGTTCCAGTTGGAGCGGTTATGGTAGACCTGTTTCATTACCATAATGTAGCCGAACACATCGGACTTAAGCTCCTGCTCGACGCACTTCGGGGTCTTGGGAATCACCGGAAAAGTATTAGCGTACAGCCTGTTGTAGTGGGCGCAGTAATTGCGAAGCTCGTTTAAGCAGAAAACCCAGTTGTCCAGCTCGGTAGGAGAGCAGTTGTAATACTCGTTGGCGAGTTTTTTCTTGTCCTGCGCCTGCATATCCTTGTAGAAGAAGGCGAGCGTACCGAAGCTGAAAAGCTCCATCACCACCCACAGCGGGAAACGTCCGCCGTATTTCGAGTTGTAGTGCTTTACGAACTCACGTTCGTCGTTGCACTCGATAAGGTGGTTTATGCGCCCGATAAAGCTCTGGTGATTGTGCGACTTGTCGAAGGTATTGGGGTTAAGGTATCCCATTGCGCCGTACTTCAGAGCGTGGTAGTTGGAGATTGCGGCGCGGAGCGCGATTTCGACTTCCTCCAGCGCCGAGAGCAGAATACTCCGCAGCTTTCTGTCCAGCTCGTAGATGGCAAGTCCCTTCTCGAAGGTGGTGCCTTCTTCGTATTTGTGCTTGCTCACCTCGAACGGCACAAAGTAGTTGGAGAGGCGGTAGTAGTTGATATATTTCAGCGTTTCGCGGGCAAGCTCCTCGTTTTCGATGATACAGCCGCGCTCGCGGAGCTTGGCTATCTGCTCCTTTATCGTGGATGGGATTTTCTCACGCATTCATTTCACCTTACTTTTTCAGAAGCTCGTGGATCGCGGCTGTTATCCGCTTGATCTCCTCTTCCGACATTTTCTCGTTCTTTTCTCCGATGAAAGCTTTACATTCGGGGCAGACTACGCCGATTTTCGCCGCCTCGGGGAGGACGTTCATAAGCTTGCCGCATTTGGGGCATTGTTTGGTAATAAGCTGTGGCATATTTTCATCTCCTAGCTTAGGAATTAATCCGTCCAGAATACTTCCCGCTCGTGGCGGTTGTCGCGGGTCATCAGCGACTTTATGCTCTTATGGGGATCGGTGTTGTTGTAGCAGATGTTCACGATCTGTTCGATGATGGGAGTGTCGATGCTATGCTCCCTCGCCAGACGGAGCGCGGTCTTGCTGTTGATATAACCCTCTACCGTGCCTACGGACGCTACCGCTTCGGCGGCGGGTGTGCCTTGTCCGATAAGGTATCCTGCGCGGAAGTTTCGCGAGTGCTGCGACGTGCAGGTAACTATCAGATCGCCTATTCCCGCCATACCCGTGAAGGTCTTCCAGTTCGCGCCAAGGGCCACGCCAAGACGGGTGATCTCGGTCATTCCGCGAGTCATAAGAGCGGCTACCGCGTTGTCCCCAAGTCCCATTCCGCGTGCGATGCCGCAGCCGAGAGCTATCGGGTTTTTCAGCACGCCGCCCAGCTCACAGCCGGCAACGTCGTCGTTTGTATAGATACGGTAGCACTCGTTGGAGAGCGTGCGCTGGATATATTCAGCCGTACCTTCCGTATAGGACGCGCACACCTCCGTAGTGGGAACGAACCGCGCAATTTCCTCCGCGTGGCAAGGTCCGGTGATAACGGCAACACGATTGTCGGGCAGTTCTTCACAGAGGATCTGCGAGAGGCGGTTTCCGGTCGATTCCTCCAATCCCTTGCTTGCGTTTACCACAACGGTTCCGGGGGAGACGTACTCCTTCACGGCTCTCACAGCGTCGCGATAGAATACGGACGGTATGCACACCACCATAATATCCGCGTCCGCGACAAACGCGGGGTCGGTGGTGACTCCGAGATTATCCGGCAGCTTCACTCCGGGGAGAAGCCGCTTGTGTTCGCGCTCGGCGCGGAGCTGCTCCGCTTCCGCCTCGAATTTCGTCCAAGTGGTCACCTCGTGTCCGAATTTGCTGTACAATACACCCAGCGCCGTGCCGTAGCCGCAGCCCAAAATCGCGATTTTAGCCATATTTCAGCCTCCTTTTATCTGTCCGTCCACGAATCAAATCTCTCCGAGATCTGAGGGTCATAGTCGTTGTCGTGGGGGACGTCTGCCTTGTACTT
>CAYMTG010000111.1:0-6347 GCA_964393305.1 uncultured Ruminococcus sp.
TTTTTGCGAGGTAATTTATGGAAAGATTTTGTAACAAGTGCGGAAGTCTGGTAAGCGGCGACGGCGTTTTCTGCCCGAATTGCGGAGGAAAGCTTGACAGCGCTGTTGATCTTGGCAAACCCGCGTCTCAGGCTCAGGATGTGACGCCTGTCGGCTCGAGTACTCCCGCTTCGTCGAGCATATATGGCTCTGCGAATACTAACGGTACATACGGCACGACGCCCCCTGCTGCAAACACTGTAAACTCCACAGGCAATACGGGCGGTTATCAGGGACAGATGCCTTCCTACAGCCAGCCTGTCCAACCCGTAAACATGAAGCCCGAGATGAATGCCGGGCAGTGGGCGCTGACGATTTTCCTTTCGAGTTTGGGAATTATTGGAATTATTCTCCTGTTTGTCTGGGCTTTCGGCTCTGATACTCAGTCGAGTAAGCGCAATTACGCACGCGGTATGCTTATTTTGGACGCTATTGTGTATGGTCTCTCTATTCTCTTCCTCATCGGTTCTTGCGCTTGCGCAGGCTGCGCGTTTGGTGATTTAACGGAAATGTTTGAGGATATGAGTTATTACGCCGCAATAGGCAGAACGTTCATTGGATAAGTATTTTTCTGAACGCAACCAACCCCGCAGGGTTTTCCTGCGGGGTTTTGTTTTTGGAGAATTCGCGTCTGTCTGTACCGAAAATCCGATTTTCGCATACAATACTAGGGGAAACCCACAGCCGTGCCGTGAGGTGGCGAAAGCCCTGAGGAATAAGCCTAACGAGCAATTCCGTTTTTGTAATTCGCTGAAAATCGGTTATTGGGCGAAAAGCAAAAGCCGCCGGCCTGATCGTGGGCACGGCGGCACATTGGTGTCGTTTGCGGGGCTTGCAGCGGCTGTTTAACATATCGGGCTGCTCCTGAGGGCATTCGGGGGCAGCCCGTCAGCCGTTCAGATCACGGACAAGCTGCTTGAAGTGCCGTCCGCGCTCCTCAAAGTTGCGGTAGAAGCCGTAGCTTGCCGACGCGGGAGACAGCAGAACTCGCCGCTTTGCGCATTTTGAAGCGATATTCACCGCCTGTTCAAGGCTTTCTGCGGGGTGTACGGAGACCTTGGGATTGGTGATGAGCTTGGCTATTCTCCGTCCGCTGTCGGGGAGAAGGATGACGTGTTCGACTGTTCCCGTATTGAGGAAATCGCCGAGGATGTCGTAGGAGATACCCCTGTCCATGCCGCCGAGGATAAGGCAGTCGGTGCCGTCGAACGCGTTCACGGCGGCGATCGCCGCTTCGGGAACGGTGCAGATGCTGTCGTTGACATACTCTACGCCGCTGATCACCGCGACCCGCTCAAGGCGGTGCTCCAGTCCCGCAAATTCGGGCAGATGCTCAAGACATACGTCAACGTCCGCTCCCGCGAGCTTCGCCGCAGCAAGCGCCATGGCGATATTGTAGAGATTGTGCTTGCCGCATAGGCGGGTCTTTATCTTTTCGGGGCGTATTTCTTCTCCGAAAAGGAAAATGGACGAGCCGTCCGTCCACACGTCGGCAGGCTTGCCGAAAGCCGAGGTGTGGAGCGTTCCGCCGCAGTCTACAGGGTGCAGATCAATATTCGCTATCGTGTGATTGCCCGACTTCTGAAATCTCGCGATGTTACGCTTGGCGTTGGCATATGCGTCAAAATCCACATAATGGTCGAGATGCTCGGGGAAAATGTTGAGCAGCACGGCGATGTCGGGCGAGTGCTTCACGAATTCCAGCTGATGGCAGCTCATTTCGCATACTACGGTGAGATCCTTGTCGAACTCCTCCGGCCGCTGAAGCGGCGGGATACCGATATTTCCGATAAGCACGGACGGAATGTCGCAGCTTTGAAGAAAGTGCTGAATTAGCGAGGAGGTCGTGGACTTGCCCTTTGTGCCGGTAATTCCGATGATCTGCCTGCACACTCCGAGCCGCAGCAGCACCTCGGTCTGGGTGAGGATCTTCGCCTTTGCTCTCTCGGAGAGATTGTTCTTGATGATAACGCCGGGGGATTGTAAAATCAGGTCGTAGTCCTCGCAGCGCGCAAGGTAGCTGTCGCCGCTGATGATGGTGACGGCGGGGTTATCCGTCTCAACGGGACTCATATCGGCTATCGCGATTTCCTCACAGCAATCAAGGCGGGACAGCAGATCAAGCCAGACCCTTCCCTCGCGCCCGAAGCCGAGTATAACAACGCGCTTTCCCTCGAAAAGCGGCTTTAAAACGTCAATCTTCATAGGCTGTTTTCTCCAGATATGGTAAAAATTGTTTGGGGACAAAGTTATCCCGGTCAAAGTACCTTGTGAGGTCAACGGGCGAGTAGCCGGGGAATGAGTTCTCAAAGCGCCCGAGAAGCGTGGGTGGAGCGGATCTGCGGCGCTCCAGAGCCATTTTAAGCGACAAGCGCACCTCGTTTTTCGTGCCTACGCACTCGAACGGCTTATCCTCGCCGTCCAGCATAAGACCGTCCAGCATAGGGGCAAGATCCTCCCGTTCGAGAAGGTTCTCCCCGAAAATTTCCGCGAGTCGGTCATCGTCAAGGAATGCCGCCAGCAGTATATACACGTACAGACACTTAGCGCAATTACAGCACCACACGTTATTCCGCGCCCCGAGGTTGCAGCTCCGGAAGATCCCGAAATATTGGGGAAATTTTACGAAGGCGCGTGCTATCTGCCACTCGGAGAGAGGGCGCAGCAGACTGAAATATTCGGGGCAGCCGCGAAAATACGCGGCGCAGTACTCCCGAAAATCGCTTTCAAATTCCGCAGATTTGCTGTACTGGTGGTTCACATCCGCGCCCTCAACATAAGTCTCGTTGGCGCTGCTCTCGTTGGAGAGAACGATGTATCGCTTGTTTAAAAAAATCCCGAACAGGAGCGATGAGAACGCCACCACCGCCGAAAACGGCGTATGCCCGTTCAGATACCCCGCTTTGTTAAGCTCCAGAAGCTGTTGGTGAATTGTGCGGCGGGGAGCGATCGGCGCTGTGGGAACTCCCGAAGCGTTGGCGCAAGCCATCGCGGGCGGGAGCGAATTGATGATATAGGGGGTGATCCCGATTTTTGCGTTTTTCAGTATTTCGAGAGTTATCACGCTGTCCTTGCCGCCGCCGACCGGCACAAGCGCGCCGTTCAGCGGGTGCTTGTTTTCGGGAAACGTATCGGGCGGGGGCGGGGCAATAATAGTCATAAAGTCGTCGAACCTCGCGGGAATTTGATTGCGGTAAAAGAACTCGCCAAGTCCGTTAAAATACAATTTTTTCCACCAACGGATTTGCGCCTGATCAAGCCAACCGCATCGGATCTCGACCCTCGGGGAGCAGGCGCATTTCCAATAAGAGACAAGCTCCGCCATACCGAGCGAGAATGCCGCGTATTCGGCTGACGGGCGGGAATAATCGCCTGAGGTCAGGCTTTCGTCGAACGTCCACTCCGGGTAAAAATGGAAGTCGTCCATCTGGAAATGAAAACGCAGGAAACCCTTACCAAGCTCATAGCTGTGATAAATGAACAGCGGGTGCTCTCTGCGGAGTTCGTCAAATCGGCTCATGTATATCCCTTCCTATTTTGATGAGATTGTCGCGGTAATATTCAAAAAATCCTCAATACGGGGAAAACAAAAGGATTTTCTTATTCAATAACGATCGGCGCGGCGGTGAAATCAGTCCCGCAGCGAAGCGGTTTTTCAAAGCACAGCGCGTAAATATCCGTACAATGCGCGGTGAAATTGGCTTGACGAGCCGCGTCGCGGGATTTTTTGGACAGCGCCTTCAAAGAGGTGTCGATCGGAAGACCGCATTTCGCGGCGGCGAGGATCTCCTTACCACGCACATTCATACCGAGAACGCGGATAAACGCGGGTTTTTCAAGGGCAAAATGCTTGTCGATCCCTAGAAATCCGCATAATACCGCCCTTCTTATGCGCGCAAGAGTGTAACGCTTGGTTTTCGTGAGAAAGTACAGCTCCGAGAGCGAGCCGGCGGAACGCAACGCCTTGTGAAGCCGCGCCCCCAAGCCGTTGGCGCAGTCGTAGACGCTCTCAAGCTCGGCGACCGACATAAGGCGGAGTTTCGCTAAAATGGCGCGTTCAAGCCTGACAAGCTCGGCAGCGGGGGCGGAGACGACGGGCGCGGCGCTTGAATAGTCCTCACCCGCGAGTATCATTTTCCGCAGCGCGGAGCCGCTTTCAAAGTCTCCGGAGCCGGATCTTTCGCTGTCGTGGGCGGCTCCCGAACGCTTTACCGTAAACGGCTCGATGGCGCTTCCGAGATTATCAAGGGCGCTCAGATACTCGATGGCGAGAGTGTTGTTGGGGCAGGAGACGGTCTCGGCGACGTCCTCGGTGTAGAATGTGCGGAGCGTCTCGGAGAGCGCGGCGGGATAGCTTCTTCCGCGTGTCATCAGGTCTGAGAACTCATCCGAATGAACCGCGTACTCGATAGCACCCGAAGCCTCGCGCAGAGCGGCGATATCGCCGCTCTCGCTTCCGAACGCGAGCATATCCACACAGCCGAGCGAGGTGATGATGTCGGCTGCGCCCTTTGCGAAGCCTTCCGCAGCGGTGAGCGATACGCGCTCGGGAAGCTCAAGGACGAGATCGACGCCGTTCTCGAGAGCGGTGCGCGTACGGGTGAACTTGTCGAAGACGGCAGCGTCTCCGCGCTGGACGAAGTTTCCGCTCATTATCGCGGCTATGTGGGTAGCACCCGCCTTGCGCGTCTGCTCGATAAGATATCTGTGTCCGTTGTGGAATGGGTTAAATTCGCTGATTATGGCGGCTGTTTTCATAATTTTTACCTCGGATGTACATTTAAAATATCACAAACGGCTGTTGATAGCGAGCAAATCACCAAGGGGGCGGTGGCGAAGCCCACGATGCAGTCGCAGCCGCGTATGCGCCCGATTTCTCTCCCCTATTTCCCCGAGGGGGGAGGGCAAGGGGATAAGTGTGCTTCTCGTCAAAGAGGCAGTCAACCGGCCGATGTGATAGCACTATTCTTATTTTACTACAATATTGATATAAAATCAATAAAATTTTGAAAAAATACTTGATTTTTTTTGTAAAAAGAGTTAAAATAAAGATGTCTAATTTATTTCTATGAAAGGAATTCGGAAATATGAAAATTTTGGTTGTTAATGCGGGAAGCTCCTCTCTTAAGTACCAGCTTATCGAGATGGAGGACGAAAGCGTTATCGCGAAGGGCAACTGCGATCGTATCGGTATCGGCGGTCACATCAAGCACACCACCTTCGACGGACGCGGCGTTGATATGGACTGCGACTTCCCGACCCACACCGAGGCTTTTGAGAAGCTCGTTGAGGTACTTACTACCGGTGACGCTTCCGTCATCAAGTCGATGGACGAGATCTATGCCGTAGGTCACAGAATAGTCCAGGGAGCGGAGATCTTCAACAAGACCACTCTCGCGACAGACGAGGTCATTCAGCAGATCGACGATCTCGCAGAGCTTGCCCCCGTACATAACCACCCTCACGCGCTCGCGCTGAGAGCCTGCAAGAAGGTCATCCCCGCGACTACCCCTCAGGTGGTAGTATTCGATACCGCGTTCCACGCGACTATGCCCGAGAAGGCATATATGTTCGGTATGCCCTATGAATGCTATGAGAAGTATCACGTGAGAAAGTACGGCTTCCACGGCACATCTCACCGCTTTGTATCTCAGGCCCTCGCCGACGCTATGGGCAGGGACATCAAGGATCTGAAAATCGTTTCCTGCCACCTCGGAAACGGCTCGTCCATTACTGCGGTCGAGGGCGGCAAGTCCATCGATACCTCTATGGGCTTCACTCCTCTTGACGGCGTTATTATGGGAACGCGCTCCGGCAGTGTTGACCCGTCGGCTGTTACATTCGTTCAGGGCAAGCTCGGTTTAAGCCCAAGTGAAATGAGCGACTACCTTAACAAAAAGTCCGGATTCCTCGGAATTTCCGGAGTGTCCAGCGACGCTCGCGATCTCGGCGCTGCCGCCGCTGAGGGCAGCAAGAGAGCTAAACTCGCGCTTGAGATGCTCCGCTATGAGATCAAGAAGTACATCGGCTCTTACGCTGCTGTTATGAACGGTCTTGACGCTGTTCTGTTCACCGGAGGTATCGGCGAGAATTCCGACGATCTGCGCGAGGACGTTTGCTCAAATATGGAATATCTTGGTATCAAGCTTGACAAGGCTGCCAACAAGGGACTTCGCGGAAAGCTCCAAAAGATTTCCGCTCCCGACAGCAAGGTCGAGGTCTGGGTCGTTCCCACCAACGAGGAGCTGCTTATCGCACGCGATACAAAGGCGCTTGTTGATTCCATGAAGTGATTTAACGGTCGGATA
>CAYMTG010000112.1:0-6325 GCA_964393305.1 uncultured Ruminococcus sp.
TTTTCTCAAAAAAAGTAACCTCGGCATATAAAACGGCGTTTTCTAGGGTGAGAGGACAAAAACCTCTACAATATTACCGCAAAAATATGACGAAAGGAAAAAATTTACAACAATGGAAGACGAACAAATCGTTTCACTCTACTTGAAGCGCGACGAGAACGCTATTCGGCAGACTCAGCGCAAATTCGGCAAACGTATAGTCAATATCTCCAAAAACATCACCGGCAGCGTCACCACCGCGGAAGAGGTCGAAAACGATACATATCTTCGCGCATGGGAGAATATACCGCCTGCCAATCCGACTGATTACCTGTTTGCTTTTTTGGCGCGGATCGCGAGAAATCTCTCCCTATCGGTATGCCGCGAACGTTCGGCTCTCAAGCGCAGCGCAATGCTGGTTGAACTCACAAGCGAGATGGAGGAGTGTCTGCCCTCAAACCGCAGCGTTGAGGAGGAGACCGACGCCAATATGCTGCTGGAGCTTATCAACAAATTCCTTTTCTCAAAAGCGGAAGACAAGCGGAACATCTTTATGCGCCGATACTGGTATCTCGATTCGGTAAGCGAGATCGCAAAGAGTTTCGGATTATCCGAGAGCAACGTGAAAACCTCGCTGTTCAGGCTGAGAAACGAGCTTCGGGAGTATCTCGAGGAACAAGGCGTTGTAGTGTGACAACGTAAAGGTATGAAAGGAAAGGTGTTACTATGAACGGAAAAAATCTCCTTGATAAAATGTCGAACGTAGACCCCAAGCTTATTGAGGACGCAGACAAAAAGCCGCGCCGCAGCAAAAAGCTCTTTATCGGCATTACCTCGGGAGCGGCTGCTGCCGCCGCAGCCGCTCTTATTGCGGTGACTGTCGGGAATAACGCCGAGCAGAAGCCGCCGATTATCGACACAAGCGGCTCCACAAGCTCCACCTCCGTAACAAACTCGGATATCGTCAGCAGCGGAAATACCTCAACGCAAGATCCGGCTGTAGCCGATAACACTTCCCAAGACCCGCCGGTGCTTGATTTCAGCAAGTACAAGGATCTGCCGAAAATAACAATAGGTGACTATTCCGTAACCGGAATGGCCGGCGGAGCGGTTTTAGGCAAAAAGGACGGCGTAGTGGTACAGCAGGATTTTCTCGATTATTCGGATCTTGAACAGCTCAGTCCGTGGAAGGGTGCTGAGCTTGAGACCATGCCCGTATTTATGTCGCACTCAACCGACCTTGATGTCGATCTTGACAAGATGTACGCCCTTGCGCGAAAGGCAGCTGCCGTGCTGGGAATACCCGAGGATTCTCTTGAGTTCACGGACAATTACCATAGCATGGAGGAAACTATCGAGAAACATCGGCAGCTGGCAAAGGAAAACGGAGCAACCGAAGAGGAAATCGAAGATACAATCAACCGCATGGTTCGCAGCGTGATGAGTATGACTACTGTATATGCGAAAAACGAAGACGTACTTATCTCGGTAAACACAGCGTTTAGCATATATGTTAATTTCAAGGGTTCTACGGGGTCGATAAAGCTCCCCGACGAATATAACTTCACAGAAAGCGCGACAGATGAGGAAAAAGCGGCTTTGGTAGAGTATTTTGCCGATAAGTACAAAGATATTTTAAATTACAGCAAGCCTACGCTCGGAAAAGTTAATGATGATGGAATTCACATTTACGACAGCGATTGCGACCTTACTCAACAGATAGTGAACTACTGGATGAATTATGCCTGCTTTGATGAACATTCTGAAAATACTGGTGAACTTTGCAGAATGTGGATCAACACCGACGATGCTTGTGAGAAGCTTGGCGACTATCCCATTCTGACAGCGGAACAGGCTGAAGCGATTCTCAAGTCAAACAAATTCGATGATGAAATGAGAATGCCCGCAGACGCCAAGATACTGAAGATCGATATGGAATATGAAAATCTTGCAGGCAGCACGGGGGTTTTGCCGTATTACAAGTTCTATGTCGAGACCGATGACGAGCCGCACGACTTTGCCGAGCTTGTCTGCAATGTATACTCTATCCCCGCTGTTCCCGAGGAATTCATAGACATGGATACCACGGAATACGGCGTTCGCGCATAAGCGTTATACAGACTACCCCATAGGGACGTTCCTCCCTTAATTTAAATTGCCTCGCACATACGTTCGCTTCGCTCACTCCGTGCGTATTGGCAAATAGCAAACGACAAAAGTTTTTATCGTTTGCTATAAACCCGCAGCACCCATTCTCAGGCGCTGCGGGTGACTTTTTTATCCGAGGATCATCTTGATATCGTCCTCGGGAGTGCCTGCCGCACGGAGGCTGAACTTCTCCTGAAGCACCTCCAGCACAGCCGGAGACACGAACGCGGGGAGCGTGGGTCCCAGAATGATATTCTTTATACCGAGCGCCAGCAGCGTCAGCAGAATACACACCGCCTTCTGTTCGTACCACGACAGCACAAGCGTAAGCGGGAGATCGTTTACCCCGCACCCGAACGCATCCGCAAGCGCCGTCGCCACTCGTATCGCGCTGAACGAATCGTTGCACTGACCCATATCGAGTATTCTCGGAATGCCGTCAATGTCGCCCAGATCCATATCGTTGATACGGTACTTTCCGCAGGCTAGCGTCAGAATAAGCGTATCGGGGGGAGTGAGCCGTGCGAAATCCGAATAGTAGCGTCTGCTCGGGGAAGCTCCGTCGCAGCCGCCCACAAGGAAGATATGGCGCACCTTCCCCGCCTTGATAAGTCCGATGATCTTCTCCGCGTGAGACAGCACCGCGTTATGCCCGAAGCCGGTGGTCACGAAATGACCGCCGTTCATACCGGTCATCTCGCGATCCTCGTCATATCCGCCGCACTCAACGGCCTTCTTTATCACCGGTGAAAAATCCTTGTCCTCGCCAATGTGGACGAGTCCCGGGTATGCCACGATAGAGGTCGTGTATACCCTGTCCGCATAGCTCTCACGGAGCGGCATAATGCAGTTAGTGGTGAACAGTACCGGCGCGGGGATATTGTGGAACTCCGACTGCTGATTCTGCCAGCCGGTGCCGAAATTTCCCTTGAGCTGCGGGTGCTTTTTAAGCTCGGGATAGCCGTGTGCGGGGAGCATCTCGCTGTGCGTGTAGATATTGATCCCTTGCCCGTCCGTCTGTTCGAGCAATAGCTTCATATCGTGGAGATCGTGTCCGCTGACTACGATAAACGGTCCTTTCTCGATCGTGAGCGGGACTTGCGTGGGGACGGGGTCGCCGTATGCCTCGGTATTCGCCGCATCGAGCATTTCAAGGCATTTCAGGTTAATGCTGCCCGTTTTCAAGACAAGATCCAGAAGCTCGTCGGTGCCGATATCCTCGCCTATTTTGTAGAGCGCCTCATAGAAGAACTTATTGACATCCGCGTTTGTTTTACCGAGGACACGCGAATGGTACGCATACGCCGCCATTCCCTTGATCCCGAAAAGAACCAACGATTTCAGCGAGCGGATATCATGGTTTCCGTCCCAGATATTCGACATCTTGTAATCCTCGAATTTCTCGGAATTAACCCGCCCTTTCTCCTTTTCGATCTCGGTTTTCAGCTTTTTGATACTCTCATCGTCAAAATTTACATTGGTGAGAGTGGTGAACAGTCCCTTTTCAACCAGCGCGTCGGTCGAAGCGGTAGGACTGCCGTTCTGAACGGCGCGCGCAAGTCCGATTAAGGCGCCCACGATCTCGTCTTGATAATTGGCGGTATCCGCCTTCTTGCCGCACACTCCCGCACGTCCCTCGCAGCCCGTATTATGCGCTGTCTGCTGGCATTGGAAGCAAAACATATCCTTCATATTCAAAATTCCTTTCAGTATGATTATTTGGAAAAGCCTATGCGGTAATATTTTACCCAATGCGGCAAAAATAATTCTCAAGGTCACCTCTGAAAACCTTGTTTGAGAGGAAATCGACATAGCACACTGTCTGCCGATTTTCTCTTTTAAAACCGGCTTTTAGAGGTTCCCTTATGAGTATTACAGGAAGGAGTTGAATATAGTCTATATTTTGATAATGAATTAGTATAACCCATACATTTTTGTTTAATTTTAAAATTTTTTAACATAATCGGCACGGAGCTGACCGCAAGCGGCATTAAGCTCGGAGCCGAACTCACGGCGCTTGGTTGCGACAATGCCGTTCTTTTTAAGGACAGCACAGAATTCGGATATTGCCTCGGGAGAGCTCTGTTTAAAGCCGTTGTCGGTGCTGTTGTATGGGATCAGATTGACGTAAAAGTCACGGCCGCCGATAGCCGCAGCGAGGCGAAGGGCGTGCTCGCGGGAGTCGTTAAGTCCTGCAAGCATCACATATTCAAGGGTTACGCGGTGGCGCGTTTTCTCCGAAAAAAACTGTGCCGCATTCAGCACGTCGGCAAGCGGGTATCTTCGGTTAATAGGCATCAAGCGGCTTCGCAGCTCGTCATCAGGGGCGTGCAGACTGATTGCAAGGTTGCATGGCCTGGGAGAATTTGCGTATTCGTATATCATAGGCACAAGTCCGCATGTAGATACGGTCACCCGACGTTTTGGTACAGCGAGTCCCTTGTCCTCGGTAATAATTTCGCAGAAATCGCGAACGGCATCGAAATTGTCAAACGGTTCGCCGATTCCCATCACGGAGACGCCGTCGATCTTGCAGTCAAGCTCGCGTGAGATTGCGAGTACCTGAGCTACGATTTCGGCAGCGGAGAGATTTCGACGTTTCTTGAGCCGACCGCTTTGGCAGAATACGCAGCCCATATTACAGCCGACTTGTGTGGAGACGCAAACGCAGTCCCCGAAAAGCTGGCGCATTAGTACAGTTTCGACGAATTCGCCATCTGCCAGCTTTAGCAGAAGCTTTGCGGCGGTGCTGCCCTCGAGCTTCTCGACCACAAGCGGAAGCGTGAAGTCGAAGTCTGCGTTAAGTCTTGACAGAATGCGCTCCGCAAACGTAAGCGCTTTGAAGTCAGTGATACCCTGCTTGTATATAGCGTCATAGAGTATTCCCGCCTTAGCGGGGTTTTCGCCTATTCTTGAGAAGTAGTCCCGGAGCTGCCCGATAGTAAGTCCGTAGATGTTCATAATATCGCCCTCTGAATGCATCAATTATCTTTAGGGGATCTCTAGAACCCCCAAAAATATCTTCTGATGCCTGCACCCGTGCAGCAGGAGAGAGTCAGACTGAAAAAGAGGATTTTAGAGGTTCCTCTTATTTTACCATAATGTTTCCCAAAAGTCAAGAGCAATAAAATTTTTTAAAAAAGTACTTGACAAAAATAAATGATTGTGATATAATAGATATGTTGGAAATCTGGGTGTGGCGCAGATTGGTAGCGCGCTACCTTGGGGTGGTAGAGGCCGTGGGTTCAAGTCCCGTCACTCAGACCAACAGAAAAACCGCTTAACAGAGCCATTTAAAGCTGTTGGGCGGTTTTCTTTTTGGTGGGTGATCAGGCAAAAAATTTGGGCGATTTTTGGGCTATGAGGATTTCGCTTTACTTCAATTTGCTTTTAATTGCTGTGATATACTACTATAATTTTGCGTTTTCACTTCCGCATTTTTCACATATTGCAATACCCTATTCTCCTTCGCTCGTATTATCGTCCGCTTTGTCATTTCCCTTGTTTTCGATCATTTTTCGCAAAATTCCGGTAGCTGTTTTATCAGCTCCCTCAAGGACGTGCAGATATTTGTTTGTGGTTTCAATATCTCCGTGTCCTAAGCGACGTTGTACCTGCTTTATGCTTACTCCGCCGTACAGCATAAGCGTAGCGGATGTGTGGCGAAGGCTGTGAAATTTCCTGTGTTTAAGATTGTGCTTTTTGAGGAACTTGCTGAACTGTTTCGTTGGAGTTTGAGGGTTCATCATTTCTCCGTCCCATTGAGTGAAAATCCAATCTCCGCCTCGCCATTGAGATCCAAGCCGTTTTGCGTCATTGATTTTTTCTTCTTTTAAACGCTTAATCAGCTCTATGCAGCTTTCATCTATTGTTACAGTCCGCGTTTCATAATCTTTTGGCGGCTTTATCTCCACCGGCTTATCAGGTACTTTTGTCGCCGCTCGTTCTATTGTCAATGTTTCGGCTTTGTAATCCACATCTGAAAATTTCAAAGCCACCAGCTCTCCGCGCCGAGCGCCCGTTATGATAGCAAGCTGGATGAGCACTTGAAATTGAAGCTCTTCTTGTTTCAAGCACTCTATCATTTCATTTGCTTCTGATGGCGTGAATATCTGAATTTTTGGCTGCTGCGGTTTGGGGATAGTGAGTCTTTCTGATTTTGCAGGAGATTCAGGTATAATTCCAAGCTTTACAGCTT
>CAYMTG010000113.1:0-6314 GCA_964393305.1 uncultured Ruminococcus sp.
GACGCAAAAAATACTAATCCGTTAAAATGCCAAAAAACTCTTCACATTTTTTCTAAATTTTAAGGAAATAATCTATTGAAAAATGGTAATGATAGTGTTATAATTTAAGGTGGTATTATTTATTCAATATTAGAAAGGACATTTCAAATGTTTGGTGTAAGCAAGGATATCGGTATTGATTTGGGAACGGCGAATACGCTTGTCTATATGAGAGGAAAGGGCATCATTATCCGTGAGCCAAGTGTTGTCGCAGTGGATAAGAAGGTGCGTCAGGTGCGTTACGTGGGTCAGGAGGCAAAGGACGTTATCGGTCGTACTCCCGGTTCTATCGTGGCTATTCGTCCGCTGAAAGACGGAGTTATCGCGGACTTCGATATGACCTCCATAATGCTTGAGCAGTTCATCAAGAAAGCGCTTAAGGGGCGCGGCAAGGCTCGCGTTATAATCTGTATTCCCTCCGGCGTTACCGAGGTTGAGCGCAGAGCCGTAAAGGAAGCCGCTCAGCAGGCGGGCGCTAAAAGAGCGTCTATCATTGAGGAGCCTATGGCGGCGGCTATCGGCGCGGGTCTCCCCGTGGCGGAACCCGTGGGCAGTATGATCGTCGATATCGGCGGCGGTACAAGCGAGGTCGCTATTATCTCGCTGGGCGGAATTGTTACCGCACGATCGGTGCGCGTCGCGGGTGACGAATTCGACTCTTCTATCATAAACTACATTAAGAAAAAATATAATCTCCTTATCGGTGAGAGAACAGCCGAGAACATCAAGATGGGGATCGGTTCCGCTTATCAGACGGATGAGAACGAGCCGGTTATGGACATCAAGGGCAGAAATCTTCTCAACGGCCTGCCCGAAAATATCACCATCACCTCGGCTGAGATCCGCGAGGCGTTGTCCGAGCCGCTCTCGCACGTTATCGAGGCTATCAAGACCACTCTTGAGAAGGCGCCGCCCGAGCTTGCCGCCGATATTATAGAGAGCGGGATTATGCTCGCGGGGGGCGGAGCGCTGCTGCGCGGTTTGGATAAGCTTATTCACGAGGAGACCGGTATGCCCGTAAAAATTGCCGAGAGACCGCTTGACTGCGTCGCGGACGGCACGGGTAAGGTTCTTGAAAATATCGACAAGCTTGAGGATGTTTTGTCAGAGGACGAGACGATCTACTGATTTATTATTTCTGAGATATGAAGGAATTTTTTCACAGCGTAAGGTTTAGAGTTCTGCTGTGTATCGCCGCTCTTCTGCTGGGTCTTATGACCTGCGTCGCTGTTTCGGCAGGCAAAGAGAGCGGGCCGGAGCAGATCATCGGTACGCTTACTTATCCTTTCGTGAGCGCGGCGAACGCCATCTCGGACGGAGTGGCGGGACTTATCGACAAGTTCGTCAATGCCGACAAGTATAAGAGCGAGAACGAGCAGTTGTCCGCCGAGCTTGCCGAGATGTACAAGAACACGATGGACTATGATGATCTTGTTCGGGAGAACGAGCGTCTGCGCGAAATGCTGGAGCTGAGCCGGAAGAACGAGGATTTCCGCTTCTCAGAGCCGTGCGATGTTATCGCACGAAACGCGAACGACATCTACGGCGGTTTTACCTTGAGCAAGGGCAAGAACAGCGGCATCTCGGAGGGCGACCCGGTCGTGACATCCGTGGGACTTATCGGACGGGTGACCTCGATTGCCGACAACTACGCAAAGGTTACGACCATACTCAGTCCGCAGGTGAATGTCGGCGTCTATACCACCCGTGCGAAAACGACGGGCGTTCTCGAAAACAATCTGGAATATGCCCAGAAGGGTCAGATCCTGATGAGCAGTATCCTCAAGGAAGCGGATATCCGTGAGGGCGATATTATCTTCACCTCGGGAAAAAGCGGCCTGTTCCCCGACGATTTGTATGTGGGAAAGGTGGTGGAGGTGTATGACGACCCTAACGGTTTTTCCAAGCACGCGGTTATCGAGCCGGCGCAGGACGTGCGCGGGGTCACCTCTGTCTTTGTAATTACGGATTTTGACGGTAAGGGAATTCCTTTCGAGATTGACGAATAAGGGCTTGATATGAGGCTGAATAAAAAATCTTTCGGGATAAAGGCAAAGTCGCGCAGGGAGAAAATTCGCTCCTTTGTGCGGTGGGCGCTTTATTCCGTGATGCTGCTGGTGTTCTATCTCTTTGAGACGAACCCGCTTATCCGCGGGTTTTGCCCGCTGCTGATAATTCCGCTGGCGACTGCGGTCGCTATGTTTGAGGGAGACCTTGCGGCGGGAATTTTCGGTACGGTATGCGGATTGATGCTGGATATGGCGAATGGCGTTACGATCTTGGGTTTTTCGTCGCTGTGGCTGCTGTGTCTGTGTCCCGCGATCACTTTGCTTTCACGGTTCTGGGTGAGAGTGAGCGCGTTGTCGCATTTTGTGATGAATATGGCGACTAGCATTATAATGGCGTTTATGGATATGATTTTTCTGCACTGGGTGTGGGAGCGTTCAGAGAGCGTGATCTCGTTCAAATATGTAGTTCTGCCGAGCTATGGCGGAGCGGTGTTGTTTTCGATCCCGATTTTCTGGCTGGTACGGCTTATAAGCAGCAAGATGCGTCCCGCCGAACAGCAGAAACTGGAAAACTCGGCTAATAACGCGGAAGAATCGGTGGCAAAGGAAAAAGATTAACTATGGATAAAATTTCCGGCTTTATTCGTTCGATAGTTTTGGTGGCGATGGTACTGGTTTGCGCTTTTTTGTGCGGACTGAGGCTTCTCCGGATACAGGTCGTGGAGGGAGAGGGATACCTTAATTTGACCAAGGTCACCCGCGTCTCCGAGCAGGAGGTCGACGCGGCGAGAGGGCAGATCGTAGACAGCAAGGGCAAGGTGCTTCAATCTAACAAGATAGTCTACAATGTAAGCTTTCAGTACACTACTCTCCCGAAGGATAACAAGGAACAGAACGAGATCATTTACAGAGTGCTGTCTGTTCTCCAAAAAAACGGCGAAGAGTGGAACGACTCGCTGCCGATAAGCGAGACGACTCCGTATGTGTTTATAGCGGGCAAGGATAAGGCGATCGAAACTCTTAAGGAAAAGCTGAATATCGCAAACTACGCGACAGTGGAAGACTGCGTCTATAATTTGTATGATACTTATGAGATCGACGATACGTATGATGAGCAGATGCGCCGTTATATCGCGGGTGTTCGTTATGAGATGACCATCAAGGATTTCTCATATATAAACAAATTCGTGCTGTCGTCGGATATAAGCTCGGATACGATGACAGAGCTGAAGGAACTGTCCAATCTCCTCGACGGCGTGGATATTACCGAAAGCTGGGAGCGGCAGTACCTTGACGGTGATATTGCGCCCCATCTGCGGGGTACGGTGGGCGCGATTTCCTCGGAACAGTATGCCGAGCTTAAGGACAGCGGCTATACCCTTAACGACAGCATTGGATTAAGCGGTGTTGAGAAGGCGCTGGAGAGCGAGCTTCGCGGCACACGCGGTGTTCGCAGCATTACCAGAAGTCAGGACGGCACGGAAATAAGCGATGAGATAACGACTCAGCCTGTGGCGGGAAATTCGGTAATGCTGACGCTGGATTCGGATCTTCAGCAGCTGGTACAGGAGGCGCTGGAATATCACATAACGTATCAGCAAACCGAGTATTATAATCCGAAGTTCAAGGAAGATCCCGAATTGCTGAAGGACGCCTGCCGCACGGGCGCCGTGGTGGTGCTGGACGCAAAGACGGGCGGCGTTCTGGCGTGCGCGAGCTACCCGAACTACGATCTGAACGAGTATGTGGAGAACTACGAGGAGGTAATCTCAGCGGAGGATTCGCCGGTGTTCAACCGTGCGCTGGACGGCGTGTTCCGTCCCGGCTCGACGTTCAAGACGATAACGGCTACTGCAGGACTTGCTGAAGGGGTGATCAATTCCAACACGATCATCAGCTGCGGCAAGGTGTATACCTACTATGCGCCCGGATTTATGCCGACTTGTATGTATGCGCACGGCAGCTTGAATGTCCGCACGGCTCTCAAAAACTCCTGCAACATTTTCTTCTATGAGACGGCGCGGAGGGTCGGCATTGATAAGCTGGCGGAATGGGCGGCTAAGTTCGGTGTCGGTCAGGATCTGAACTTTGAGCTTTCCATGCAGACGGGGCAGATGACGTCGCTTGAGCTGTACGAGAAGCTGGGTCTTACATGGAATCAGGGCGACATTGTCCAGGCCGGCATCGGTCAGTGCGAAACGGGTCTTACTCCCATGCACTTGGCTGTTCAGGCGATGACCATCGCAAATAATGGCGTTCGGTTTGAGCCGCATATCGTAAAATCGGTGTATAACTACGATTTCACCGAGAAAATCTACGACAAGGAAACGGTAATTGCGGAGGATTTCTCGGATTACCCGGGAATGAGCTCGTATATGGAGGACATCAAAGAGGGTATGCGGATGGTAGCCGAAACGTCGGTGCTGCTGGTACGGGATGAGGGCTATTACAACGTATATGACTATGTGGGGATCGGTCATAACAATGTGGCTATCAAGACCGGCTCGCCGCAAACCTCGGAAACGGTGTTCAACTCGGCTCTGATCGGCTTCTACCCCGCCGACGACCCGGAAATCGCGTTCGGTATAATCGTTGAGAGCGGAAACTGGGCGTGGTGCTTGGGCGCAAACATTGTCAGCGCGTATGCTCAGGGGAAAATTTACCGTCACTTCGATGAAGATGGGCAGCCTTATACGTGGCTCTAAGATTTTTCTGCATTTCATCGTCAAAATCCACAAATATGCGAGCTTGATTTTAAAGGTATTTAACGAAATTTAATAAAATAACAAAAAAACCCTTTTCTTATTCGCTTTTTTGTGGTAAAATAGATAAGAAAGGTTATTTTGCTTGAAGCAGCGACATTTTTGGACATTTGATACAAATGTTCGGGGTGTGTTTTTGAGCAGTGGGAGAGAGGGGAAAGTTATGTCACAGATTATTGCTGTAACAGCGGGTAAGGGCGGAACGGGTAAGTCTACCACATCCGCGAACGTTGCGACCGGACTTGCGACGCTTGGACACAAGACCTTGTTGGTGGAGCTGGACTTCGGACTGCGCTGCCTGGATATAATGCTTGGCATTAAGGATAAGGTGAAGCACGATATCGGCGAGTATCTCGAGGGGAATATAGATATTCTTACCGCGACTACGAAGATTGACAGAGTTCCTAATCTGTCTTTGGTTTGTGCTACACGCAATCCTTTTATCGACATCAATCCCGAGAAGATTATGGGAGTATGCGAGGAAATGCGCGAGTTTTTCGACTACATAATCATCGATACCGCAGGTGTCGGAAGCTCGGTATTCAGCGTAATTAAGGCGGCTGATCTTATCTTGATGGTTACTACCCCCGATTCGGTTTGCGTACGCGACGGTCAGATGCTCTCCGACTTCCTCTATGTGAAAAACTGCATTAATCAGCGTCTTGTAATAAATAAGGTAAGTCCCAGATTTGCGGAGGAGGACACCGTCTACGACCTTGACGAGGTTATGGATAAGGTCGGTATCCCGCTGATCGGTGTTGTTCCCGAGGACGTTAATATCAAGATCTGCGGCTCTAAGGGCGAGCCTCTGCCCCCTACCTGCGGCGGATATAAGGCTTACAACGCTATCGCAAGGAGAGTTGACGGACAAGATGTTCCGCTGACGCTTCATGACTGAGTTTGAATTATGACGGCATTCACTAAAACGGTGATATGCCGGAAAGGGGTTGGGTCTTATGAACATTGCTCTTATTGCGCACGATTCTAAGAAAGAGCTTATGGTTCAATTCTGCATTGCTTACTGCGGCATTCTGAGCAGATACAGTATTTGTGCTACGGGTACGACCGGCAAGCTGGTCTCCGAGGCTACGGGTCTACATATTCAGAGGTTTTTGAGCGGCTCCCAGGGAGGAGATCAGCAGCTTGCGTCAAGCATTAGCTGCAACGAGATCGACTTGCTTCTATTTTTCCGCGACCCGCTTAACGCAAAGGCTCACGAGCCGAATGACGTGAATATTATGCGTTTGTGCGATGTGCACAATATCCCCTTTGCTACCAATATCGCGACTGCGGAGGCGCTTATCCACTCGCTGGAGCGCGGCGACCTCGACTGGCGCGAATATATGCGGTAGCCTGCCGTTTCTTGACGGCGGTTTGTCGGGATGTGTGGTTTTGAATTTCATAATCGGAAGTGCGCTCCTTGCGGGCGCTCTTTTTGTGATTATAGAGTGATTGTTTTTCGGAGATGCTATGCTGGTAACTTATGACGGGATCGTTGTCGGGC
>CAYMTG010000114.1:0-6283 GCA_964393305.1 uncultured Ruminococcus sp.
CTAAAGAAAAACCGCGGCATAATAAGACCGCGGTTTGTTCATTTTGCATATATAGACCGGAATTAATTGCCTGCGTGGTACTTGTCATAATTTACAAGCTCGTCTATAAGCTGTGGCACCTTTGTGGGAGCGTCTTCGTCGGAGAACTGGCAGGTACCGACAGCCATATGTCCGCCGCCGCCGTATTTGAGCATAGTGGAGCCAACGTTCACGTGCGATGTGCGATTAAGAATGGAATAACCAACCGCACAGGAGCAGCCCTTACCGCCCTTACCATCTACGATCCAGCAGGATAAATTCTGCTCCGGATAAAGCGAGTAGATGAGGAAACGGTTACCCGTATAAATCGGGTTTACGCCGCGCAGATCGGTAACGATCAAATCTCCCTCAACGCGTGTGTATTTTGCAACCATCTCTTTGAAAAGAGCGGTCTGCTCGTTGTAGAGCTTAATGCGCTCCTGAATATCGGGCATGGCAAGAATTTCCTCGGTTGACATATAGGAGCAGCAATGCAGCAGCTTTTCCATAAGCTGGTAATTGCTTATCGTAAAGCTTCGGAAACGCCCAAGACCCGTACGGGGATCCATCAGAAATCCTATCAGTATCCAACCCCGTGGATTAAGGATTTCATCGCGGGTAAGATTACCGCTGTCCACCTTGTCAACGGCAATCATCAGGTCGTCAAAGTTCGGGAAACGCTCTTTGCCTCCATAGTACTCGTATATAATACGCGCACAGCTGGGAGTGATACGGCTTTCACCCTTATACTTGCCCTTGTAACGATTGCGCTCCTCCTCACTGGAGTGATGATCAAACCACAATCCGCAGCCCTCTACAAAAGGAACGTTAGCAAGGCAGTCATTCTCCGTAACGGGAACAAGACCATCCTGCAAATCCTTCGGATGAGCAAACGTCCAATTATCGACCACTCCCGCGCAAAGCAAAAGCGCGCCGCAAGCCAATCCGTCAAAATCTGAACGTGTAATCAATCGCATTGCCATAGCAGTACCTCTTCATCTAGTTATTGTTACATTAATTATAACATATTCTTGGAAAAACTTCAATACTTTTTAAAAAAAACACCCAAATTACAAATTATTGTTTAATTTTTACAAATCATTTGGTTACTTTTCACAAAAGGCTATTGTTCGCGAGGAGATTTTCGTTTAAAAAGCGCCAATCTCAATCGTATTCTGTCAAACACATCAAGCTTCTTCTCGGCGGATTCGTACAGACGCTCAAGCAGACCCGCAAGCCTTGCACATTCGGTGGTATCAAGCCTCTTGCTGCTGAATGCCGCCGCTTGAATAACATCCTTGTAATCCTTGATTGAGCAGCCAAACGCCTTCTCGGCTCTTGCATAGAACTTATTAGGCAATTCGCCGGTTTTTTGCGTTATGCCGCAAATTTTCATTACAGAGTGAATTTTCTCCAAAAGCAGATCTGTATTTCCGGCAGAACGGATCTTTCTGATAGCAGCAAGCGCCCGCACTCTTAGGTGCTTATAGTAACGCACAACGAACACCGCCGCCGCAACAACAGCCAAAACAACAAGTATGGCAAGAATATACGGCAGTACATTCGCGGACTGCTTGTCGGGATGAAGCTCGCCTTCGGAAGAATCGGGCAGCTCCTCACTCTGTGAATCGCTTTCCGGCTCGCTGTCGGAGCTGTCGTTCGTCTTGCTTTCGGAGGGGGCGGATGACGTTATCTGCGGCAGCTCGGAGTTGTCGGCCGCACCGGGTGTTTCTCCTGTCTGTGAAGAGCTTGTCGGGTCAAAGGTCACCCACCCCAGCTCATCAAGGTAAACCTCTACCCATGCATGAAAATTTTTTGAACGGAGGATCGTTGGCTCTCCGCCATTCGGCTTCACCACAAATCCCGCGCAATATCTTGCGGGAATGCCCATATCGCGCAGCACGAGAGTCATCGCGCTTGCATACATCGCGCAGTGTCCGCTCTTGGTTTCATTCAGAAAGCTGTTGAGCGGATTGTCGCCGCTGTTGTCCGTATCCAGCGAGTAGGTATAGTTAGAACGCAGATAATCCGCAATTTCCGAAGCAATACGATAGGATTCAACTATCGAATTATCCTCCTCAGCGCGAATTTCAGCCGCCTTATTTTCAAGTCCGCTTGCCGCGCTGAAATTTGAGATCATCGCCCTGTATTTTGACGGAACATCCATATAGGTCATTCTGACATATTCGCTGTATTCGTCATACGCCTGCATATGTCCCAAAAAATAACCGCCGTTGATAATATCGGAGATACCGCCATCCGCCTGTGCCAGCTCAGCCGCTTTCCGGATACTTTCCAGACCCGCCTCAGACGAGGAATCGTCCATATTCGTGTAATCGGGTACCAGGGCGGTGCAGTTTACGGAATCCATTCTGCCGTATGACTCTTCCACACGCGCCACAAAGTCGCCGTAAATATTGAACATTTTGTTGTCAAAGTAGCCGAAATCGTAAGTATATGCCGGAAGATACGCAACCTTTGAATCACACAGATATTCGGCGGTTATTGCCGCATAACTTACAGTGTCGTCAGCCGTTTCCAGATCGTCGTCCGAATAAGGCATACCCTGTATAGTCTTGAGGATCTGCAGTTCAACAGGACGATAATATTCCGCAAGTCCGCTTTCCCTCCAGTACGCCGGCTCGTCATTTACGAGAGAAGTCCAGTTATCACCCGTAAAATCTATACCGATATCGCCGCGCAGATACACAGCCACATTGCCGGTGTTCTTAACGCTAAGAATACGCTGATTACCGCGTCCGGGGTTGATTATGCTGAGGCTCTGCGCCCGGTTGGTAAGGTCGGAAGTAGGTTCCTCGGTCATCCAATCACCGGGATCCGTACTCTTGTCGAAGGGGTTGGTAAACGGCGAGTCCTCGCCCAGATTTTTTACAAAGTCGTATAATTTCGTATAATCAAAGCCCTTGGAGGACGACAGCGCAGTCCCCGAAACGAGACCAATTACAGCAAATACCGCCGCGACGTACATTACCGCCGAGAAGTACTTTGAATAATACGCCGTCCGCATCTGAACCTGCTTTATGTACGGCGCTCTTGCAAGAGCGTTGGAAAAGCTCCGCTCGTTTCGTACCGCCGCCTCTCGGTAAGTGCCGCCAAGTCCCCTGCCAAGAGCTATTCCCTGACCGTATACGGTAGTCAGCACAAACGTACCCATATACATCGCCAAAGCGGAGACAAACCAGAACGAGAACGTGAATTGCTCGGAAACAAGCGTCGGCACCCACAGCAGTATCCAGAAAACAAGCGACGGAAAAATATTCGTCTTACACGTCAGGCACGCCGCAGTAACCATGCAGAACAGGAACACAATCAGCATAAAGCCGAACGATACAGCGTCATAATACGCAGGATTATCAAACGACAGCAAATTCAGATCGTGGTCTGCCAGCACCTTGCCCGGCACAAAGCGCCCATCTAAGAGCAGCCAGAAAGCGTCCGCGATATAAGGTATCCGAGCGACTATTTTTTCTCGAGTAAACAGTGTCGCAATTCCCATAATAACCAGCACTGCGGGTATCGCGAAACGCTTTCTCACGAATAAGAACAGAAGCGAAAAACCTGCTGAAAACAGTATGCTCATCACCACTACGCGAACTGCTGAGATCTGAAATCCGTATTCGACAAGCACAAACATCATCGCGCAAAGGCACAATCCGCCGCACAAAGCAATACGTTCCAGCATCAGCAAGGCAGACTTTGGCTTTTTTGCGTAGTACTGGTCGTAAACCAGCACCACATCGGAAAACTTTTTTGCATTAATAACCATATATTACATTTATTTCTATTTTTTAAGAAAGATCCGGATGAATTCCTCCGCCGGATGCTAAATCAATTTCCTTAATATTTTTAAACTTCTGCCTAAAATTTGCTTGAACGCAGACTCGGAGCTTCAGCGGTCAGGTGAAGATATGTATTCCGTGCTTTTTGAGGGAGTCGTTGACATAGGCATAGCGCATATTCTCCCACTGCTCGTAATCCTTGAATTGGTCGAGCCTTACTCCTCCCACCACCTGTTGAGCAATCACGGTATGCAGCAGCGAAGAATTCGTCCACACGCTGTTGAGATTGTTATATACGGCACGAAGACCCGCAATATCCTCCATCTGGGCATTCTGCGGGCATACTGCACGGATCAGAGGTTGCTCGTCGGATGCGGGGGTGACCGCGCAAACACGTCCGATACAATCCTCCATCGCACGTCCGACTGTCTTGTTGGTGCCAAACGCTTGACATAGCTCATCATAGCTTGATGAGAACAGTTCTCTAAAGCAGATACACGCTATAGCGCAAGCCTCGGACGCGAACAGTTTAGGGTCGTCGCTCACAGCACCCGCGAGCATACGGCTTCTTTTAAACGCCATCTCAACAACTTCATCGGGAAGCTGCTCTACAAGATTGTCCAGCTTGGTTCTTACGGTGTTATCGGAAGCGTCAAACGCATCGCGGACAATTCCATGCTCGGACGGGCGCATTTTTTCCTCAATATCGTTAAAATAATCCACTGCCTCGCTGAAAAGCCTAGCGACGCCTGCCAGCCTATCGTTGTAGAAAGCCTCCAAGCGTGCGTAAAGCTTCTCGTAAAACTCCAGCATAATCTGCCCTGTAAGCTGAACGCGCCTGCCGTCGGCATATTTCTTCATACGGGAGACATACGCGCTCGTATCCTTGTTCCCGAACAAGCCGAACGTACCATGTATGCTCCGCCACTCCGCCATGAGCTGATGTTCGTCGCGGGGCACGTCCATATTGGCGTTCTCGATCTGCTCTTTTTTCTTGTCGATCGTCTTTTTCAAAACGTTCATGCAGCGTCTTGCAATTTCAGCGGCATAATATGGACCTTTTTCGTTGTTGGTGCAGGCTTTCTCACATATCTCCACCACTTCGTTGTAGATTTTATCCATATATGAGTTGGCGCTTGTACCGCACAGCTCGGCTATTTTCTTAAGCCGCTCGTTTACATATGTCTTGGATGCCTGCGCGCCGTTTTTCAGCGACTTTACCGAAAAGAGCGGATTGAGGTTCTCGTCATATTCGATTTTCGGGATCTCGCCTGCCTTCAGCGCAAGCAGCATCTCATCGGGAATAACTTTGCTGGAGATAATGTTAAGCTGGGCATCCCCTGCCGACTTCTTCATAAGCATATTATTGAGTATCATCACGGTTTTCAGCGTGAGGTAACTTACGATCTTACCCATCGGGATCTCATCTACCGCAGTGCCGCTGCACAGATACCTAAAATTATGCTGTGTAGCGCTGCCGAGCATATTATACGACAGCAAGCGTTCAGCGTCGTCGTCCTGTTTAAAGATAAGCGCGGAGTCGGTCAGTATCTTTAAAGCCGTATTCTCAACAGTAAGGCGATAATTCTCCTCAGCGGCATTTATGAAGCAGGATGAAAACGGCGCCTTGTCGGAAGAAAACGTATACGCCGGAGAGAACTTCTGCGAATACTCCTTTTTCTGACACTGGAACTTGTCCAATTCGCATTTAGTTACTATAGTATTCGCATAAAATATTGCAAGCTCGCGTCCATCCATTCCCTGCTGCAGCGCGGTATCCGCCGCAAGCATAGACGCGGTGACTGTAATCGGACACTTCCCGGGAGCAAAGAACGCCCTTGTTATGTATGCAAGGTCTATCACCATTCCCCCAAAGAAAGCGTCTCCCAGATTGCCGGTGAACACAATTTCGATAGTGGACTTATCATTCGAGAAGGTCTTTACAGCCGCGCCAAGACGCTCTTTCAGCGTATTAAAGTAATGGAACAGTGCAACCCTCGCGCACTGACGCTTATTAAGTCCGTAAACCGGCTTGTTCGGAGTATAGTTACGCAAACCCTCGTCAAACCAAGCCGCAGCCTCTGCCGACAGCTTTGAAGGGTCGTTGAGATATGGATAGATCGCCTCGTCAGGGTCGATATCCAAACGCTCCGACGGCTCAAGAACAGAACCATTGCACTCTGCGTTATCGAGCTGCTCTTTAAGTCCTATGCCCATAAACATAATTTTAGAATTGTCGGAGCCGTATCTATTTTCAGCGATATCCTTGCACTTAATCAGGATATCGATCCCATTGGCGCCTATTCCTATAACAAAGAGCCTACGGCTTCCGTAAGCCGCTTTCCTTCCCTTGTAGAGTTTCATAACACGCTTCGGAGAAAGCCACTTCACCTTCGCCTGATAATCCAAAATATGCACCCCCGATGAAATATGGTTATTTGGGTCTGTCTCAATTTACAACCTAA
>CAYMTG010000115.1:0-1314 GCA_964393305.1 uncultured Ruminococcus sp.
CAAAAAAATAAAATAAGGAGACTAAAACCATGATTGACATTAAATTTTTGAGGGAAAATCCCGACGCTGTAAAGGAAAACATCAAGAAGAAGTTCCAAGACGACAAGCTCCCGCTTGTGGACGAGGTCATAGCGCTCGATGCGGAGAACCGCAAATCCATTCAGCGTATGGAGCAGCTTCGCGCTGACAGAAACCGCATTTCCAAGGAGATAGGCGGCTTTATGGCAAAGGGTATGAAGGACGAGGCGGAGAAGGCGAAAGCGCAGGTAGCCGAATTTGCCGAAGAGCAGAAGCAAATCGAGGCAAAGCAGTCCGAGCTTGCCGAGAAGATCACCAAGATTATGATGGTTATCCCGAATATCATCGACCCGACCGTACCGATAGGCAAAGACGATTCGGAGAACGTTGAAATCAAGCGATACGGCGACCCGGTTGTTCCGGATTTTGAAATTCCTTACCACAGCGAGATTATGGAGAGCTTCAACGGCATCGACCTCGACAGCGCGAGAAAGGTTGCGGGCAACGGCTTCTATTATCTCATGGGCGATATTGCGAGACTGCACTCCGCTGTTATCTCCTATGCGCGTGATTTTATGATTGACCGCGGCTTCACCTATTGCGTGCCGCCGTTTATGATCCGCTCGAACGTCGTTACGGGCGTTATGAGCTTCTCAGAAATGGACGCTATGATGTACAAAATTGAGGGAGAGGATCTCTACCTTATCGGTACTTCCGAACATTCTATGATTGGTAAGTTCATAGATACAATAAATGATGAAACAAAGCTGCCGTACACCCTCACAAGCTATTCGCCTTGCTTCCGTAAGGAGAAGGGCGCTCACGGCATTGAGGAGCGCGGCGTGTACCGTATCCACCAGTTTGAGAAGCAGGAGATGATCGTGGTCTGCAAGCCCGAGGACTCCAAGATGTGGTTTGATAAGCTGTGGCAGAATACCGTTGACCTGTTCCGTTCGATGGATATTCCCGTAAGAACGATTGAGTGCTGCTCCGGCGACCTTGCAGATCTCAAGGTCAAGAGTTATGATGTTGAGGCGTGGTCTCCCCGCCAGAAGAAGTATTTTGAAGTCGGGAGCTGCTCTAATCTCGGCGACGCTCAGGCTCGCCGTCTCAAGATTCGAGTTAAGGGCGAGAATGGCAACTACTTCGCGCATACTCTCAACAATACCGTCGTAGCTCCCCCCAGAATGCTTATCGCCTTTTTGGAGAATAACCTACAGGCGGACGGCAGCGTAAGAATTCCCGAGGTGCTTCGTCCGTACATGGGCGGCAAGGACAAAATCGTTAAATAAATCA
>CAYMTG010000115.1:1414-4368 GCA_964393305.1 uncultured Ruminococcus sp.
ATAAAATAAAATAAAATGCGTATGTCCGGGGGCGGACGACAACCGAAGCCCTCGGACATACGCAATTCTATGCCCTTTTTCTGATAGTATCGTTAGAGACGTTTGAGATATAGGTTTTATGTGTGGTGACGACAAAGCTCTTGGGGAGGTCGGAGGTGAGGTCAACGATTTTGCCGGACTTCTGGCAGGACGCGAGGTAGTCGGCGGTGATACGGCTGACGGAACATTCTTCTATATTAAAGATACCGACTAGGTCGGATGATCTTATAGTGGTGCTGCCGCCGATAAAGAGGAACATAGCGGCTCCTTTCTTCTCAAAAAGCTTACCCCGTCATAAAGGGGAAAATTTTCCGTTTTCGGCTCTCCAGGCTTTTCCCCGGTTCAGAGAGGACAGGTCGTCAATATTACAGCACGTAATAAAAACCTGAGAATTTCCAATGTGTTGCAGGACATAAGCTCTGCGTGCGGCGTCAAGCTCCGAGAGGATATCGTCGAGAATAATGACCGGCGAGGTTTTGTTTTTTCGGCGAATGATCTCCGCTTCGGAGAGCTTAAGGGCAAGCGCCGCGCTGCGCGTCTGTCCCTGTGAGGCGAAATCCTTTGCGGGGAGATTATTCACGAAAAAAATAATATCATCACGATGAACGCCGCTCAGCGTATACTTCATTTTAAGCTCAGCGTCAAAATGCCGCTCCAGAGCGGCGATATATTCATTATACAGCTTGTTTACATCAGAAAAATCTATACTCTCTGTTTTGAAAACCGAGCTGTGATATTCCATTTTAAGGGTTTCCGAACCTCCCGCGAGGTCGTTATAAATATCGGCGGCGCATTGTTTCAGAAAGCGGAAGTACTTCAGCCGTCCAAACGTCACGTTCACGCCCTCCCGCGCTAACACGTCGTTCCACGGAGCTAACAGTGCGCGGACTGCGGCAGGGTCGCTGTCAAACGAATTCGACAAAATAATATTCCGCTGCTTTAGTCCCTTGTTGTAGCGGGATAGCTTTTTCAGATGCGTCTGCGTCTGCATTAAAGCCACGTCGTCAAGGTAATCGCGGCGGATATCGGGCGAACCCTTTATCAGATTTAAATGCTCGGGTATAAAAACCACGTATTTTAACACTCCGTATAACTCGGCGGCATCCCTCATCTTAATACCGTTATAGGTGACGGAGAGAATATTTTTACGAATGGTATATTCAATAAGATTTTCACGCTCGGTAATATCATCACGAAACCAAAGCTTAACAATAACCTCCGCCTTTGGATCATCGGCGGGAACAAACTGACTGAACCTCGCCCGGCGGAAGCTTGCCCCAAGACAAACGGAAATTGCCTCGCAGAGGTTAGTCTTGCCCTGACCGTTGCTCCCGACAAGGACGTTAAGCTCCCTGTCAAAATCAAGCTCGGCGCAAGGGATGTTCCTGAAATTCCGCAAGGCTATTCGTGAAATATACATACCATCAGTTTTCGGTCTCGGAAACGGCGGCTTCAGCGGCTGCCGCCTCGTCGTAAACTATCTTATACTTCTTGTTCTTAAATTCGATAACGTCGCCCGGCTTGATCTTCTTGCCGCGCTTTATGCACAACTCGCCGTTTACGTTAAACTCACCAAGATCAATAAGGATTTTTGCCTTAGCTCCCGTCTCGGAAAATCCGGCGAATTTCACCAGCTGATCAAGCTTGATAAAAGGGGTCAAAATCTTCAATTCTTCCATAATTATCCTTCCTTCTTTATGCGGTTTTACTGCTCTTTCCCCGCCTGCGGCGGTGTAAATAATATTCCATTAAGCTATTGCTCTGATCCGACTATTTCAATCTCATCGGCAGAAGCAGGAAAATAAACTCCTCGCCCTCCATTGGCACCAGTATGACCGGAGATACGTTGGATGATGTGATCAGCATTCTGACCGAATCGGCATCCGCCGCTCTGAATGCGTCAATCAGAAACTTCGCGTTAAATCCGATCGTTACGGGCGAGCCGTCGTATTTGATGTTTACCGTGTCCTCGCCCTTGCCAAGTCCGGTTGAAATGCTGATATTCAGCTTGTCGCCGTTAAACGTACACCGCAGCGGCGCCTTGTTCTTATCATCGATAAACAGCATGGAACGATCCAGCGCGTCCAGAATTTCTCGGCAGTTGACGACGACCGTGTTTCTGTCGCCGGAAATATTCAGGTGCTTTTTATAGTCGAAAAAATCTCCGTCAAGCAGTCTTGAGATCATCGTATATTTTCCGATAAGAAACGAGATCTGATTACGTTCAACCGAAACAGTAACGTTCTGATCCGGATCGTCGGACAATAGATGTGTAAGCTCATCCAGCGTGCGCGGCGGTACCACAAATCTGATATTTTCGCTTGCCACCGGCTCTCTGCGGAGCGCAATACGAATACCGTCCACCGCGACCGCGTTGAGTACGCCGTCCTCCAGATCAAACAGGCATCCTGTCAAAGCGGGTTTTGTATCAACGACAGCGCAAGCGTACTGCGTCTGGGTTATCATACTCTTAAGAGTTTTCTGCGGCAGAGTAAAGCCGTCCTCCATATCCGGCTGTGGAATAGGAATATAGTCCTTGGGATCCATCACCATTATCATAAGGCTTGCGTCGCCCTGGGTAATGTGAGCGCACCTGTCGTCTATATCAAATTCGATAACGCCGTTTTTCAGCCTGCGGATAACGTCGCACAGCATTCTCGCGTTTATCACGGCAACTCCGCTGTCCGTGCCGGTAACCTCGATCTCAGTCCGTATTCCTATCTCAAGATTATAACCCGTTATCACAAGCTTACCGCCCGAGAGATCAAGCAGCAATCCTTCAAGCACCGCCATCGCTGACTTTACCGACGCTGCCTTAGCCGCAGTCTGTACAGCCTCGTATATCGTCTCTTTCGTACAACTGAATTTCATCCCTGAAATTCTCCTTTCTATGTCTTTTATCTGCGTATGTACTC
>CAYMTG010000115.1:4468-6269 GCA_964393305.1 uncultured Ruminococcus sp.
TTTTTTTTAATCGAAATCATCTAAAAATCTATATTATATATTATAATTATAATAATCATAATAATAGGGTTGAAATTGGGGAAAACTCAAAAAATCCCTTAACAGAACCATTTATCGGCATTTTTTTATCCACATTCAAAAGTGGAAAAAATCTTGATAAGTTGAAAATTTTTTCGTTATTAACTTTTCAACAATTAACGTTGAAAAGCTGTGTTGAATTGGGGGAAAACCGAGCAAAATTTTCAACAGCGTCCCGTCATTTTGATCCCTCTTCATCCGCCGTTCAACAGGGGACTTTGCTAAGTTATACAAACGGTAGAATATCAATTGGTTTTTACGTTTTTGATAATATCCTCGACTACCGAACGGAAACCGCTGTCGCGATCCATCTCTTCCCTGACCGACTTCATCGCGTAAACCACCGTCGAGTGATCGCGTCCGTTAAACTCCGCGCCTATCGCTTCATAAGACATACCGGTCACGTCCTGAATAACGTACATCGCGACCTTACGCGCCAGCGATATATTTGCCGTGCGCCTTGTCGAACGCATATCATCCGGGTCTACATTATAAATTTTTCCCACCTCGCTGATTATCTTATCAACGGTAACGGGAATAGGCTGATGATCCGCTACAATATCCTTAATGACCGTCTGCGCCACATTGATGGTAGGCTTTAACTGAGAGACGTTGTACAGGGCGTTAAGCTTTATAACAACACCCTCGATCTGTCGGATATTGCTCTTGAGTTTATTCGCTATATAGTCGATAACGTCCTCGGAGATCGTGAAGTGCAGAAGATCCGCCTTGCGCTGGATGATTGCCAGACGGGTCTCATATTCCGGCGGCTTTACATCGGCGATAAGTCCCGAGCTGAACCGTGTGCGAAGGCGGTCGGAAATCGACTTTATCTCCTTTGCGGGTCGGTCTGACGTCAGCACTATCACCTTATTCTGATTATAAAGCTCGTTGAAGATATGGAAGAACTTCTCCTCCGTCTGATCCTTGCCGGCGATAAATTGAATATCATCGATAAGCAGAGCGTCGGCGCTTCTGTATTTTTCGTCGAAAATATCGACTGTATTCGTCTGAATGCTGTGGAGGAACTCGTTGGTAAAGGTCTCCGCCGGGATATAAATGATATTGATGCCCGGGTAGTTCTTCTGCATTTCAAACTGGATAGCGGAAAGCAGGTGTGTCTTGCCAAGTCCCGAATCCCCGTAAATAAACAGCGGGTTATAGCGTTCGTGCTGCTTTCTGGAAACCGCTTTAGCCGCCGCAAACGCCAGGTTATTGGACGGTCCTACTATAAAATTATCAAAGGTATAAGTGATCTTCTTATCGAAGCTCCCGGTGAGATCCTCGACGGAAGCTATATCGGGGTTTACGCCGCCGGCAGCTCCCGTATCGACGGAAGCGGCGGCTTTTGCGGCGGCGTCTCCGGTTTTTCCGTCATTGACGATTATGTTCATCTCAACCGGCAGTCCAAGAATATTGTTAAGCTGTTCCTCAAGGAGGTTCTTATATAGGGCAAGGATCGTTTCACGCTTAAAATCCGAATCGGTGGAAAACGTAAAAACATTCCCGTCCATCTTCACAGGAACAAGCGAATTGAGCCACATTTCTCTGGCAGTATCCGATACGTTATATTCCTTCTTACAGTTTTCAACAACGGCGTTATATATATCAGACAGGGAACTCATAGAATTCATTTGATCACCATCACTTTTTATGGTCACCTCTAAGAAACGCAAGTTTTGAGATAAAATCGCCAATAGCCGCATTATCTGCTTCGCAGAAA
>CAYMTG010000116.1:0-6201 GCA_964393305.1 uncultured Ruminococcus sp.
TTTAGCTTGCTCTTCCGCCAGCTTTTTCGCGTAATCATCAACCAGCTTGCACATATTGTCAAATCCCTCCTTTGACTGTTTGAAATGCACCGTCCTTTCGGACAAAATTCTGCTGTTCATTTTTTGCGGATCTCTGCAGAAGAAATCCTGCATCAGCTTACCCAGCTCGGTCTTATCCCGGATCTCGCCGTTTACGTATATTATATGCGCTCCATCGCCGAATACCGCGTTGTCCATCTCGGCGATCGTCCTGTTTATAGTGTAAACAGGCTTATTGCCGCCCAGAACATCGTTTTCCGTGATAAAAATAACGTACGTCTCGGGAAGCTCCTTGACGCTCTGCCGAGGCTTAAGCATATTCGCGTCCAGAAGGCTCGCGTTGTACCTTGCCCGCCGCTCGTCCGCGCCGTTGTCGTCACGCTGCACCTCGACATTGTAGTTCTTGCCCTCGTTATCCACCGCGTAGATATCGAATCTTGACGAACGCCCCTGCAGATTTTTCACCTCAAGCTGCGAGACGACGTTGATGACCGTCAAATCATCTCTGCCGAGGATCACTCGAAGCAGAAGCTGCGCGCAAGCCTTATCCTCAAAAACCTTTGTCATAAAAATATCGTCGATAAGCCTTAGTTTTTGAACTATCTCCGCCGTCTCACTCCGACAGCCGTAAGGCAGCTCAGGTTCATACATAGCAACCACCCTTTTCAGAACTTGTTCTCAAGGTTTTCCGGGGATTTCTTCAGAGGCGACCTCTATCTTATTATATCACATTCCGGCTAAAAAATCAAGGGGATCTCTGAAAGCCCAAAAAATATCGTATCGATGTCCGTCTGCGCCCCGCGCAGCGGGTCACAGGCGGACTGAAAAAAATTCCTGACCCTCGGGGGTTTTCCCTATTTCACATAGTAAGTTCCGGGCTTGCACAGTATACAGATCAGATCCACCAGCCAGCCTATGCCGAACAGTCCGATGGTGAACAGCCAGAGCAGTCCCGTGCCGACTTTTCCCTCGTAAAATCGATGAATGCCTAGTGTGCCGAAGAAAAGGCATAACACAAACGCTACCCATTTATTCTTGGGCTTGCCTAACGGCATTCCTGCGACCGTTTGGTTGACGACGGGCGAAGCGTTCTGGGTAGTGGTGTTGTTGATGACGATCTGCTGCTGCTCTGAACGGAGCGTTTCCACCTGTCGTCCGCACGCGGTGCAGACCACCGCGTCCATAGGTATTCTCGCGCCGCAGTACTTGCAGAACTTCATCCCGTCGTTGAAGGGCGCGGCGCTCTGCTGCGGCTGAAGCTGAACTTGCGGCTGCTGCTGATTTTGGGGAAACATCGTCAGGGTCGGCTGCATGGTGGGGACAGTGTCGTTCTGATACTGCTGAGAAATGGTTGGCTGCGAGACCTCGTTGGGGTTGCCGTTGGGATAGATCTCGCCCGTTACGGGATCTGTCCACGGCTGACGCAAGGTCTGGGAAGGCTTAGTGAGATTAACGGAATGATTTTGATTGTCCATAATTTATGTTCCCTTCTTTTACTTTTCGTGGGTACACCCCACTCGGGAGGCTATTATTTTGTTCCGCATAGGGTATTTGCCCCAAAACAGGGCGCGGATTTATAGGGCGGCACCCGGACAAGATCCCGCGTTAATCGGGTATAGCGTCCGAGATGATCTTGAGAATAGCAGGCTCGGCAAAGCAGACAGCCGCTAAAACCAGTCCGACTATAACGGCGGCGCGGGAGAAGAAGATGCCCCAGCGTTTTCCGGCGGGTATTTCCGTTTGCATTTTGGGGACTTTGTAGCGCTTGATCTTGACGAATTTGCCTATCATCATAATTATGCCGACAACGAGGAGCAGTACGATAAATCCCGTCCATGCGAGGTAGAGGACTACCATAGGCGTGATCTCGGCGTCCCCGCCCGCTCCGGCGGAGAGTACGTATTCCTGGACCGAGGGTTCCACGCTCAGCAGCAGCAGAACTCCCGATATACTGTTGAACATCGCGTGCATAACGGTCGTGGTGACAATGCTCTCGGTAGAGATCGCGATATATCCGAAGAAAATGCCCAGCGCGGCCGCATAGAAGAACTGTTCGAAATTCGCGTGGGTAAGCCCGAACATGATCGCCGAAATAAATATCGCAAAGCCGTTGCCGTACGGGCGCAGGCTCTCCATGATCAAGCCGCGGAACCACAGCTCCTCGAGGATTGGCGCGATGACCGCGAGCTGCACGAACTGTATAAGCGCGGTGGCAATATCCGGCGCGGAGAGGAGCGAATCCTGAACCACGTCAAAGCTCTCGCCCAGCGCCGTTCCCTCAAACAGCATGGAGATCAGTATGGTTATCAGCCGCACCGTGATGGCAAGTCCGTACCCCGCAGGGAACATAGCCATTGCCTTGCCCAAATACTTAGGCTTTTGGTAGACCCTGTTGGGGGAGTTTTTCAGCGGACGCCTCAGGATAAAGATCGTCGCGATAATGGGTATCGCGTACAGAAATAGGTCGGAGTAAAGCTCGTTCACCAGAAAGTACGGCACGGAATAGGCCTGAAGCTTCACCAGCAGCGGCGACAGCAGTATCGCGCAAACGTCCGCGAGCAGCCTCGCGCCGAAGATCACGATAAGCACCAGCCCCAGCCGCGTACATTCGCTCTTGAAGTCCGGCATAAGCGAGGGCCTTTCCTCGGATGGAAGCTGCGGCGATCCTTGCTCGGGGATCGGGGTTTGCTCAAAAATTTCGTCTGACATATTTTTTCCTTTCGTCGAATAGTCTTGCTCTCCTTCTCCCCGCCAGAGGCTGGGAGCTTAAATAAATCTGTGATACTCGCTGATTTCAAAGACCGTCTCTTCGGCGGTCTTGCCGAAGCAGTCGACGGTCACGTCCGCGTATTCCTCGTAGAGCGCCGCCCGCCGCTGGAATACGTCCTCTATGGTGTCGCCCGGGCGCATTGCTATCCCTCGCGTCTTGATGTTCAACAAGCGCTTGACAAGCTCCTCGGCTGGCAGCGACAGATAGTAGACCGATCCGTTCTTCTTCAGGTGAAGCATTGCCTCGCGGGAGTAGACCGCGCTCCCGCCCGTCGCGATAACGGCGTTTCCCTCGGCGGCAACGGAGCAGATTGCCCGTTCCTCCGCGATACAGAAAGCGTCTAAGCCGTCCTTGTCGATTATGTCCTGCAAAAGCCGCCCCGTCTCCCGCTGAATTATCAGGTCGGTGTCGATAAACTCGAAGCCGAGCGTTTTCGCGAGCAATACCCCGATCGTCGATTTCCCGACGGCGGGCATTCCTATCAGTACTATGTTCTTCATAATCTATCCTTTGCTGAGACTGCGCGTGGCGTAAGCGTTCAAGCTCTCGTCCGCGAGATGTCCCGCCTTATATTCGTAAAACGCCTGAGAGCCTATCATCGCCGCGTTGTCGCCGCACAGCGGCAGCGGCGGGATATACAGCGCCGCGCCCTCCTGTTCGGCGCGTTCCGCGAGCATTTCCCGGAGACCGCTGTTTGCGGCAACACCTCCGGCTAGAGCCAGTTTTTTGCAGCCGTACTTCCGCGCCGCCGCAAAGAGCTTGTCGGTGAGTATCTCGCACACCGTTTTCTCGAAAGCCGCGCACAGCGAGTTCTTGTTGATCTCCTCGCCCTTTTGCTCGGAGTTGTGGATAAGGTTTATCACGGCGGTTTTAAGTCCCGAGAAGCTGAAGTCGTAGGGGTTTGGAGTATGCGGCTTGGGCAGCTTGTAAAGCGAGGGGTCGCCGAGCTTCGCCGCCTTGTCGATACTCGCGCCGCCGGGGTACGGGTAACCCATGGCGCGTGCCGCCTTGTCGAAGGCTTCTCCCGCTGCGTCGTCGATCGTCGCGCCTATCATGGTGAACTCGGTATAATCGTCGACTCGCACTATCTGGGAGTTCCCCCCCGAAACGACAAGGCACAGGTACGGCGGCTCAAGCTCGGGAAACGCAAGATAGTTCGCCGCGATATGCCCGCGCAGATGATGCACGGGAATGAGCGGCTTGTTTAGCGCGAACGCCAGTCCCTTCGCGTAGTTTACGCCCACAAGCAGCGCGCCTATAAGCCCCGGCGCGTAGGTCACGGCTATTGCGTCCACGCCGTGCGCGGACGTTTCGGCTTTTTCGAGCGCCTCGTTCACCACGCCGCATATGCTCTCGCAGTGAAGCCGAGACGCTATCTCCGGGACTACCCCGCCGTACAGCTTATGCTGTTCTATCTGAGTGGCTACCACCGATGAGACCGCCCGTCGGCCGTCTTCAATGACCGCCGCCGCCGTCTCGTCGCAGGAGCTTTCTATCGCTAAAATCTTCATATCGACTATCCGTTTCTGTTTTTTGGAAATGATTTGGGAATAAGGGGAAGCGCCGTCAGGATCGCGGTATTCCTTTAGTGGTACGGCTGTGTCGGATTTCCCCGGACTTCGGCGGGGAAAGCAAATTAATATCCGGGGACAGCAAATTAATATCCAATGTATCACGAAATTTTCATTTTTCCCTCTTGAATTCCTTCTTATATTGTATTATAATTAAAGAGAATAATCAAGGGGTTTTTCAAATTTTTTTGGCGGGGAACGTGATATAGTGAAAATAAGGGTCAATTTGGGAGAACTAAATCCCGCACGTACGTTTTTATGCGGACAGTGCTTTCGCTGGCGGGAGCTTGCGAACGGCGATTTTGAGGGTATAGCTCACGGTCGGCGGCTGACTGCTTCGGCTGAGGGCGGCACGGCGGTCATCGGCGGCTTTCCCGAAAGCGAGGAGCGGCTGTGGCGGGAATACTTCGACTTGGACACGGACTATTCGGAGTATATCGAACGGCTCTCCGCGGACGAAACTCTTGCCGCCGCCTGCCGCGCCTCGGCGGGAATACATATCCTGCGGCAGGATCCGTTCGAGACGCTTATAAGCTTCATCATCTCCCAGAACAACAATATCCCGCGTATTTCTGGGATCGTCGGGAGATTGTGCGAGTGCTTCGGCGAAAAAATTGATGCGGAAAATCCCGCCGTTACCGCAAATTCTTCAAGCGACCCCTTGACCGTTGTTGAAAACGACGAAAAAGACGGGAGCCTTGGCGGTCTCGGCGAATACTACGCCTTTCCGACGGCGCGGCGGCTCGCGGGGATAGAGCCGGGAGACTTAGCGCCGCTGCGTGCGGGTTTCCGTGCGCGGTACATAGCAGACGCGGTGGAGAAGGTGAACAGCGGCATTGTGGATTTTGACGAAATCGACGCGCTCCCGCTCGATAAAGCCCGCGAGAGGCTAAAAACCATTGTCGGAGTGGGTGATAAGGTAGCCGACTGCGTTCTGCTTTTCGCGTTTCGCAAAACGGACGCGTTCCCGCGTGACGTCTGGGTCAAGCGCATTATGGCGGAGTATTACCCGAACGGTCTGCCCGACTGCGCCAAGGGCATTGAGGGCATAGCCCAGCAATATCTTTTCGATTATGTGAGAAATCTCACTGATAAAATTCACTGAAAAAAATTCACTGATAATATGGAGGATGAATATGTTTTGTTCAAATTGCGGAAAACAGATAATGGAAACAGCTCGCTTCTGCAACTACTGCGGAGCGAAAATTGTTAATTTTGACGAAAATCCCGTCAAAAATTCGGCGGAAATCTCGGAAAATCCGATTTCGATCCCTGCCGAGGACGTAAAAATCCCTGAAAATGTGGAAAATCCTGTTGATTTGTTGAGAACGCAAGGTGATGTTTCTTCTTCCGCCGAGCAAATGAACGAGCCGCCGGAGAAGGGCGATACCCCGTTCACCGAAACAGAGGCAAAAGAGACAAACGATACCGATGATATGACCGAGACGCCCTCGTCCGAGATACAAAGCGGTATGATCGGCGCGCAGCACAGAGCGGACGTTTCCCCAATGCCGGAGCCATCCGATACCCGTTCCGACGTGAATATCCCGCGATCCGAGCCGATAAGCCGACCCCTTGCGCAGTCCGAACAGATAAGCGCGTCCCCGGAGAAGTCCGGGCAGACCGAACGCCGTTATACTCTGGGTCACATCATAATGTGCCTTGTCTCTACCGCTGTTATGGCGATCGTGGCAGGGGTGTTTGCGGGATTATATTTCTCCGTTGTTTAGCACAAATAATTTAATATGGTTTGAGTAGAATGTACAATTTTTACAAAAACAAATTGACTTTTAGGCTTTAATAAGGTATAATTAATAATGG
>CAYMTG010000117.1:0-6106 GCA_964393305.1 uncultured Ruminococcus sp.
CGCGAAGCGGATAATGCGGCTATTGTCGATTTTCTCTCAAACAAGGTTTTTAGAGATGCCCATAATAATGTTGAAGGGAACATAAGGTAAAATGAAAAGTAAAAAGAGCAAGTCTTTGCAATGGAAAATCTTATTTTGCACCAGTATTCTTGCCGTTATAATGTTTGTCCTGATGACCGCCGTGACCTGCGTAATAGTGGGCAGGGAATACCAGATTCAGGCAAAAGACACGGCGTTGTCAACGGTACATGACGGTGTGTCAACTCTTGACGGATGGCTCACAAACAAGCAATCTCTGGTTGGATTTATGGGAAGGGACGTTATCACAAACGACTATGTCGATGACCGCGAGGCGTGCCGCACGTTTCTGGCGGACTGTACCACCCGCGACGATGATATATATGAAACATACATAGGCTTTGCAAGCGACAAGACCATAATTTTTGGCAGCGGATATGAGCCGCCCGCCGATTATGATCCCACCTCAAGAAGCTGGTACAAGGCGGCTGTGAACTCCTCCGAGCCTATTATCACAGAGCCGTATACCGATGTTCAGACAAACCGTCAGGTGATCACCTGCGCGGTTCGCATACAGGAAAACGGTGAAACAATCGGCGTTCTCGGCGCGGATATATTTATTGACTATCTCGGCGAGGTGGTAAATGCCATAAAAGCAGATGAAAGCGGATACGCGGCGCTTCTTACCGCCGATGGCAAGATAGTTTGCCACGAAAATCCGGATTTTCTTCCGGTGGTTGATGAAAACGGGAACGACGTTATGGTGAGCTTCTCCGACACGTCGGCGGATTTTGTTCAGCCAGATGAGGGAGAATTCGTTTACTTCACCGATTATGACGGAGAAAGGGTAAGGTACTGCGAGGAGATCGTTCCCTCAACCGGCTGGAAGCTGGGTTATCTGCTGAACAGCGGCGAATTCAATCAGCCCACTGTAAAGCTGATCATTACCATGCTTATTATGGCGGCGGTTTTCATCGGACTTATTTACGTCTGCATAGCGCTGCTTTTGAAGAAAATGTTCGCGCCGATGCAGGAAATTGCCGACAATTCAAGCCGGGTAGCGGGCGGCGAGCTTGACGTTACCTTTGATTATGCTTATGACGATGAGATCGGCACTATCTGCCGCGCGATCGAAAATAATAACCGCGTTGTAAAAATGTACATAGTTGACATTGAGAAACGTCTTGAGGCTATTTCGCACGGTGATTTTTCGGGGAGATCGGACGTGGATTACATAGGCGATTACGCTTCTATCAAGACCTCCCTCGACAAGATATCCAACTCCCTCAACTCGATCTTTAGCGGGATCGACCGGGCTTCCGCCGCCGTATTCAGCGGAGCGGAGGGCGTATCGACCGAGTCCGGCGAGCTTTCGGCGTCTGTTACAAGGCAGGACGAACTTATTGACGATATAGCCTCCGGCATGAAGACGCTGTCGGAGAAGATCGACAATAACGTATCCCGTACTGACAGCGCGAAAATAACCGCTCGCAAGACGGCGGAGGCTGTGGAGGACGGCAGCGGCAGAATGAAGCAGCTTCTGGAGGCAATGGGCGAGATTTCCGATGCCTCCGGCAAGATCCAGAATATTATAGGGACAATCGAAGATATAGCGTTCCAGACGAACATACTCGCGCTTAACGCGTCAATCGAGGCCGCGAGAGCCGGAGCGGCGGGCAAGGGCTTCGCCGTGGTAGCGGAGGAGGTAAGAAGTCTTGCCGGGAAGAGCGCCGAGGCCTCCGACAAGACCGCGAACCTCATTGAGAAGTCGGTATCCGCGGTAAACCGCGGCATGGAGATTGCGAAGGGGACTTCCGAGTCGCTTGACGAGATCGTGACCTGCACGGAGGAGATCGACAATATCATCGTTGAGATTAACGGCGAGTCCCACGAGCAGAGAGTTTGCGTTGACGATGTAAACGAAAAGATCGGACACGTTTCCGATATCGTAAACTCCTCTGCCGCAAACGCGGAGGAATGTGCGGCGGCTTCTCGGGAGCTGAACAGCCAGGCGTCCGAGCTTAAAAATATGCTGAACGATTTTAGGAATTGAATTATGAGTACCTCTAAAAACCGGTTTTTAGAGGTACCCATAAGAAAACTTATCATGACGACAGGGATAAATATGTCCAAGAGCGTATTGAAAAGTATGGTGAAAGAATAGCACGTTTCTGCCGTGTTTATATGACAATCAGCGGTTTTGAGCAAGTCGACACCACTCACTATGCGCCTGAACAAGCTGTTTACAGTGTCAGTGTGAGACAGACTCCAGCCTTTTTAATGATGGTTCTTGCTGATCTCGTAGCAAGTGATTGCCACATCAATTTAGGTACGCCTACCGACAAAAAAGTAAAATACTCGAATAGAGGGAAGGGTGAAGACAATATGTTTTTTACTTCGACGGGTTTCTACGTCGCTAAAAGATACGAAGGTGCAAAAAAACAATTTGCTACAAGTGCTGGTGAGCAAAAGAACAGGCTCGCAAGATTTTTCCATGTGGGCGGCGTGATAGATTCTCATATGGCAGGAACATATTACTTTTTGTCAAATGATTATCGAAACGTATTGGAGCTTGATAACGAGAACAGTAGATATAGAGGTGTGCGTTCATGAGCATTAAATCTTGGATCAAATCGCTGCTAATTCCTTTGTTGTCTGTAAGTGTAACTTCCGTGTTTTTGATGTGTTTTCTCTCCACATATTGCAGTTTCTCGGATGTAATATGTACCGTTGTATTGGGTCTTGTTTGTGGGGGGATAGTTCCATTATTTTTAATCATATATTTTAAGGTCGATCTTTCAAAATATTTTGTAGGCAAGATGATCTTGTTCCTTGTGCTAGCGATTCTAATTGTGCCGGCATGGATATATGTTATTTACGTGTCATTACACGGCAATGAAATTGTCGTATTACCAGCTGTGATTTTTGTTTCCGAAACCGTTTACGCATTGGTCAAGGGAGATGGATTTAAAACCAAAATATGTTTGATTTTATCAAGTCTGGTTTATGGTTATTCAGGTTTTTTGATTGATTTTATGCGTGGTTTTAAATCCTAAACTATACATTGTTGAAAATTTGGAAGTAGCGAAGCAACCACAATTCTATAAAATCATGTTGACAACCTTTATCCGAGGCGAAACACCGTCTCGGATATTTTTTTGCCAACAAACGGATAGCACCTCGGTGCAGGTCTCCTCCCGTAATTTAGATTTCACTCAAAAACGAAATTCTAAATTACAGGAGGGGCAAAAATATCCAAAAAGTACATCATCAAGAACGGCATAGCCGTTGAGGTCGCGGATGAGATCTTTGAAATCCTCAAGAAGTCGGATCGACGAATCAAATACATCGAACGTGATCTTAAGGAAACGCGATACATTATCGATCAGAAAAAGGCAACTGTCAAGGAGATACCGAGCCGTGAGGATTCGCTCGATAGATTAACGGCGCTCGGGTTCGACTTTGCAGACCAGACCGCTGACTTCCGAGAATCGGTTATCGATAAAATAATGCTTGACCAAGCACTTGAAAAGCTGAGTGACGAGGAACGATACCTCATCACTCAGCTTTTTTATTTTAACAGAACAGAACGGGAACTTGCAGTTGAGCTCGGTATTTATCGAAACGCAATTCATTTGCAAAAGAAAAAAATACTTACTAAGCTGAAAAAATTATTGAGGGGGGATGATGCACTGTAATTTTTAACAAATTGCCGAGAAATATAATTGAATTTTTTCGTCAAAGCGCTGAATTCAATAAAAAGTGTTGTGCAAAACTGCCCTCCCAACGGCGAATATTATGAAGGGGTAAATTTTACCCGTTCAGTTCTTTGACAATTGAATAGCAGTATTTCAGATACTTTCCCTTGCGCAGCCGAGAGTGGTTGAAAGCGAAAGGAGCGCTCCGCCATGACGTTCCCCGGGTCACAAACCGGACAAGCACGGCGCTTTGCCGGACGAGCTATGACTCGTATTATTCCGTAAGATGATTTCAACAGGATGTTGAACGATTTCGCACAAAGGCGCGGCACGGGGGCTATGTATGATTACGATTACGAGCGTGGACCATGGTGGCATTGTGGAGAAATGGGAATAGTCAATGCCGTTATTGGAAACGGCGTTACCACTATTGGGGCGTATGCTTTTAGTGATTGCCACAGCCTTGAAAGCATAGAGATCCCCGACAGTGTTACATCAATTGGCGAATGCGCTTTTCAACAATGCTCCAGCCTTGGAGAGATAGAGATCCCCAGCGGTGTTACATCAATTGGCGCGGATGCTTTTAGCCATTGTGAAAACCTGAAGAGCATAACGATCCCCAACAGTGTTAAATCGATTGATGAAATGGTTTTTCTTCACGGCTGTGAAAGCCTTGAAACCGTGTACATACCCGAAGGGTTGAATTGTATATTATTCCTACCGTCCGAACCGTCAGTGATACAATACGCAGTTGATAATGATGAAGTGACGATTACCGGGATATATACGGTGAATGAAAGCGATACAGCACCTATCCCCGAAACTTTAAGCGGTTATGAGGTTGTCGCTGTTGATCAAGACTATTGGGGTAAGGTCGGCGAACATACGGAAAAGTGCGGCTCAGAACCCTGTGAAGCAAAAGAACCGACTTGCACCGAAGCTGGTAACTATGAATATTGGACGTGTAATTTGTGCGGCGCGTTGTTCCTCGACAGCGAATGGACAAATGCAACGACTTTAGATGAGGTAACGACAGCCGCGCTCGGTCACAAACTTACGGAAGTCTCCGAAGCGGCGGCAACCTGCACCGAAACGGGCAATACGGCATACTGGACGTGTTCGGCGTGTGGCAAGCTGTTCACCGACAGCGACGGGACAATCGAGACAACTTTGGATGAGGTAGCGACAGCCGCATCAGGTCACGATTACAGCTCCGAGGTAACGACCGAGCCGACCACCTCGGCTGAGGGCGTGCGCACCTACACTTGCGCCAACTGCGGAGACAGCTACACCGAGAGCATTCCCAAGCTGAGCAAGCCGACGGTCGTCCCGAGCAGACCCACTCACAGAACCGACACAAGCGACAGCACGGGCGACAGCGCAAGCGTTACCCCCGACGAGCCAAAGGCTGACGAAGCCGACAAGCCCTACATCAAGAACGACAGCGGCAAGGACGGCTGGGAGGCTATCCGCGCCGAGGTTGACGCGTCGGGCGGCGGTGAAATCATCATTGAAATGAACGGCACGACCGAAGTCCCCGGCGATATCTTAAATTCAATCAAGGGCAGGGACATCACGCTGACATTCGATATGGGTGACGGCGTTTCGTGGAGCGTGAACGGCACGGACATCACGGCGGCGGTCGGCACTATCGATTTTGGCGTAACAGTCGGCTCAAGCGGCATTCCCGTTGACGTTGTGAATAATGTTACGGGTGAAAGCTACAGCCTGCAGTTAAGTCTGTCGTATGACGGCGAGTTCGGGTTCAAGGCGGTGCTTTCCATCGACCTCGGAACGGCGAGCGCGGGATATTACGCAAGCCTGTACTACTATAACGCGCAGAGCGGCGAGCCGGAATTTATCAGCGAAAGCAGGATAAAAGCGGACGGCGTGGCGGATCTCGAATTTACGCACGCGTCGGATTATCTTGTTGTAGTGAATGAGAAGTCAAGGTTTGATAAGGGCAATACCGCCGAAAGCACGGAGGAAGCCGAAACGGCGGATACTTCGGGCAGCTCGGACACCTCGGACAGCTCCGAGCCGACAGGCGGTGACAACGGTGACAACGGTGACAGCGGCGAGAGCAGTGACAGTGTTGATAGCGCGGAAAGCTCCCCGTCAGGCGGCGACAGTTCCTCGTCAAGCGGCGAGAGCAATCCCGCCGAGGAAAATCCTTATACGGGAACGGGAAAGCCGATTATCGTTGTGATAGCGGCACTCGGCATTACCGCGGCGATTATCGCGTCGAAAAAGAAGCGCGGCGGGATGTGAGACATCCGGCTCGGTCGGATTACAAGAGCTCCTTCAAGAAATAATAATCGCCTGTTCGGCTGAACGGGCAGCTTCTTCCGGAGAAGCCCCGGGTGCATAATATCGCCGGGGATTTGAAG
>CAYMTG010000118.1:0-5979 GCA_964393305.1 uncultured Ruminococcus sp.
GACCTTCAGAAAGGATGAAGAAATATGCCTCTTGAAGAGATCACCAGAGAATTTTCCTTCCCGCTTTATAAGATGATCGAGGAGTTTAAGCTTGAAACTTTGTATATGCCGGAGGGCGGCGAGAACTCACTCATATCCAATAACGATACTAACCGCCCGGGATTGCAGTTCGCGGGTTTCTACGAATATTTTGACAACAAGCGTATTCAGGTCATGGGAATGATGGAGCGCGCCTACCTCTCGGGACTTGACCCCGAGACCCGCCGCAAGCGTATCGCGGATCTGCTCTCGTATCACTTCCCCGCGCTGATACTCACGCGAGGTCAGGAAACGCTCCCCGAGATGATGGAGCTTGCGCCCAACTACGGGATCCCGATTTTCCGCACTGAGGAGAGTACCTCGGTGTTTATCGCCAAGCTTATCAATTACCTCAATCTCGAGCTTGCGCCGCGCATTACGCGCCACGGCGTGTTGATCGAGATCTACGGCGAGGGCGTTATGATCATGGGAGAAAGCGGCGTCGGTAAAAGCGAGACCGCGATAGAGCTTGTAAAGCGCGGTCACCGCCTCATCGCGGACGACGCGGTGGAGATACGCAAGGCGTCCAATATCACGCTTGTCGGTTCGTCTCCCGATAATATCCGTCACTTTCTGGAGCTGCGCGGTATCGGCATTATCAACGCACGCCAGTTGTTCGGTATCGGCGCGGTCAAGATGTCGGAGAAGATAGATATGGTTGTCGAGATGGAGCTTTGGAATCCCGAGAAAACCTACGACCGCATGGGTGTGGACACTCACTATATGACGATACTCGGCGTTAAGGTGCCGCTCCTGAATATCCCCGTAAAGCCCGGACGTAACCTAGCGGTTATCCTTGAGGTCGCCGCGATGAACAACCGCCAGAAGAAGATGGGCTACAACGCGGCAAAGGATCTGCTCCGTCAGCTCGGTATGGACAGCGACAGCGAGGAGATAATGTCCGACCTTAACATTTAATACTTGAAAGGAAACTTTGATATGTACAATATAGGCATTGACTTGGGCGGAACCAATATCAAGGTGGGTCTGGTTGACGAGAACTGCAATATCGTGGCTAAGGCGACTGCCAAGACTAATCTTCCCCGTTCGGCGGACGAGATCTGCGCTTCAATCGTGGAGACCGTATGGAAGGTACTTAACGAGGCGAAGGTGACCATCGGCGAGGTGAACTCCATCGGCATTGGCACCCCGGGAGTTGCGAACAGGGACAGCGGCGTGGTGCTGTACTCCTGCAACCTCGATTTCAGGAATACCGACCTCCGCTCGCTCATCAAGAAGCGTCTCGACAAGCCGATCTACGTTGAAAACGACGCAAACGCCGCCGCGTTCGGAGAGGTTCTCGCGGGCGCGGGCAAGGGCTGCAGGAACGTTGTTGTCGTAACGCTCGGCACCGGCGTAGGCGGCGGAATCATCATAGACGGCAAGATCTACACAGGCTTCAACTACTGCGGCGCGGAGCTGGGACATATGGTTATCGAATTTAACGGAAGACCGTGTTCCTGCGGGAGAAAGGGCTGCTTTGAGGCATATTCCTCCGCAACCGCGCTTATAAATATGACTAGGGAGACTATGGAGGCTCACAAGGACTCCAAAATGTGGGAAATAGCGGGCGGCTCGCTCGACAATGTGGATGGTAAGACTGCGTTTGACGGTATGAGAGCCGACGATCCCGCCGCAAAAGAGCTTATCGGAAGGTATATAGACTACCTCGGCTGCGGACTTACGAATATCGTCAATACATTCCAGCCGGAAATGCTGCTTATCGGCGGCGGTATCTGCAAGGAGGGCGAGAACCTCACCAAGCCGCTGTACGAGTTCATCAACCGCGAGAGCTACTGCGTAGACGCGGATAAGGTGACGAAGCTCGACGTATGCAAGCTCGGCAACGACGCGGGCATAATCGGCGCGGCGTTCTTATATACTCTATAACTAAGGCAAAGTCCTTTAGAGGTGACCTTTATTAAAGAAACATTCTGAACGGCAGCCGGACGGCAACACGTCCGCTGCTGTTTTCAATTGGTTGGAGGTAAGCCGTGGGTCAGTTGGATAAATTAGGTCAATCAGGTCAATTAGGTCAATCGGATCGTTCAAGCGGGTTTGATTTTTCCGCGCTTGAGGATATTGGCGGGAAATACGGATGCGCCTGTGAGCGGAATTTTGTGCTTGCGCCGCTTACAACGATGGGAATCGGCGGCGAATGTGACTTGTTTATCGAGCCGAACTCCGAGGAATGTCTGTGCGAGGTTCTGAGGGTCTGTCGCTCGTGGGGTATACCGTTCTTTATTCTGGGGAAGGGCAGCAATATTCTTGTAAATCGCTATAGCGGTGTTGTTATCAGGATAGGCGGCGCTCTCGGCAGCTTTTCCTTTGACGGAGAACGTGTCGCGGCAGGCGCGGGAGCTTCGCTCGCGGCACTGTGTATAGCAGCGGCAAACGAGGGACTGAGCGGCATGGAGCGTTTATACGGAATACCCGGCTCGGTGGGCGGCGCGTTGTATATGAACGCGGGAGCGTATGGCACGGAGATGAAGGACGTGGTCGTATCCGCACGGTGCGTGGATACGGACGGAAATATCGTTGAGATCCCGCTGTCTGAAATGGCGCTCGGTTATCGAAAAAGCGTGTTTTCGGAGAACAGAATGGTGATTTTATCGGCGACGCTGGCATTGGAGCGCGGCGACATCTCCGAGATCAAGGCAAAAATGAGCGAGATCATCGGGAGACGGCGCGACAAGCAGCCGCTTGAATATCCCTCCTGCGGCAGTACCTTTAAGCGTCCCGAGGGTTACTTTGCGGCTGCGCTTATCGAGGAGTGCGGACTTAAGGGCTTTTCCATAGGCGGCGCACAGGTCAGCGACAAGCACAGCGGCTTCATCATAAACAGGAACAACGCGACGTTTGACGATGTGACGGCATTGGTCGAACACGTCAAGCGGGTGGTTCGCGAGCGGAAGGGCGTTGAGTTGGAGTGCGAGATGCTGATCATAGACAGATAAAAAAGCGGAGAAAACGCTGTTCAAATTGTATTAATGCGATCAAATCGGCGTTTTTCAAAAGAAACGGGGCAGATTTAGTTGGAATTTGTGATAGTTACGGGAATGTCCGGGTCGGGAAAGTCCTCTGCGGTGAAGGTGCTGGAGGATATCGGGTATTTCTGCATTGACAATATGCCGCCGCAGCTTATCCCGAATTTTGCGGCGATATGCAGCGAGAACGGCGATATAAAAAAAGTCGCTATCGTCACGGATATACGCGGAGGGGCGATGTTCTCGGGACTTGCGGAGAGCGTTTCGGCTTTAAAGAACACAGACGGGATCGACGTTAAGCTCTTATTCCTTGAGGCTGCTCGGGAAACGCTGATGAAGCGGTACAGCGAAACTCGCCGCCTTCACCCGCTGAACGACCGTGCGGGCGGAGATCTGTCAAAGGCTATTGATATGGAGAACGCGATGCTGAGCAATATCCGTATCCGCGCAGACTACATTATCGACAGCACGCATATAACCACCGCACAGCTTAAGGAGCAGATAGCCGAGCTGTTTATGGACAAGCCGACCGAGAGAATGATAGTAAGCTGTATGAGCTTCGGCTTCAAGTACGGTATCCCGAACGACGCGGATCTGGTGTTTGACGTGCGGTGTCTGCCAAATCCGTTCTATATCCCCGAGCTGAAGCATAAAACAGGACTGGATGGGGAGGTTCGGGAATACGTGATGAACTCCGCGCAGTCACAGGCGCTCGAGTTAAAGATACGCGATATGGTGGACTTCCTGCTGCCGATGTATATACAGGAGGGCAAGAGCCGTCTGGTGATCGCGTTCGGCTGTACAGGCGGCAAGCACCGCAGTATCACGTTCGCGAAACGTACTGCGGATTATCTGGCTGAAAAGAATATCAAGGTGTCTGAGGTTCATCGGGATATAGATAAGAAATAGCAGCGGACGAACGGGGGTGTACGGTATGTCATTTTCGTCCGATATAAAAAAAGAGCTGTGCAGCATTGACAGTATCAGCGGCATTTCCTGCAGCGAGGCGGCGGCAATGCTGTACGGTCTGTTTTTTGCGGGAAGAATTTTAGACGGCAAGCCCGCCGTTCAGACCGAAAACCGCGACCTCGTCCCGGCGGCGAAGCTGCTGTGCGAGGTGGTGTTCCCGAACGAAAAGACAAAAACGACGCGGCTTGTGAAGAACGGCAACTCACTTTATACGTTTCGCGTAAAGTCCGGAAAATTCGCCGAGCTGTTCGGGGATTTTTCGAGGATCAACAACTCGGTGGTATCGGGTAACGATGATGACAGCGGCGCGTTTTTGCGGGGAATTTTTATCTCCTGCGGCAGCGTCACCGACCCTAACAAGGAGTATCACCTTGAGATGATACTCCCGGAAAACGAGCGCACCGAGATGCTCCGCGAGTTTATGGACGAGCATGGTATGGCGCCCAAGGTCACCTCACGCGCAAAGAACGATATGCTGTATTTCAAGACCAGCGAGCTTATAGAGGACTTTCTCACCTATATCGGAGCGGGTTCTCACGCGCTGGAGATAATGCAGGTGAAGATCGAGAAGGACATTCGAAACCGAGCCAATCGCTGTGTGAACTGCGACAGCGCAAATCTTGACAAGACTGTCGCCGCGAGCGAGAAGTCCCGTCGTGACATCGAGACGATATACGAGCTGCTCGGCGCGGAGAACCTCTCCCCCGAGCTTCGCGAGACTGCCGAGCTTCGTCTGGAAAATCCCGAAAGCTCGCTCTCCGAGCTGTGCGGTCTGCACAGTACCCCGATCTCACGGAGCGGACTTAATCACCGACTTAAAAAACTTACGAAAATCGCGGACGATCTGCGCGTAAAATATTCAAATCACCAAAAGGACGGCTAAAATGATAAAGGCACTAAAGGCGGCATTTCCCAAAACGATCCCCATTATGACGGGATTTCTTTTTCTGGGGACTGCATACGGGATATATGCGCGGACGCAGGGACTGCCCGCCGCCACGCCCATTATTATGGCGGCGGTGGTGTTCGCGGGTTCGATGGAGTTTGTCACGGTGGATCTTATGACTACGGCGTTTGACCCGCTTGGCGCGTTTGTGATGGCGCTTATGGTGAATGCGCGGCACTTGTTTTACGGGATCTCAATGCTGGGGAAGTACAAGGGTACGGGGAAATTCAAGCCGTACCTTATCTTCGGAATGTGCGATGAGAGCTTCTCCGTCAACTGCACCGCCGAGATCCCGAACGAAGTGGACAGAGGAAAATTCTACTTCTGGGTGACGCTGCTTGATCAGGCGTATTGGGTGACGGGCGCGGCGCTGGGTTCGCTCGCGGGTTCGTTTATCGGTATAGAGCTGCCGGGACTGGATTTCGTGATGACCGCGCTGCTGGTGGTGATCTTTCTGGATAATTGGCTCAAAGAGAAGAATCACGCTTCGTCGCTTATCGGCATTGGCGCGGCGATTATCTGTCTGCTGATTTTCGGGAGCGAGAGCTTTATAATCCCGAGCATGGCGCTGATCATTCTGGCGCTGACGATTTTCCGCAAGAGCATAGAAAAGGCGGGCGGCAGCAGATGATACTTACTCCTCTTCAAAGCGCGATCATGATAGCCGCAGTCGCGCTGGGTACTATGCTGACGCGGTTTCTGCCGTTTCTGGCGTTCGGCGGGAAGAAACCCGTTCCCAAATACGTGGAGTATCTCGGGAAAGCGCTCCCCGGCGCGGCTCTGGGGCTGCTGGTGGTGTACTGCTTCAAGGACGTGAGCATACTTGCCGCTCCTCACGGGCTTCCCGAGCTTGTCGCGCTTGCCGTGACAGCAGCGCTTCACCTGTGGAAACGGAATATGCTGCTCTCTATAGCGGCAGGTACGGCAAGTTATATGCTTCTGGTAAATTTTGGGAACCTCTAGAAACCGGTTTGAAAAGAGAAAATCGGCAGAGTGCGC
>CAYMTG010000119.1:0-5895 GCA_964393305.1 uncultured Ruminococcus sp.
GCCGATATGCACGATCTGCGCGGAATATGCTATCTCACAAAACCGGAGAATACGCCGATTGGCGCTGTACAATGCGACAGCTTTGAGATAGTTCGCGAGAACAAGAAGGCATACGCCAAGTCCTGCCGCAAGCAGTATGATGAGCAGGACGAGGTCTACGGACGAACCATAGTCCAGCGCCATGGCAATATGATGTTGGTACAGAACCCGCCGCAGCGCTCGGTCACGCAGGCGGAGTTCGACTATGCCTACGAACTGCCCTATATGCGCGCTTATCATCCGATGTACGAGAAGGACGGGGGAGTGCCGGCAATTCAGGAGATCGAGTTTTCGATAACGCACAACCGCGGCTGCTTCGGTTTCTGCAACTTCTGCTCTATTGCGCTTCATCAGGGGCGCAGAATTCAAACAAGAAGTGAGGATTCCGTTTACAACGAGGCGGTTATGCTCTCTGAGAGACCGAACTTTAAGGGATATATCCACGATGTCGGCGGCCCTACCGCAAACTTCCGTCACGCTTCCTGTGACAGGCAGGAGGAACACGGACTCTGCAAGGGGAGAAAATGCCTTGCGCCCACGCCGTGTAAGAACATTAACCCCGATCATTCCGATTATATCAAACTTCTTAGGAGACTGCGCTCGATCAAGAAGGTGAAAAAGGTGTTTATCCGCTCCGGTATTCGCTTTGACTATATGCTTCTTGAGAAGAATAACGCTTTTCTTGATGAACTTGTTGAGCATCACGTCAGCGGTCAGCTCAAGGTAGCGCCGGAGCATGCGTCCAACAAGGTACTTGATTTGATGGGGAAGCCGCATATCGAGGTGTACGAGGAATTTGAGAAGCGGTTCTATTCCTCGACAAGGAAGTGTGGAAAAGAGCAGTATCTCGTGCCTTACCTGATGTCGTCTCACCCCGGCTGCACACTCGCCGACGCGATCGAGCTTGCTGTTTTTGAGAAGAAGCACAATATCCGCCCCGAGCAGGTGCAGGACTTCTACCCAACGCCCGGCACTATTTCCACGGCAATGTTCTATACGGGACTTGACCCGTATACTATGGAGCCGTTATTTGTTCCGAGAACGTCCGAGGAAAAGGCTATGCAGCGCGCTTTGCTCCAATATTTTATGCCGAAGAACCGCGCACTTGTGGAGAAGGCTCTTACAATAGCGAAACGGCGCGACCTGATAGGACATGGCAAGGATTGCCTTATAGCCCCCGACACAAATCCCGCAAAGAGGAATACGAAGAATGGCAGCCAAGAAAAGAAAGAAAAAAAGAAAAACAAGCGTTAAAGCTGTTCTGAGAAAAATCCGCAACATTGCCGCATTGTTCATAACGGTTGTCGCGTGTTTTTTCTGGCTTAACGACAGATATTTATTTATAGAAGGCATCCCGTCGACGTATGAGATATTAGCTCATTTCGGGGTCGGTTATAAACCGTATGTAAAACTTCAGGACGGGGAAACTTCGGTAAGCTTCATTGATGTGAAGCAAGGGGATTGCATACTGATCCGCTCAGGCAGCGAGAGCATACTGATTGACTGCGGTGAGGCGGAACATTCTTCCGATGTCAAAGGCTTTTTGAATTACGCGGGTGTGCGAAAGCTGGATATGGTAATAGTAACCCATCCGCATAGCGACCATTACGGAGGTATGGAGTCAATAATCAAAAGCTTCAAAACCGACCTTGTGCTTATGCCAAAGGTGAATGAAGCAGATATTACCGATAATCTTATATACGCCAGATTTATGGAAACGGTTAACAGTCAAGGAATTGAATGCAGAGAGCCTGTAGTTGGGGAAACCTTTGATCTTCCGAACGGTGCGTTTTTGCAGGTGTTGTCTCCAATTCGCAGCGATTATGACGATATGAACGACTTTTCCATTACAACACGTTATGTCCACGGTGAAAATTCGTTCTTGTTTACCGGAGATGCCGGCTTTGACTCTGAATACGATATTATAGACAGCGGCGCCGATATTGACGTAGACGTTCTGAAGGTTGGGCATCACGGAAGCAGCGGCTCAACCAGCGAAGAGTTTTTGCACTATGTTACCCCCGAAATTGCCGTCTTTATGGTAGGTAAGGAAAACAGCTACGGGCATCCGAAGCGTGATGTTTTAGAGCGTCTTGCAAGAGCGGGCTGCGATGAAACCTACTCCACCGCAAACAACGGAAATCTGGTTTTTGTGAGTGACGGCGTATCGCTTGAAAAATATATGGAACGACAAGAGGCAATATACATAGAAAAAATGTTTGGATTTGGTTAAAATTCACAAAATTACCGTATGTTTTTATAAAAGTATAAAATAAAAACACGTTTTTTCTCGAATTCTCTTGTAGTAATGCCAAAAATGTAGTATAATATTCTGTGGCGGTTTTTTATATCAAATTAATTATGTGTAAAGGAAAGTGACAAAAATTGGTAAGAAATGATTTGAGGAATATTGCGATTATAGCGCACGTTGACCATGGCAAAACAACGCTTGTAGACGAGATGTTAAAGCAGGGCGGCGCCTTCCGCGAAAATCAGGAGGTTGCCGACAGAGTTATGGATAACAACGATATCGAGCGTGAGCGCGGTATCACAATTCTCGCAAAGAATACCTCTTGTATGTACAACGGCGTGAAAATAAACATCGTCGATACCCCCGGACACGCGGATTTCTCCGGAGAAGTTGAGCGTATTCTCAAGATGGTAAACGGCGTTCTGCTGCTTGTAGACAGCTTTGAGGGAACTATGCCCCAGACGCGCTTTGTCCTTCAGAAGGCATTGGAACTCGGTCACAAGATCATCGTTGTTGTTAATAAGACAGATCGCCCCGACGCGAGAAATCACGAAGTCGTTGACGAGGTTCTCGAGCTGCTGCTGGATCTGGATGCGTCTGAGGAACAGCTTGACAGTCCCGTTGTATTCTGCTCGGGACGTCTGGGATGTTCCTCCTACAACCCGGATGAGATGGGTACGGATTTCAAGCCGCTTTTTAACAAGATCCTTGAGCATATCGATCCCCCGGAGGGAGACGCAGAGGACGAGCTTCAGCTGCTTGTTTCATCTATCGACTACAATGACTATGTAGGAAGAATTGCGGTAGGTCGTGTGGAGCGCGGTGTTGTCAAGCAGAATCAGGAGGTAGTGGTCTGCGACTACCACAACCGTACGCAGCCGTTTAAGGCAAAGATCGTTTCACTTTACCAATATGAAGGTCTGAATAAGACCCCTGTTACAGAAGCATCTGTCGGCGACATTGTATGCTTTTCGGGCATTGAGGGCGTTACAATAGGTCAGACTATCTGCTCTCCCGCAAAGGTTGAGCCTCTTCCTTTCGTGAAGATCTCCGAACCCACTGTTGAGATGACGTTCTCCGTCAACTCCTCGCCGTTTGCGGGCAGAGAGGGCAAGTTTGTCACATCTCGTCAGATACGCGAGCGTCTTATGAAGGAGACCTTGAAGGACGTATCACTCCGCGTTTCCGAGAGCGATCAGGCGGAGGCTATGAATGTCGCGGGGCGCGGTGAAATGCACCTCTCCATTCTTATAGAAACTATGCGCCGCGAGGGTTACGAGCTTTCCGTAAGCACGCCCCGCGTACTCTATAAGGAAATCGACGGCGTAAAATGCGAGCCGGTTGAGCGCCTTGTAATTGATGTACCCGAAACCTCTGTAGGTGCTGTAATGGAGAAGATGGGCATTCGCAAGGGCGAACTGGTTGAAATGCACCCCGTAGGTTCTCGCACCCGTCTGGAATATCTTATTCCGTCAAGGGGACTTTTCGGGTATAGAAGCGAGTTTCTTACAGATACAAAGGGCGAGGGCGTTATGAATTCCGTGTTTGACTGTTATAAGCCTTACTATGGCGATATTCCGAGAAGAACAGAAGGTTCTTTAGTTGCGTGGGAAACCGGTACGGCAGTAACATACGGCTTGTTCAACGCACAGGAGCGCGGGACTCTGTTTATTGACGCAGGTACCGAGGTTTACGAAGGTATGATTGTCGGCGTATCCCCTAAGGCGGGAGATATTGTTGTAAACGTTTGCAAGAAGAAGCACCTCACTAATACTCGCGCAAGCGGTTCTGATGACGCTTTGAAGCTTATCCCTTACAAACGTATGAGCCTTGAGGACAGTCTGGAGTTTATACAGGACGATGAGCTTGTAGAGGTCACTCCAAAGAGCATCCGTATCAGAAAGGTAATTCTAGAGCGTGATCTTCGCCTTAAGGCAGAAGCAAAGCTCAAAAAATAATTGAACTCGGCAATCGCTGGTGATCGGTGATTGCCGGTTTTAAATTGTTTAAGAGCAAAATTAATAGAGGTAAAAATTTATGACCGAAAAGAAAACGGCAAGACTTGAAAATCTGAAAAAATCCTTTGCCGCAGGATTCGTTCTGGGGATCGGCTGTATTGTGAAGCTTTCCTGCTCGAATGACGTCATAGGGGCGGCGCTTTTCGCGACCGGCTTATTCGCGATCTGCTCGTTCGGAATGAATTTGTTTACGGGAAAAGTCGGCTACATAGTCGAAAATAAAAACGTTCCCAATTGCTTGATCGTATGGGTCGGAAATTTTCTGGGAATGATATTTACCTGCGGACTAGTACGAATAGCAAAGCCGTCTGTCCATGAAAAAGCGGCGGCGCTTATGTCCGCTAAGCTTGAACAAAGCATACTCACAACGGCAATTCTTGCTTTTTTCTGCGGCGTGCTGATGTATGCTGCGGTTGATAATTTCAAGCGGCACAGCGAGGGCGCAATGAAGGTGGCGGGAATATTTCTATGTGTAATGACGTTTATACTTTGCGGCTTTGAGCATAGCGTTGCCAATATGGGCTATGCGGTGTTGGGAATATCGAGCGTTTCGGAAATTCTGCCATATCTTGGATATTTGCTGATTTGCAGCGTATTCAACGGACTTGGCGGAATTACGCTCTGGAGACTTGTCAGGACAAAGCAGGAGTAACTTATGACAGAAATTACCATTCAGAAAAATGACGCGGGACAGCGCGCAGACCGTTTTCTCTCAAAGGCATATCCAAATCTTAAATCCTCGCTGATCAACAAGCTTATGCGTAAAAAACGCATAAAACTGAACGGCGCTAAAACTGAACCTAACGTTATTCTGAAAGAAGGCGACGTATTTCGCTTCTATTTAAGCGACGAGCTGCTCGCAAAAGAGATACGCGATGATTTCAGGGAGGCTCCCTCAGAGATTTCGGTAATATACGAGGATGAGAATATCCTGCTCGTCAACAAGCCGTGCGGTCTGGTTGTCCACGAAGATAACGATAAGTCCTCCGATACGCTTGTCAGCCGAGTACTGAACTACCTCACTAAAAATGGCGAGTATTCCCCTGAAAAAGAGAACAGCTTCACGCCCGCACTGGTAAACCGCATTGACAGAAACACCTCCGGAATTGTAATTGCCGCAAAAAACGCGGAAGCCCTGCGTATTCTCAGCCGGAAGATTCATGACCGTGAGCTTGAAAAGCTGTATCTTTGCGCGGTTTACGGCGAACCGGCGCCTAAATCGGCGACACTCACGGCTTACCTGAAAAAACTCTCAGACGAGAACAGGGTGATAGTTTCAGACACACCTAAACCCGATTTTCTCACAATTAAAACGAAATATCGCGTATTAAACAGCAGGGGAGACCTCTCGCTTCTCGAGGTAGATTTGCTGACGGGTCGCACACATCAGATAAGAGCGCATTTTGCCCATATCGGACACCCGCTTTTGGGAGACGGCAAATACGGCACATCCGATACAAACGCAAAAAATAAGAAATACGGCGCTAAAGCTCAAGCTCTATGTTCTTATAAACTGACATTCAAGTTTACGACCGACGCCGGAATTCTGAACTACCTGAATAACACAGAGTTTGAGATAAAAGACGT
>CAYMTG010000120.1:0-2521 GCA_964393305.1 uncultured Ruminococcus sp.
GCGCTTCCAATAGCGCACGGACAGCGTGACCTCACATCAATCCCTCAGCTTGGAGCGCTTCTACCAGCGCGTCAACAGCGGGGATGTATTTCTTCATTGAGTTTCTTAAGGTGTTCAGCAGGCTCACGTTCAGAGTGCCGCGATTAAGGTCGTTGCAGAAGTACTCCCAGTCGTGCTCGACATCGTAGTACTCCTCTTCCGCAGCGTCATACAAAATTTTGAGATCATTGCTCGTGATAAAATAGTCTTTGCTATACTCGATCACCTCAAATACCGCATTGTACGCCTCCATAATCTGCTGAATTTCCGTATACTGCATTTTGCTTATCGAGTTTATGTCAACCTCGGGAAGAATTGACTGCTGTATAGAGCCTGAGCCGCTGCCTTCTTCTATATCGATCTCAATATCCCACAGCTCGTCAAACAGCTCCCAGTACTCCTCCTCAAGAGCCGCGAGCGTTTCCGTATAGCCCTCGGTATCCTCGGACATCGCAGACAGTGCCAATACTGCCGAATTCAGGTCAGCGTACTCCTGCTGCAGCTCGTTTATCCGGCTTAACATCTCTGTGTCGGACGGGTCCACCAGCTCTGCGTATTCGTTAAGCTCCTGCAGATCCTCGGCAATATACTGAGCTATCTCATCAGGCGTGAAAAAATAACTATCGGTATAAGGGGGATCGTTCGTCTGATCAAACGGGTTGCTTAAGTCCGGCAGCTCCTTAAATACGCTGTACCCGGAGAGCTTGCTCTTAAGATCCTCATATGCTGTGCTAAACTCGTCAAAGTATGCCTTGAGCTGCTCCATTGTCGTGTCGTCGAATGTCCCCTGCTCCATCACGGGAGTAAGGTCTATCAAGCTTGTGGGGTACTCGCTGACCGTATCATTTCCGAGCGTCATACCGACATTGAGCTGTACAGAGCCGTAGCTCGCAGCGTCTAACAAAACAAGCAGATTCTGCCCCATGCCGTCGTCGCTTACATCGGAGGATATGGTAAGCGTCATATCGTTGATGGCGGCAAGCGTCTGCGCGCCTCCGCTGAGCTGATCCTCAAAGTCATCGGGAAGTCTCACGCTGAATACATACGTACCCACCGGCACCTCTCTGCTACCCAGCTTCTTGGTCTTTACGCCGGTGCAGCTTGCGTTCAGTCTGATAACGTTATCGTCATACTCGATATCCATAGTCATATCGAAGTCGGTTTCGGAGCGGAAGTCGATCTTTACGGCAAACCTGTTCTCGTCGTCTAAAACCATCTCAAAAGCCGCCTGCTCGTCGTTTACGAAGTAACCCACAGCAGGAGTCTCATCGTCGGTGTCGGAAAACGCCTCGAAGGTTCTCGCGAGAATATTGCCCTGTTTGTCGATAATGGTGGTAATAACCAGCCTGTCGCCGTCGGTCGCGTCAAAGTCAACAATGTCCATGATCGCGGACTCGAACTTCTCGGCGGTTATATCCTCCATACCGATTTCCTTGCAGTAGCTTACGATCTCGGTCTTGAGGTATTCGTCCTTTGCTATGACCTCAACAGCGTCGGTAAACAGCTTTTCAAGAGCTTCGCCCTTAAACTCGGCGGTGATCGCCTTGCCCTCTACCTTTACGCCGGCAACCTCAACCGAACCCTTTTCCATCTCGATAGCGGCAGCCTTGTAGTTCATCAGATACGACTCCGCAACACTCTGTATAATGCGCTCCAGCTCCGCCTTGTCGAGGCTGAGCGAGGGTGTTTGCTCCGTCTTTTCCTCGGGAACGGGCAGTTTTATTAAAAATGCCTTGTCGGAAACAAACGGCAGCGCCACATATATCTCGTTCTCGGCGTTGATCACCACGCTGCAGTCAACCGCCGCTTGGTCGAGGACGATGGTATAGTTCTCCTGCATTGCGTCTTCATCGGCAATAACATCGCAGCCGATCTTGGTGTTGTTGATGATCTTTACAATCTCGTCGATCGTCGCCGAGTCTTCGTCGATAAGACTCTTGAGAGCGTCCCCGACTTCAACGTCCGCCGACATATTCTCGCTTATGTGATTTGCGCCGTAGGTGCTGACATACAGCTCGTTTACCGCCTTTATGTACGCCGCCATATCGTATTGCGGGAGATAAGAGCTTCCGGCTGACGAGTATATCATCGGGGCGGTGCCGCCCATATCCTCAATATCTCCGAGCATAACGCCGCTCATACCATCGACCGCGCCTATGGTCGCCATGGAGGCATAGACCTCGGACACAGTTTCCACACCGTCGGAGATGGACTGCGCGTCGATCCTTGCCGCCGCGTCGGTAATAGCCTTGCTCTCTACCACCACGGCGTACTTTTCCTTGCCGAGCAGGGTACTCAGGAAGCTTGCTTTATCCACCGCAAAGAACACTCCCGCGGCTGCTGCGGCTGCCACGACAAGAGATCCCGCGATAATTCCGATTTTCCCTCCAATCGACATTTTCTTCTTGGACGGAGAGCTTATTGCGGCAGGCGTCGAGATGTTATTCGGGAGAACCTGCGTCCCGGGGATCACACCGGTCGC
>CAYMTG010000120.1:2621-5885 GCA_964393305.1 uncultured Ruminococcus sp.
ATCGGCTGAGAGATAGGACTTGCCGACTGTGTGACAGCGCCCAATTCTCCCACCTGTGGAGCGGCGCCCAATTCTCCCACTTGGGGAGCGGCGGTCATCTCGCCCACTTGGGGGATATTCATTCCGCCTATTTCGGGTATAGCGCCCACTTCTCCTATTTCGGGTATAGCGCCCACCTCTCCTATCTCGGGTATAGCGCCCATTTCGCCCATCTCGGGTATAGCGCCCATTTCACCCAAAGAGGCGGTCTCGGGAGCTTCGTTGGCTTCTTTCTCAATATCCTCACGAGAAATAGACTCCATCATAATGCCGCCGCTTGTGGCAGCCACAGCTCCGCTGAAGATGCCCTTAGTCGGGGCAACCACCGCCGAACCCATAATAGCCTTGCCGCCGCACACAGTGCAGAACTTAGCGTTCGCGGGAAGCTCCAGTCCGCACTTCTCGCAAATGTTTTTCTGGGGAGTCTCCGGCTCCGCTGAAGCCGCGCCCTCGTCGGGCATATACGGAGCGCCGCATTCCGAACAGAACTTGGCGTTTTCCGGAAGCTCAATTCCGCAATTAGAACACTTTCTCATATTTCATCCTTTCAGTAACGCCCAATCGATATTCCGAGTAATTTTAGATTGAAATTATTGCATAGTTGGGCTTACCTACATTATAATAGATTTTTGCCGATTCGTCAAGAGTATTTTTCAAAAAAACAGTAAATAAGGAAAATTATTTTTTTCGACTGTTAAATGAGGAATAACAAAACGCCGAGCTGATGCTCGGCGTTTTCCTGTCGTATTCTGCGAGGAGCCTTTATCCGTTGCCCTCGGTGATCACAAAGACGTCCACGGTATGCGAACCCCATTCACAGGCGTCGCTGTAGCTTGCGGTGAAGAGGTCTACCATCGAGTAGCCCTCCATCATACCGGAGCCTGTATCCGCGGCTATCGCGTAGCCGTATACGTACTGCCTGTCGGTCGACACGATGTAAAGCTCGCTGCCGTACGGGATAACGTTGGGATTGACGGCTACCGTGCCTACTGCCGCCTTGCGTCCGCTTGCGGTGTACGATCCCGCAGGCGCGGAGTACGCGGTAGACTTGCCGGTTATCACGCGGGTGTAGTTCTCGGGGATCCCGTTTACAAGCTTGAGCGCGGACGAATCGGACATCTTCGCGTACGGTACGGCACAGGCTGTTCCGCGCTCGATCACACGGTTTACGGGATACTCCGCGCATTCGTCCGTAACCATCTCGGAGGTCTTGAGTACGCCGTTTACATAAATATCGTCATATACCGTGCGCCGAATTCCGTCTGCGCCCTCTTCAAGGACGTTCTCATAGCCGATCACGCGATTGGTGTTGTCTACATATTCCGTTTCACGTTCGATAACGGTTTCCACCACGCGCTCTTTATGCTCAATGCGGGTGACCTCGATCTCCATCCCGGAGAAAACGCTGTCGTTAAGCTTCACGTTCACGGTATCATACTCGCCGAGCGTGATATCCGCGTTATCCAGCATTTCGCGAACAGTACCGCCAAGCACCGCCAAGGTCTGCGTCTCACCGTCAGCGGTGACAAACACGTCAAAAGCGCGGTCTATGGTAATGTGCAGGGAGTTGTTTTCGTCGACGCTCTCGGTAACGCTGTCAAACGCTCCCACCTCTATATTCTCCGCCGCAAGTATTTCGTGAGTGTTCGTTTCATTGGTCTTGATCTGGCGCGTAACGCCGTCATCGGTAATATAAACGCTGTCCTTCAAATAAAGAGATCCCGTGAGCAGCGCCACCATCAGTGTAAACACCACCAGCACCGCCAGCTTCACAAACTTGTTTTGTATGCTGAGTTCCATATGTCCCCATTCCTTTCCCGTTGTTCCTGAAGAACGCTCCTGATACGCGTTCTGCCATACAATTTGCTCTCGTTTTACATTCCGTAAGTATTATAACCTCTTTTTTCGTAAATGTCAAACTAAAAACCGCTGTTGAATTTGTGACATTTTAACAAAAATTTTTTGTAACCATTTTGTAACCTTTTAAAAAAATCACCATTTTTTGCCATTTCCTGTAAGAAACAGGGATTTTTATTGTGGGAAGTACCAAAAGAGGGGCAGTTTAAGGGATTTGTACAAGTTCAACAAAAGAAAAAGGAGAAACGGCGCGCCGCTTGTGCAAAATCACTTCATCAAAACGATATTTTGGTGATCCGTATGATAATTCGCGAAAGACGGAATACCTCTTGATTTTCTTTGTTAAATATGTTATAATCTAGGCAGGATGTCCCCGCGCCTCTAAGGCGGCGAGTGCCATTTCTGTTCAGTGGGGGGATCACCCTGCTGAAAAGAGCGCGGCAGAGCGCGCCTTGCCGCGTAAATGACGGGGCAAAGCCCCTTATTGAATTAAACCAAGCAAGAACGGTGGAGGCATTTCTGATGGATAACGAAAAAGTATTATCCGATTCCCGGGAAGAGCAGCTTGAGATTATAAGGCAGCTTCGTCCGATTGACGATGATTTCATGACAAAGGTGTTTGAGGACAAGGCATGCGCCGAGGTCCTGCTCAGTGCCATACTTGATCGTGATGATCTGAAGGTAGAGAGAGCGGTCACCCAGTTTGAAATTAAAAACCTGCAGGGACGTTCTTCGGTACTGGATATTTACGCGATAGACGATAAAGGCTGTCATTACAACATAGAGGTCCAGCGGGTAAACAAAGGCGCGGAACCCAAGCGCGCAAGATACAACAGCAGCCTGCTAGACGCAAATCTGCTGATGCACGGGGTGGCTGTATCGAATCTCCCGGAGGTATATGTGATATTCATTACAGAGCACGACTATTTCGGCAGGAAAAAACCGCTTTATACTGTCGAACGGACAATCAGGGAGATCGGCGGCGATTTATTTAACGACGGGTCGCACATAATATATGTGAACAGCGAAATTCAGGATGCCACACGCCTCGGGCGGCTGATGTCGGATATGCACTGCGCCGACCCGCACGAGATGAACAATGAAGTCTTGTCCGAAAGGATCAGATATTTTAAGGAAACAGAGGAGGGACTGACTACTATGTGCAAGTTGATGGAAGAATACGGCGACAGACGCGAAGCCAAGGGAATTCTGTTGGCCGGGACAAGGTTCGTACTAAATCTTTGGAACAGCGGAATGAGGGATCCGCAGCAGATAGCAAATCTCACAAATCTCTCTTTGGATGAGGTAAAGAAGCTGCTTGAGGAGGACAACGGAATAACGACTGACCCGCGCCTTTGATGGCGCGGT
>CAYMTG010000121.1:0-5885 GCA_964393305.1 uncultured Ruminococcus sp.
TCGTTCCTTACCGCGCTTATACATTTGACAGTGTTTTCGCAGACATCCGCGCCCATCGCTTTGGCTATCTCCACAGTCTTATCGGTACAGCGGTTCGCGGAAACTATGATCTGGACCTTATCGCCGCGAAGCTTTTTTGAAGCGCGCTTGATGGCTTTAATGCACCTGCCGATGTATTTCTCCTCGTTATGCGCGGGTATTACAACGGAAAAAGTATATTCGCTCATTTCTGCTCCTTTTTTGTCTTATCGGCGTAAAGCTCAATTTTCCGCAGCTTTCGAATATAAACGACTTTATATTGTACGAAAATATATATTGGGTACAGGAATGCTTATAGCCGTTGCAGGCGTATTCAGCGTGCAAGGGACAAGTTCCCCTCCGCAAACCTCCGCAGAATTTTTAGTCCCGTCTCGCCGCTTTTTTCCGGGTGGAACTGCGCTCCGTAGACATTCCCCGAGAACACCAGCGCGGGAACCTTCATTCCGTAGTCGCAGTACGCCGCGACGTTCTCCGACGGACAGTCCGCCGCATACGAATGCACGAAATACACATACTCGCCGTTCTTGCAGTTGTCAAGCAGCGAACACCTCTCGTTAAACTCAAGCGAGTTCCAACCAATATGCGGGATAGGGAGATTATCAGGCGTCATAAGCCTGACCGAGCCTTTGATAAATCCAAGCCCGTCTGTCTCTTCGAACTCGTAGCCTTTTTCAAAAAGCATCTGCATACCGAGACAGATCCCGAGCAGCGGCTTTTTCGTCACTTCCTCTTTGATAACACCGACCAACCCGCTCTGATTCAGCATTCTCATAGCGTCGGGAAACGCCCCGACCCCGGGGAGAATCAATCTGTCCGCCACCCTCAGATCGTCGGCATTCGCGGTTATCTTATTCTCAAAACCGAGAAAATCAAGCGCATTCTTCACGCTGAACAGATTTCCCGCGCCGTAATCAATAATTGCGATCATTTTTGACCTCTTTCAATATGTTAAGCAAAACAGCTTGCCGTATTTATCAAGACCTCTGTTGAAGTCCTCGGCGAATTTCCTCAGCCTATATCACAGCACGCCTTTTGTGGAGACGAACACGCCCTCCGTATTCTGTCTTGTCGCCTGTTTCAAAGCGTACGCCATCGCCTTGAAAAGCGCTTCGATCTTGTGGTGATCATTAGAGCCGTATTCTACGCGCAAATGCAGCGTGATCCCCGCATTGAACGCGAACGCCCTCATAAACTCCTCTACGAGGCAGGTGTCAAACTCTCCTACTCGCTCGTTCTTGAACTCCGCGTTAAGCACCAAGTACGATCTTCCGCTGACGTCGACCGCGCAAAATCCCAGACTTTCGTCCATCGGGATAAACGCGCTGCCGTAACGCATAATGCCGCTCTTATCGCCGAGTGCCTCACCGAATGCCTTACCAAGAACGATACCCACGTCCTCGGCGGTGTGGTGTCCGTCAACGTGCAGATCGCCCTTTGCGTCAAGCAGCAGCCCGAAGCCGCCGTGAACCGCCAGCGCGGTCAGCATATGGTCAAGAAATCCTATTCCCGTGTCGATTTTAACCTCGCCGCCGTCAAGCAGCAAAAGCGCCGTAATATCCGTTTCCTTTGTCTTTCGATTAATTTTCGCTGTTCTTGACATAAAACACTCCTTATAAAGCAAATCCTTATATCCGCCATTTGAGAATAAAACACCTGTCAATGATTATGCCGGTTGCAGGAAGTGAAATTCTCGTCAAATCTGTCATAAGTACACTCGTAAAGCCGCGCTTCGCTTCAAAGTCCACACGCTTCTTCGCCGTGCCGTTATTCGAAATTGATCGCTTGCGCCTTTATTCTTGGGGAAACCGCCAGCCTTCCTTTGTCCAAATCATTTCTTTATCATCTAGGGTAACGCTCCATTCGCAGTCATCAATTATCCTGTGAATTTCGTAAAGAAGGCATACCCAATGCTGTAAGGCAACGAAAAATGCCTCATCCGAATAATCCGGGATCTCCGTGGAACCGCAAAATACAGACCTCTCATCATCTCCCGACTTTACGCAGAATTCCTCGGCTTCTCCTTTGAGCGGAAACCTATCACAATACAATTTAATAAATTTCTTGCACTCTTCGCTCTCATCTTCGGTAAGCGGATTATCTCTTCTGGCGTTATAGTTCAATGAGTGGCCCATAATTAATCCTTTCTGACCTCGATTGAGTTTGCGTGTGCGGTAAGCTGCTCGCGCTTCGCAATCAGAATAATGTCGTCCGCCGCTTCAAGCAGCGCGTCCTTCGTATAGCAGATGTAGCTTGAACGCTTGACAAAGCTGTCCACTCCCAGCGGAGAATAAAATCTCGCGGTTCCGCTTGTGGGGAGAACGTGGTTTGGACCTGCGTAGTAGTCGCCGAGCGGCTCGGGAGAATACTGCCCGAGGAACAGCGAGCCTACGTTGTCAAGCCTTCCGATGTATTCAAGGGGATTCTTCACCACGCACTCGAGATGCTCGGGTGCTATCCTGTTGGCGATCTCGACTGCGTAGTCCATATCGTCGCACACGATAATGCCGCCATAGTTGTCAAGCGAAGCGTCTATTATCTCCTTGCGCGAAAGCTTAGCAGACTGCCGCTCTATCTCGTCACGGGTCTTTTCCGCGATCTCCATGCTTGTGGTGATCATAATAGCGGACGCGAGCTTGTCATGCTCCGCCTGAGACATCAGATCCGCTGCAAGGTATACGGGATTAGCGGTCTCATCAGCGAGAACAAGTATCTCGCTCGGCCCCGCCACCATATCTATATCCACAGTTCCAAAAACCAGCTTCTTGGCAGTTGCGACAAAGATGTTGCCGGGTCCCACGATCTTGGAAACGTGCGGGATCTCCTCAGTGCCGTAAGCAAGCGCTCCAATCGCCTGTGCGCCGCCCGCGAGGAAGATCTTATCCACTCCGCATAAAGCTGCCGCAACAAGAATATCCTTATTCGCTGTGCCGTCTTTAAGCGGAGGAGTCACCATAATGATCTCTTTAACGCCGGCAATTTTTGCGGGAATAGCGTTCATAAGAACAGACGATGGGTACGCAGCCGTGCCTCCGGGGACATACAGTCCCACCTTATCAAGACCGCGAACGCGCTGACCCATAATAACGCCGTTTTCCTCGGTAACGCAAAATCCCTCGCGCTTCTGCCTATTGTGGAATGCGGTGATGTTCTCCACCGCATTAAGCATTGCTTCAACGAACTCTGGAGATTTCTCGTTCGCCTCTGTGAGCGCGTCCTGAATAGCCTCGTCGGGGACTTGATAATATTGAGCGTTCGGGCAGTCGAATTCTGCAGTATAGGACTTGACCGCCTTATCGCCGTTCTCCTTAACATCCGCGAGAATAGCCTTAACTGTTTTTTCGACTTCGGCGTTTACCTCGCCGGCGCGCTTTTCAACCCCGGACAAGAACTCCAGCTCTGAGCCGTCCGCCTTAATTATCTTGATCATTTTTAATCGCTCCTCCAATCAATCCTACAATCTCCGAAACCCGCTCCTGTTTCAGCTTAATGCTTACGGTGTTTACAATCAGCCGTGCGGAGATCTGCGCCACGTCCTCAACGACGGATAGCCCGTTCTCCCTGAGAGTGGTTCCCGTTTCCACAATATCGACAATTCCGTCCGCTAAGCCAACCAGCGGAGCAAGCTCCACCGAACCTTCGATTTTTACAATATCAACGTCGATTCCCCTTCTTTCAAAATATCTGCGAGTCACCTCGGGATATTTCGTTGCAACGGTTTTCACGCCGTAACCCTTGTAGAAGTCGGTGCCGTTCTTTACCGCAAGCGCAAATTTACACTTTCCAAACTCCAGATCCGCAACCTCGAAGAACTTACCGCCATGCTCCATAATGGTATCCTTGCCGACTATTCCCAGATCGCACACTCCATGCTCGACGTAAGTGATAACGTCCGCAGCTTTCGCGAGAACGACCTCAATATTCTCGTTGGGGATAGTCAGAATTAAACGTCTGCCCTTATTGCGCAGCTCGGTTACATCATACCCAATCTTTTCAAGCAGCTCAACAGCCTTCTCCTCAATGCGCCCCTTGGTAAGCGCAATGCGTATCTTCTTTTTCAAATCTCCCACGCATCACACCTCCTTGGAATTTACGCTGCCGTTCTCATCAATTATATCAAGACGGCTGATATTATGGGACTTCGCGTATTTCTCGGCGCACTTAGGGCATTTTCCGATAAAATTCATCACCGTAAGCCCTTCGCTTATCAGCTCTTCACAATGCTTTAGCGCAGCAATCTTATTCTCGGAAAACACCAGAACATCGGCAGATTTTGTTATCGACTTCCCCGCGTTTTTCAAGAAAACGCGAGCCGCCGCCTCGACGTTCACCGCAAAGCCTACCGCCTTGGTGCTTTCTGTGCCAAAGGTCTCAAGAAGCGCGTCATATCGACCGCCCGAAAGCGCCGGCTGCCCGTATCCCTCGACATATCCCCTGAAAATGATACCGGTGTAGTAGCTCTTCTTGTGAACCAGTCCGAGGTCTACGCGGATCTTCTCCGCGGGAACGATCTCCGACAAATCGGCACACAGCTTTTCAAGCCGCGAAAGCTTCGCCTCAAGAACCTCGCCCCTAAGATATTCCTTAGCTTTCTTGAAAACCTCAAGTCCGCCGAACAGACGCGGGAGCATTCTCAAAGCATTATCTATTGGACGTCCCCCATCTTCAAGAACCGTGTCAAGCATCGGATAATCCTTAGCTTCAATCAAGCTGCGGATGTTCTCGGCAACAGCCTCGGTACAGTCATATTCCGAAATCAGCGTTCTGAAAATCCCGCTGTCGCCGATTTCAATTCGATAATCCTCGTCACACACGGAGAGCGCCTTTGCCGCGAGGAACAGAGCCTCGTAGTCGGAGTTCTCGTCCTCGCCGCCGATTATTTCAATTCCGCACTGTGAGATCTCATCGTCGCGTCCACTGTCCTTAGGGTTGACCATAAAGATGTTCTGGTTGTAGAACAGCTTGAGCGGCAGCTCCTCCCCGCGCAGACGGGTCGCGCACAGTCTTGCTATCGGGGTCGTGCTGTCGGGGCGAAGCACCATAAGCCGATTTTTTCCGTCAACCAGCTTGTACATGCTCTCTTGGGGGAAACAGCGACCCTGTCCGTTGAAGACATCGTAGAACTCTATTCCGGGGGTTACCACCTCGGAATAGCCGTATTCCTCAAACATTTTTGTGATACGCCCAAGGATAACACGCTTCGCAGCGCATTCCTCGAACAAAAAATCCCGAGTTCCCTCCGGGGTCAATAAGTAATTTCGTTTCAATTGTATCTCCTCGCATTTCGCAAGATTTTTTAGGCATGATTAGCACGCCTTCTGCTTTAATCGGCTAATGTATTAGCATATTATCATATTACTATATTATAATAACATATTAGTATAATTTTGTCAATAGGAAATCAACATTTCTGAGAAAAAAACTGAATTTTTCAACAAAAACATCAACAATTACAGATTTTATACAAACATTAGAGCCTGTCCAAAATCTCTTCACACATATTTTTTCGGCAAACTTTGCCGATAACTGCGTCAAAATTTTGCTTGAAAATCAGGACGAGCTTGTTCGTCCGGAGCAAGCCGAGATACTGAACAGGGCTCTTAAGGCAACGCCGCGCAAAGACCGCGCTCCGCGCTTTGTACGGCATTTGCTTGCATCTTTTCCGTCATATTGCACAAAAGCTCCTTGAAATACGCCAGTATTCCTGCGTCGCTTTTGCACAATCTGACGAAAAATCTGCTGGCGCAACTGCCGCACAATCTCTGTGCGGTGTTGCCTTAACTCCTACAGTCCAGGAATATGGGAATTATGGATATTTCACCCAATCAATCGAAAAGTGTGAATTGAGC
>CAYMTG010000122.1:0-5786 GCA_964393305.1 uncultured Ruminococcus sp.
AGTGGCGGTGAAAAAAGCGGTCTTTTCTCCAAGATGTTCAGCAGCCACAAGGGTAAAGACGGAGCGTCCCCCTCAAAAGAATTGACCTCTCCGAAAACTCCGCAGCCCGCCGGTATAATGGCAGGTATGAATATCCCCGGTGTGGCGCATGCCGCGCCGTTAGCGGTACCACCACCTCCCGCGCAGCCTAAGCCCTCCGCGGAAAAGAGAAAGTCCCCGCAAAAAGGAGAACCCGCTGTACGGAACGCCGCGCAGTCCGTTATGCCAGCCGTTCCCACTCCTCAGGAGATTAGAATAGAAACAGAAATGAGCGAGCATTCGTCCGAAACCGTGTTGATCAACCGCAGTCCCGCCCCCGGTGCCGCACACCGTGCGTATCTTATCAGCAAACGCGGGGAACGTATCGCGATAACCGCCACGGGATTTACCGTCGGCAAGGAAAACACCTCGGGCATCGTCAACGACTATACGATAAGAAACGCGGCGGTCAGCAGAAATCACGCCATGTTTGAGATAAGGAATGGCAGATATTACGTCATAGATATGACCTCATCAAACGGAACATTTGTTAACGGCAGCAGGATCAGCGGCAACGTGGCGACAGAGCTGAAAAGCGGCGACGCAATAACCTTTGCAAACGAGGAATTTAGATTTATTATCGAATAAAGAACAATGAAGTTTTACTATTACACAAGATCCGAGATTGGCGCGGTAAGGCGTTCAAATCAGGACAGCGCGTATGCCGGGAGTCTAAGAACGCGGTCCGGCAAAACCTTCCTCGGCATAGTATGCGACGGCGTGGGCGGATTTCAGGACGGCGAGTTCGCAAGCCGTACCGTAGTTGAACTTTTTTCGGATTGGTATAACAAGGAGTTCCGGCATATGCCCGCCGACGCGGACTATTTTGAAAAAACGCGGCTGAGATGGGGCGAGCTGATAAAACGTGCGCACGATATTTTCACCGAGCATATGGCAAACTCGGACGGCATGATAGGAACCACTCTTTCCGTGTTGCTTATCGCCGACGAAAAATATCTCGCCGCGCAGATCGGCGACAGCAGGATATATCTGTTTCAAAATCGAACGGCAACGCAGATAACCGCCGATCATTCCTATGTAGCGGAACTCGCCGAAAAGGGGCTTATGACCTTCGACGAGGCAAATCTCGCTCCCGACAAAAACGTCCTTACGCGCTGTATAGGGAATATGTGCGAGTTTTATCCCGATTTTTATTCTGGTCAGGCGCATTCGGGGGATTGCTTTCTCATTTCCAGCGACGGCTTTCACGGGGGCATCATCGCCAGCGAAATGAATGTCATTCTCAACGACATTTTCTCGGCTGACAACAAAAAAATGCGGCAGCGCTTAAACAAACAGATAGCCAATAAAATACAAAACGGCGAGAAGGACAATATTACCGCCGTCTATGTTAAGTTGGTTTGATAAGCGATTTCCCGTAATAAGGGCGCATATCCAACGATATGCGCCTTTCTCGAATTCGTCCAATGACCACATACAGCTGCCTGTGTCCCGCGCAGCGGGACACAGGCAGACATTAAAACTATATTTTTGATAGGCGGCGGGTTATTGGGTGAGTACTTTCAAAGGCTTTTCCCAATAAGAAAAGCCTTTATGTTTTTTTCAATCAACTCCGGGCGGCTTGCCGGTATGATCTCAGTTAATGCATCTTTGAAGACGTCAGAATTAATGCCCCACATAATCGACGAGCAGACATCTGCAATCTTGCCAAGAAGCACGATATTCCCCATACCGGCAAGACCGTTTTCTTCAGCTATCTGTGAAGCGGGAATACGATACGTCTCTATATCGTTCCGTGTAAATTCCGCGTCCGCTATGCTGCTGTCCAAAAATACTTTACCGCCTGACCTTACATTGTCTATAAACCTCTTGATGGAGGGATTATTCAACGCCACAAGAATATCGGGATTGGTAACAAGCGGCGAACCGATTGGCTCGTCCGAAAGGCAAACCGAGCAATTTGCTGTGCCGCCCCTCATCTCGGGGCCATAGGACGGCAGCCACGAAATTTCAAGTCCTTTTATCATTGCGCTGTAGGCAAGGCATTTTCCCGCAAAAAGCACTCCTTGCCCTCCAAATCCCGAAATTAAAATTTCTGTCAGCATCTCAGTTTTCCTTTCGATTATCAGAGATATCCTTATATACGCCAAGAGGGAAGTAGGGAATCATCCTATCGCGGACGTAATCCATAGCCTCCGCAGGCGACATTCCCCAGTTAGTAGGGCAAGTAGACAGTATCTCGACTATTGAAAATCCACGTCTGTTTACTTGATTTTCAAATGCTTTGCGTATAGCCTTCTTAGCTTCCTTTATATGGGGTACGCTGTCAACCGATACCCGCTGAGCCAATGCGGTTCCGTCCGCTTGAGCGAGCAGTTCGCACATTTTAAGCGGAAACCCCTGAACGTTTGTATCGCGGCCATATGGTGTTGTCTGGGTAACTTGTCCGGGAAGGCTGGTGGGAGCCATCTGTCCTCCCGTCATACCATAAATAGCATTGTTCACGAAGATAATTGTGATATTCTCTCCGCGAGCAGCAGCGTGAACCGTCTCACAGGTGCCGATCGCCGCGAGATCACCGTCTCCTTGATAGGTGAAAACCACTAATTCGGGATTTGCGCGCTTAACACCGGTTGCAACAGCAGGCGCTCTCCCGTGCGGTGCTTCAATCATATCACAGCTGAAATAATCGTAAGCCATAACTGAGCAGCCGACAGGGCAAATTCCAACTGTATTCCCCTCTATTTCCAGTTCATCAATGACCTCTGCAACCAGTCTGTGAATAATACCATGTGTGCAACCCGGACAATAGTGGGTCGCCGTATCACAAAGTGCGTGTGGCTTCTCAAAAACAACCGACATATTACCTTCTCACTTTCGCAATTCTCTTGATCTCTGACAGCACCTCGTCAACGCTCGGAACAATTCCGCCGTGTCTGCCAAAAAACTCAACCGGTATACGACACTCAAGCGATAAACGTATATCATCCACCATCTGCCCCTTGTTCATCTCGACGCTGAGAACGGATTTTGCGTTATTACACGCTTTTTTGAGAAGCTCAGCAGGGAAGGGGGACAGCGTCTGCGGACGAAATAGTCCTGCTTTAATGCCCTTTGACCTTGCCGCAGAGACTGCGGTCTTAGAAATTCTCGCAGGCGCGCCAAACGCACAAACCACTATTTCCGCGTCTTCACAAAGATATGTCTCCGCCATCGTACATTCCTGATCAACCTTCTCATAACGCTTAAAACGCTCATTTACAGATTTTTCAAGCACCTCGGGTTGAAGATAGAGGGAGTTGATGATATTATGCTCACGTTTATTTCTATGGCCGGTGCAGGCCCATGGCTTATCGGGAATTATTACATCTTTGGTCGGAAAAACAACCGGCTCCATCATCTGTCCAAGCAGTCCGTCGGATAGTATCATAACCGGCATACGATACTTATCCGCCATATCAAACGCGAGGTACGTCATATCTACTGTTTCCTGAATGGAAGAGGGAGCGTAAACTATCATCCGGAAATCGCCATGTCCCAAAGCCCTGGTTGCCTGCCAATAATCAGATTGCGACGGCTGAATACCGCCCAAGCCCGGACCCGCACGCTGAACGTTCACTATAACGCAAGGAAGATCGCTGCCAGCAATATAGGACACTCCTTCGCTTTTAAGGGATATTCCCGGGGATGAACTGGAGGTCATCGCCCGAACTCCTGAAGCGCTTGCCCCAAGCACCATGTTAATTGCCGCGATCTCGCTTTCCGCTTGAAGAAACACTCCGCCGCGCTTTGCCATATTTTTCGCGAGATACGCGGAAATCTCCGTCTGCGGAGTAATCGGGTATCCGAAAAAGCACTTGCATCCTGCGCGCATTGCCGCCTCTGCAAGTGCTTCGTTACCCTTCATCAGAACCTTTTTCATTATGTCAAGCCTCACTTTTCAACCTTGATGGCACAGTCCGGACACATCATGGCGCACATAGCACAAGAGATACATTTATCGTTATCAACGCAAAAGGCGGTATAATAACCCTTTGCGTTATGATGCTTTTTCTGAATTTCAATTATCACCTTCGGACAGACGGTAGTGCAGAGCGCACAGCCCTTACATCTTTCAAAATCAATCGTAATCATTCTATTTCTCCATTCTGCTCCCAAGGGAGGGTAACTAGTCGCTTAACAGGAAGATGTTTGCTGTCGCCGTTGCCGTTCTCTTCTATACAAGTGAATTTTAGCGGCAAACCGCTAAGCCGTTCTACCTCTTTGGCGAATTCCTCTGATTGCTTTATAATAAGCGGGGTGGTATCGATCCCAAGATTTGAATTATTGACAAGGGAAGTACATCTCAGACCTGACGCTCGTTCTATTTCCCGCATCATTTCAATTGTTTCTTCAGCCGAATTCTCGGATTGGCGATACATATTGAATACGTAGAGCATTTCGAGGTCGTACCCCAATCGTCCCAGAATTTTGCTATACACACCGATCGGATAAGCACCCGCTTCAGAGCCGCCCATGTCTATTATAGTATAGTCGCTGTCGGCGATTATGCTCTCCAAATCAAAATTCAGCACTGGAATATCCAAATTTGTCCCGGCGTACTGCGGATAAACCACGTTTATCCCCTTTTTTTGAAGGAATTGCGTAAAATCGGCAGTCCGAAAGTAAGGATTAATCGTATCAATATCTACGATTGAAACGCTTCCGCGTTCCTTAAGAAGCAAAGCAAGATTGACAGCAAGGTTGGTTTTCCCGCAGCCGTAGTTTCCTGTTATTACAGTAACCCTTTTAAAATCCACTCTCCTTATCCTTTCTAAACGCAATTCTCGTCAATAACAGTATGCACCGTTTTTTCTCTAAAATTACAAAAACCGAGGTTCACCGATTCGTTTGAATGACAAACCTCGGCTGTATGTATTCGGCTATCCGGCGAACGAATTAGAGCGTCTTGATAATCTCGCCCTTAAGGTTGGGAGTAGCGCCGATGGCATTGGACTCGTCGGTATCGATGTGCATAGCGTCAGCGAAAGAATCACTTACACGAACTACTACATCACCGAGAATAGCTGCTCTGCCGTTGGTGCTGCACTTGACCCAAACTACGTCCTTGTTCTTTACGCCAAGGTTCTCAGCTGTAGCGGGGGTGAGGTGGATGTGGCGTTTTGCAACGATAACACCTTCCTTGATGGTGACCTCGCCTGCGGGGCCTCTCAGAGTACATCCGGGAGTACCTGCGGTGTCACCGCTCTCACGAACAACAATGTCAAGACCGATAGAACGAGCGTCAGTAGCGGAAAGCTCTACCTGATCAGCCTTACGGCACGGACCGAGAATAGATACGTTAGCAAGCTCCTTCTTAGGACCTACAACGGTCACTCTCTGCTCGCTTGCAAACTGACCGGGCTGGGAAAGATCCTTCTTCTTGGTGAGGGCAGCTCCTGCGCCAAAGAGAGCCTCGAGAGTCTCCTGAGTAACATGTACATGTCTCGCTGATGTTTCAATCAAAATTTCTGCCATTTCGATTTCCTCCAAATTAAGATTTTCGGCAAAATGCCTAAATAGTTCTTTTTAATTATAACATATTTCTAAAAAAAAATCAAGTAAATCTCTTGATTTTTTTTAAAAAATATGCTATAATTTGAAAATAGTAATCATTATCAATTTCAATGTGATAGGTTATACTAATCCCCTTAAAACAGCCGACAAGATTTGCGGAGAGAGCGTTTAATGGGGCTTGGTATTATTAA
>CAYMTG010000123.1:0-5784 GCA_964393305.1 uncultured Ruminococcus sp.
GCACTCCACTCATTTTCTCTTTTCAAACCGGTTTCTAGAGGTTCCCCTAAGTTATAAAACACGAACAGACGGAGCGACCGCTCCGCCTTTCGTTTATTCTACTAAGCGTTAAGCACCGGCTCCTTATGGACCGGCTTTCCCGCAGCCGACTTGCCGTCAAGAGCAACGTTCTTCTCGCCCTCCGCCTTGCAGTTCGGCAAAATCAAAGCCGTTTCAAGTACCGTCGAAATATCGTCCGCAGGAACAAAATGAAGATTGGCCTTTACCTTCTCATCGATTTCCTCAAGATCGGGTTCATTGTCCTTCGGGATACAGACCGTCTTGATACCGGCGCGATATGCTGCCATTGTCTTCTCCTTAAGACCGCCTATTGGCAGCACCTTTCCGAGAAGCGTAATCTCGCCCGTCATAGCCACGTCGCGGCGCACGGGCGTTCCCGAAAGCGCCGACACCAGCGCCGTTGTAAGCGTAACGCCCGCCGAAGGGCCATCCTTCGGGATCGCGCCTTCGGGTGCATGAACGTGAATATCCTTGTTCTTGTAGAACTCGGGGTCAATGTTGTACTTCTTCGCCATCGAGCGAGTAAGGGACACCGCGATCTTCGCGGATTCCTTCATTACATCGCCCAGATTTCCGGTAAATTCCGTCTTGCCCGTGCCGTCCAGTACAAGCACTTCGAGCGGCAGCATAGTCCCCCCCACGGAGGTCCACGCCAGACCGTTTACATAACCCACCTCATCACGTGCGGCAAGCTTTTCGGGTTTATACTTTTGAACGCCGAGAAAATCCTTGATATTGGCATCAGTAACAGTCACCTTGCTCTCACCGGAAAACAGCCTCTTCGCGGACTTGCGGCAAATCTCGCCTATTCTGCGCTCCAGCTTGCGGACTCCCGCCTCTCGTGTGTAGAAGTCGATAATTGAATAAATCGCCTTGTCGGTGATTTTCAGGGTGGAAGCCTTCTCGCCGTTTTTCTTGAGCTGCTTGGGGACAAGATGACGCTTTGCTATATTGAACTTCTCCTCACGGGTGTAGCTCGACAGCTCGATCACTTCCATTCTGTCAAGCAGCGGAGCGGGGATAGTATCAAGACTGTTTGCGGTCGTGATAAACAGCACGTCGCTCAGATCTACGGGTATCTCAACATAATGGTCGACAAAGGCACTGTTCTGCTCCGAGTCAAGAATTTCCAGCATAGCGGAGGACGGATCGCCCTTGTAGTCGTTTCCCATCTTGTCGATCTCGTCAAGAAGGATAACGGGGTTGATACTCTTTGCCTGACGGAGTGCCGCGATAAAGCGTCCCGGCATCGCGCCGATGTACGTCTTTCTGTGACCGCGTATCTCCGCCTCGTCGCGGACGCCGCCCAGTGAAATTCTTACATACTTTCTGCCAAGCGCCTTTGCTATCGACTTGCCGATAGACGTCTTGCCGACTCCGGGAGGACCGTACAAACAGATGATCTGCCCCTTGACATCGGGCGCAAGCGCTCTTACCGACAAAATCTCCAGAATACGCTCCTTGACCTTTTCAAGACCGTAATGGTCATGGTCGAGCTGCTTCTTGGCCGCGTCGATATTTAGCCTATCCTTGGTTCTGGTGTTAAACGGAATACTCAGTACTGTATCGAGATAGGTGCGGATAAGAGCAGCCTCCTGAGAAGCCCCCGACATTCTGACAAGCTTCTCCGCCTCGGCAACCAGCTTTTCTTCTGATTCCTCAGGAAGACCTAATTCTTCGATTTTCTCTATGTACCTATCGGCTTCTTCCGTCGGACTTTCACCATCGCCGAGCTGGCGGGAGATAACTTTCAGCTGCTCGCGAAGATAGTATTCGCGCTGATTCTTATCAGCCTGCTCGCGCACCTGCTCTTGGATATCGATTTCGGTAAGCATTATCTCAACTTCGTTGTCAAGCATTCCGATAAGCATCTCCATTTTCTTGAGAGTGCCGTTCACTTCAAGCAGCTTCTGCTTATCCTCCATTTTCAGCACGACATTGAAAACGACCTTGTCAAAGAGCTTTACGCAGTCCTCTTCAGACATAATGTTCTCGTAAAGATCGGTCGGCATCTTGGGGGAAACCTGCGCATAACTGTCAAATGAACGCTTTAACGCACGCTTAAGCGCAGCCTGAGTAGACTCCGAAAGCTTAGTTTCGCGGCAAGGGTACTCCTTCACCTCGTACTTGAGGTACTTCGGAGAAGCAATAACGCTTACCACCCTGGCGCGGTACAGTCCTTCAACAAGCACTCTTGTGGAGCCATCGGGAGTCGTAAGCAGCTGCTTTATCTGGCACACCACGCCCACTTCAAATATATCATCCTCCGCAGGCTCTACATCCGTGGGATCCTTCTGCGCCACCAGAAAAATCTGTCCGTCGTCTTCAGCCGCCGCCTTCAAAGCATTGACCGAGCGATCTCTGCCCACGTCAAAATGCAGCACCATCGTAGGAAATACTACAAGTCCCCTGAGAGATATTGCCGGAACTATTTTATTTTTTGGCATAATATTCCATCCTTTCTATATTTTGCAAATAAAAACATCTATCTTATCAAGGGAAACCCTAAAAACCTATCTTTCAGTCTGTCTGTACCCCGCGCAGCGCGGCACAGGCAAACATCGAAACGATATTTTAGGGGTTTTTAGAGATTCCCTCAAATCATCTGTCAAAATCATTATACTATATTCCTTGTAAAATTGCAAGTCCAAAAGTATGACTTTTAAGGTAACATTATCCCTATTTATCCCGTAATAACAGGTACCAGCCAGTGGAAAACCAGCGTACATATCAAATAAATGATCGGGATATGCAGCATATAAACCCATATTGTGTAACGACCAACATTTGCAAGCCATCTGATATGCGAATTGTAGAAAAACCTCGGGAGGACGCCCGCCTTTGCCCAACCGCCGAAATAGCTTCCGCCGATAAAGACAAAAATCCACGGGAGCAGCGGGAAATAATCATCCGAAGCAAACGAGGAGTTGAAGAAGCCTAACGGAGCCAACTCATTGTTTACATAAGCCGCATCTGTGATATTCCATTCAAACAGACCCTTTATTCCAAAGAAGCCGTCGTTATAGAACACCTCGCCGTTATATAGGAAATACTCTCTGGGAATATTCATTGTAAGTATAAACAACAGAACTGCCGAGATTAAACCCACCGTAGACGGAAGCTTCTCGAATAAATTGCCCGCTAATCCATAGATCATCATACATACGCCAAGAAAGTGCAGAATGCCGAACAAAATGTGACTTCCAAAAAATGGCACTATAAAGGTAATCGCCATTCCCAAAAAGAAGCATTGAACGCCTCTCTTAAGATTGTTTCTCGAATAGCGGCACATCACGCCCGAAATAAAGATGAAAGCGCCCGCGAAGATGTCACGTATGACGTCAAACCAGTTCTCGAAGAAGATCGGTACGTCCACGCCAAACGAATACTTCAGCTGAAACATCGTATGGTACACTACCATACAGATTATCGCAAACCCTCTGATCTCATCGAACAGAATAACACGCTGACCGCTTCCCGCGGACGTCTTTTTTACAGCAGCCATAAGCCCGTCCCCATATATTTTTTTCGATTTAATGAATCTCTGAAAACCGATTTTAAAAGAGAAAATCGTCAGACGGTGCGTTAAATAAGGGGCTTTGCTCCGTCATTTAACGCGGCAAAGGGCACCGTTAGTTGCCCAAACCGGAACCCTCCGCCTTAGAGCCGGAGCGTCCGGTGCGAGCGGGGGACATCTTTGCCTAAGTTATACCGATTTCCTCCCAAACAAGGAATTTAGAGATGACCTTTATATATTGTAGCACACTTTCTCCAAAAAAACAAGAGAAAAATTTCAAAAAAAAGCTTGACAAACGGGATTTTTTGTGGTATAATGATTATGCTGTTCTAAAGACAGTAGGTTGACCCCGAAAAAAGGTCTATAATTCGCTTTGCGTGCCTACCGAAGAATGGATAGATCGAATATTTCTATCTGCCTTTCTGTCTTTATGCGGAAAGGAATTTGTTTTTTTAACAGCTAATACTGTTAAAGGAGGTAATTAATATGCCTAGTGAGTCTGTACTTGCCAAAAAGCAGGAATTGGTCGCAGATCTTACCGAAAAGCTGAAGAATGCCGCTTGCGGCGTGCTCGTTGATTACAGAGGAATCAACGTTGCCGATGACACAGCTCTCAGAAAAGAGCTTCGTGAGAACAACGTTGAGTACCTTGTAGTTAAGAACACACTGCTCAGACGCGCTGCCGAGGCTGCGGGAATTGAAGGTCTCGAGCCTGCTCTTTCCGGTACCACCGCGATCGCGCTTTCCAAGGACGACATCATCTCCGCTCCGAAGATTCTTCACAAGAAGGCTGAGGATTCCAAGGGAACCTTCTCCATCAAGCTCGGCTTTGTGGACGGCAAGGTTATCAGCAAGGAAGAAGTTGAAGTTTACGCTAAGCTTCCTTCCAAGGAGACATTGCTCTCCCAGCTCGTATTCATGCTCCAGAGTCCGATGCAGCGTCTGGCTATTGCCATCAGCGAAATCGAGAAGAAGCAGTCCGAGCAATCCGCGTAATTTCACGCAAGCGGCATAGCGCCGCAAACTGCGGGTTTTCCCGCAAATCACTAAAAGAAAACATATTATTATGGAGGTAAATTGAAATGGCTTCTGAAAAGATTACAAAGTTTGTTGAAGAAGTAAAAGAGCTTTCTGTTATCGAGCTTAACGAGCTGGTTAAGGCTCTTGAAGAGGAATTCGGCGTGTCTGCGGCCGCTGTTGCCGCTGCTCCCGCTGCCGGTGCTGCCGCAGGCGGTGCTCCTGTTGAGGAGAAGACCGAGTTCGATGTAATTCTTACATCGTTCGGTGATTCCAAGATGCCCGTTATCAAGGCTGTTAAGGATGCTTGCGGTCTTGGTCTTAAGGAGGCTAAGGAGCTTGTTGAGGCTGCTCCTAAGGCTATCAAGGAAGGCTGCCCCAAGGCTGAGGCTGAGGAGCTCAAGAAGAAGCTCGAAGAGGCAGGCGCTAAGATCGAGCTTAAGTAATTTACGAAATTACAAACAACCGTTCTCCCCGGCTTTGGCGGGGAGAATTTTGTTACATAAGGAAAGAGAGGATACTTATGAGCTTTTTAGGCAGGCTTTTGTCTCCAAATAAAGAAAATGAAAAAGCTGTAGTTAAGGAGCAGTCCGATGCGCCGACCTACGATGTTTACCTTATGGCGTGCGATATAAGCGCCAAGATAAAGACTATCCAAGAAGTCAGAATTCTGAAAAATATGCAGCTTGCAGAAGCGAAAGCTCTTGTAGAGTCCGCTCCCGTTATCATCGCTTCGCGTCTGTCGATGAACGACGCTCTGGATATTAAATTCAGATTTGAAAAGACGGGTGCCGAGATGACGGTTCAACCCTCAAAATGAGCAAGATTATGGTAGGATATGCGAATCGTCAGATCTTATAGCTCTTGTCGCGCTTGACAAGCACATCTCAGGAGACGATCCGGAACGTGTTATAGACAGCCGACGGATTGTAATTTGCAAAATGGACGGCATTATCGGCCGGCTGAGATTTGGGTTGTTCCGGGACGAGATACCGTTTATGAATATGCTTCTCGTTATCGAGAACGAGCGCGGCAAGGGGTATGGTACGGTGCTGTGCGATTTCCGGGAAAACGAAATGCGTTCCCGCGGCTATAAATCCGCGCTGACCTCTACCCTCTCGAACGAGAACGCACAGCCTCGGGACTGCACTTCAATCGACGGCTTGAGAAATCCGATTTTATCGTTATGC
>CAYMTG010000124.1:0-5723 GCA_964393305.1 uncultured Ruminococcus sp.
AGATTTTTAAATCTCACGGATAACACCACCTTTCAAGCGAAATATTTAGAGGTGACCTTTAGAGGTGAACTTTAGCTTAAAGCTGATCCGCGATCTCCAGAATAAGCTTCTCCGACTTCTCCCAGCCGAGACAGGGGTCGGTTATGGACTTGCCGTAAGTGCCTTCCTCTATCTTCTGATTGCCGTCCTCAATGTAGCTTTCGATCATAAGCCCCTTCACCATATTGCGGATTTCCTTTGAATGGCGCATGGAGTGGAGGACTTCGTTGGAAATGCGTATCTGCTCCAGATACTGCTTTCCGGAGTTGGAGTGGTTGGTGTCAACGATGATAGCGGGGTTTTTCAGTCCCTTTTCCTCGTAGAGGTCGCAGCAGAGCTTGAGATCCTCGTAATGGTAATTGGGAATAGTCTGACCGTGCTTATTCTGCGCGCCGCGCAGAATAGCATGGCAAAGCGGGTTGCCGTCCGACTCTACCTCCCAGCCGCGATAAATGAACATATGCTTTGCCTGAGCCGCCTGAATGGAGTTAAACATAACCGAGAGCGTACCCGAGGTGGGGTTCTTCATACCCACGGGGCATTCAATTCCGCTTGCTACAAGGCGGTGGTGCTGATCCTCGACGGAACGCGCTCCGATAGCGACGTAAGAGAGCAGATCGCTTAGATAGCGGTAGTTCTCGGGGTACAGCATCTCATCGGCGGTAGTGAGCTTTGTTTCTTGGATAACTCTGGAGTGAAGCTCTCTGATTTTAACAATACCCTCCAGCATATCCTCTTCCTTGGTGGGGTCTGGTTGGTGGATCATTCCCTTGTAGCCGGTGCCGTTTGTGCGGGGTTTACCGGTGTAGATCCGTGGGATAATAAGGATCTTGTCCTTGACCTGCTCCTGAACTCTTGCAAGACGGTGGACGTAGTCCATTACGGAATCCTCGTTATCCGCCGAGCACGGTCCGATAATAAGCAGGAACTTGTCCGACTTCCCGGTGAACACGTCCGCAATATCCTTGTCACGCTCCGCCTTTGCCGCAATAATATCGTCCGTGAGCGGGTACATCTTCTTGATCTCCTGCGGAATGGGGAGTTTTCTTCTGAAATTCATTGACATAGTGGTTGACTCCTTAAAATTAAGGGAAACTCGTAAGCCGTCCGCAGCTTAGGGGCGCTCTGTGCGAGACGCCCCGGCTGCGTCAATTTTCCTTTTCGAACCGGATTTTAGAGATTCCATATAATAATACTCTCTTATTTTACCACTTTTAAATTAATATTTCAAGAGTTTTTACCGATTAATTATGAAGGATTTCTAAAGGTCACCTCTAAAAACCTCAAAAAAATATCGTTTTGATTTCTGCCTGTGCCTCGCTGCGCGAGGCGAAGAATGGCTGAAAAAGAGGTTCCCATAAATCACTTTACAACGAACGCACAAGGCAGTTTCCAAGATGATTGGCTGTAGTAGAAGGTAACGCTGTCTTGGAGATATTCGCCGTTATAATACATACAGGTTGAGCTGCCGCCGTCGAGGTTCGCGGCATTTACCGCGCCGTAGCGCGACATAATCTCAATAAGGTCGGCAGCGGACGCGCCCGCGTGTCCGTTAGACCCTCTGCCGTCGGTCACAAGAAGGAGCAAGGCGCCGTCCGCTCGCTGCCCTATTGCGGTGCGGGGGTTAAGTCCGCTGCCTTTGCCGCTGATTTCACGCTCCTTGCCGTTGATTATCAGCTGGACAAAGTGGTTGTTGTCGATATTGGCTGCTTCCTGGAAGCATACCGCGTCGCGGATCTTCTTCTCCTCGATAAGCTTTTCGGTTTCGGCGGGTGTCATCCCGTCAATATCAATTATCTGGAGAATATTTCCTTCGGTAAGACCGATAAGCACCAGTCCTCCGGCTTCATTCGGGCGGTTGCGGACGATTTCGCCGTTGGAGACCGCAACTCCGTAGGGTTTGCCGCCTGTGTTGTTGGTTGAGTCGTACAGACCGCCGTTGATCGCGCCGATAGCGCCGGTGTTTTGAACAAACTCCTCGAGAGTAATTCCGGTTGCCGGCCAGGTGTCGTTGCCTTGAGAAATTGTGGCAAGGCTCACCCGTGACGGGTCGGGGACTATCATCAGTGTTGCGGTGTATGTAAGACCGGGGATAACAACGATCTCAATTTCATCGGAATTTTGGTTTTCGGAAGAATCTCCGGGCGTATTGACTGCGTTGCTTATTGAGATAAGTCCTTCATTTACATTGCTTTCATCAAGCTCCTTCATAGAGTTCGCACTGACAACCTCGGCTATTTCTTTATCCGAGAGGCACAACGAAGCCAGAAACTTCAACTGTCCCGTTTCCAGCACAGTAGTGACGAATGTGTTTCTCGAGGCTTGAGACGCTCTGCAGAAAATCTGCATCATAGCATATACGGTCAAAGCCAGTATCACGATAAAGGTCACCAAAAAGGCGAGTATCTTCAAAATAATGCTCCCAAATTTTACCTTGGGCTTTGCGTATGTTTCTGTGCTCATTCCGATACCTCCTTAAACTATGTCGTGCATTGCGGCGATTGCCCAATGCGGGTCATTTGTTCCGTTATCCGGCGTGTCGTCGATATAAACGAAATACATAATGCTGTTGAAAACGTCGGTGGTGGTTCCTACAAATATTTCATCTCTGAAGAGGTTCATATTCTTTTCAAAGTACACCTCGCAGGAGAAGCAGTTGTCGCTGTATTGCGTGAAGTTTGAGATCTTCCGGTTTTCAAAGCCGGTAATCGAATGACCTGCCACAAAGGTTATATCAATTCCGGTTACCCAGTCGTACGCGAAATTGTAGTAGTCCGAATCCTTGATAAACATCTTCTGCACGGTGGCAAGCCCATGCATCTCACCGTCAACGTCATCGGTCATAAAGCGGCTCCACGTCATAGCTTGCTTTATAACATCGATTTGCGAGGAGATGCTCTCGGGAATTTCATCGTCCCGGATGGAACTGATTTCAATATGCTTCTTATCAAGAACAAATTCTTTTTTCTCGCCGTTTGCGTCGGTGACACAAGCCTTCTGCTCGGGTATAACAAGCGAGAAGCTATAGGTTTTTTGATTTGGAAGATTTACATTGGCCAGATCGAGCAGGATTGCCGCGTCGGGGTGCGGCGTAGAAACGGGGGTATAAAGGGTGTCCGCTTCCTTTCCGTTGATGGAAAGAATGAAATCCTCCGGGATAACTACCTCATAGTCGTTGAATTCGGGGTTTTCTTCGCCGCTATACGTTTGTGTGTTTCCCAGAAAATCGGTGAAAGTGACCTCCGGCTTGATCATTTCCTGTATGCAGTAGCTTTTCCTGCCGGCTGAGGCGGAAATTTCCGAAACTTCCTTACCGTTTACGGAGACCTTTATTGTTTCGGGTACAGAGAGGTTATAGCTGTATACTATCGGTTTTATGACGTTATTTTCTCCCGTAAAATTAAGGGTAGTCCCATCAAGATCCTTGTACTCAATAAGAGGTTCGTTGAGAAGCCCCTTGATTACGTAGGCGGGGACTTCCTCGGAGGAGTCAAGCTCTTCGTCTGTTGGCTGTATTCCATTGACGAGAACCTCCGTGTTCTCGGGACAATATAGCCGGAGATTATATACCGTCTCTGTGAGGATAGGCGTGAACTTCTCAACGGTCCAATCGGCCATATTGAAGAAAAAAAGCCGTGAGCGGCTGTTAGCGCCTTTAAGAGCAAGCGTACCCACAAGATCGCCGTCGGCAAGAATGTTGTAGAGCTTGGAAAGCTCGCTGCTTTGCGATGCGGCAAATTCGTATGTAATGGACGAGCCTCTGATTTTCTCGATATAGGCGCTGCTGTAGTAGTCAACATCGTTCTGCTCATAGCGGTTTGTACAGAACGCTGCAAAGTCCAGCACTGTGGCAAGCGTTCCGTCCGAGGCACGGGAACTTATCCATTGAATTTGTTCCTTTACGACGTTTTCAGGCTGTGACTTGTCGAAGTCCCTGACTACGCACCCGACATATATCAGAAACGCCGCGCTCAGCAGGATACAAGCTCCCAGAAAGATTAAATATGCCTTTTTAAATTTGCTTAGTGTTTTCATTATACCTTCTCCTTGTTTATTTTTTGATGAAAAATAGCGTAGTATATCCTGTAATTGGTACAACACTTCATTATAACACGTTTTTCGATTTTTTTCAAGTATTTTCGCGCATCTGCTTGTCAGAAAAATATACAAAATGGCGGCTTGGTTTTCACCGATTTTTGTGCGCCGCATAAGATGTGGTAATACATCGGCTAAGGGGGTGAATGCTATGCTGGTTGAAACGGAATACAACCGCCGTGCCGCAGTGCGGTATGCGATAAAATGGGCGTATTGGAGAAACCCGCGATTTTATGATTTTGAGGACATCGGCGGCGACTGTACAAATTTTATTTCGCAGTGTCTTTATGCCGGCTGCGGGGTGATGAACTATTCTCAGGAGAACGGCTGGTTCTACATTAACTCGAACAACCGTTCTCCGTCCTGGACTGGGGTTACTTTCCTGCGTGATTTTCTCCTGACGAACAGAGGGGCGGGCGTTTACGGAGAAGAGGCGCCGCTGTCCGAAATGCGTCCCGGAGATGTCATACAACTGATCGATGAACAAGGTAGATTTTACCATTCGGTATTTGTATCAGCGGTATTTGCGCCCGTTGTGCCGCAGAATATCTTTGTCTGCGCCCATTCGGTGGATGCGCGTAACCGCCGCTTATCCACATATGATTATGCCGATACGTTTGGAATTCACATAGTTGGCGCACGCAAGGAAATATCGCTGCAATACCCAATCCGACAGGAGGGATAATATGTTTATTTATACAGTAAAAGCAGGGGATACCATTTCACAGCTCTCGCTGAGATTTGGAGTTCCCGTAAATCAAATAGCCGCTGAAAATGCGCTCGGCAATCCTAATAATCTGTCAGTAGGTCAGAGCCTGGTAATATCGTCAGATAGTATATTCTACGTGGTGAAGGAGGGGCAGACGCTCTTCTCGCTTTCGCAGGAGTTTGAGGTTCCGCTCGATGAGCTTATTGCGGCAAATCCCGGCGTAAATCCAATCCTGCTCCGGGTGGGACAGGTGGTGACTATCCCGCAGACCGATGATACTCCGCGCCGCCCCGCAGTTCTCAACGGCTATGCGTATCCCAGCATAACGGACTATGCGCTGGAATGTGCGTTCCCGTTTCTGACGTTTCTATCACCGTTTTCGTACTCTATAACACCGAGCGGCGATATTATCGCACCCGACGTTGATGAGATCATAACGACTTCACGCAGAAATGGCGTAATGCCGCTTATGACGGTGACTAATATTTTCGAGGGGACGTTTTCCACCGAGGTTCTCTCGCAGATACTAGCCGACCCTGAGGCAAGCGAGCGGCTGGTTTCCTCCATACTTTCCGAGGTGGAGAGCAAGAACTATTACGGCGTAAATCTTGATATGGAGTACATCTCCCCCGAAGACCGCGAGAGCTACAACGATCTTCTGAGAAGCATCTCCGAGCGGCTTCACGATAATGGTTATATCTTGGTAACCGCCGTAGCGCCTAAATACCGCGCCGACCAGCAGGGAATCCTGTATGAATCGCACGACTACGCGGAGCAGGGAAGATGGGCGGATTTTGTCGTTATCATGACATACGAGTGGGGATTTACTTACTCAATGCCAATGTCTGTGCAGCCGATTGAGGAAGTGCGTAAGGTGCTT
>CAYMTG010000125.1:0-5698 GCA_964393305.1 uncultured Ruminococcus sp.
TCAATGAGGTTGCTATGAATATTCTGGAAGAAATCGCGCAGAAGACTAAAGAGCGGATCTCCGCGCAGTCATCGCGAATTCCGCTTTCGGAGGTGCGCACGCAAGCCGAAAAAGCGCCAAGATCCGGGCGAATTTCGCTCTACGACGCGCTTCGCGGGGACGACATCTCATTCATCTGCGAAGCAAAAAAAGCGTCCCCGTCGAAAGGCATCATCGCCGAGGAGTTCCCCTATCTTGATATAGCGAAGGACTACGAGGCGGCGGGCGCTGCCGCTATATCCTGCTTAACGGAGCCGTTCTGGTTTAAGGGAAGCGACGAATATCTCAGGGAGATCGCCGCCGCTGTGAAGATCCCCGTTCTCCGCAAGGACTTCACGGTAGACGAGTATATGATATACGAGGCGAAGGCTCTCGGTGCATCGGCGGTGCTGCTGATATGCTCGATCCTCTCGGAGAAGCAGCTTGCCGACTACCTTGCGCTCACCAAGGAGCTTGGAATGTGCGCCCTCGTAGAAGCGCATAACGAAGCCGAGATCGACGCTGCGGTCAAAATCGGGGCGCGTATAATCGGCGTGAATAACCGCGATCTGAAAACGTTCTCCGTGGATATCGGGAACTCGGCGCGGCTGCGTGCGCTTGTCCCGAGCGACAGGATCTTCGTTTCGGAGAGCGGCGTCAAGACCGCCCGGGACGTGGAGAACCTTCGCAAAATCGGCGCGGACGCGGCGCTTATCGGCGAAACGCTGATGCGCGCCCCCGATAAGGCGGCAAAGCTGGCGGAACTGCGGGGTGATCACGTATGAACGCGAAACAATGCAAGTCTCTCGATGAAGTCAGATCAAACATCGACAGTATCGACGACGAAATAATCAAGCTTATAGCGCAGCGCGGTGAGTACGTCACGCAGGCGGCGGCTTTCAAAAAATCAGAGGACGCTGTCCGCGACAGCTCACGCGTTAAAGCGGTCATTCAAAACGTGCGGAGCAAGGCGGAACGATACGGCGCGGATCCCGAATTTATTGAAGTGTTTTACAGTCTGATGATAGGACATTTTACAGAGAAGGAAATGTCCGAATTCAAAGGAGAGCCGAAATGAAGATAAAGCTTTGCGGTATGTTTCGGGAATGTGATATCGACTACGCAAACGAGGCAAAACCCGACTATATAGGGTTTATCGTGATGTTCCCGAAAAGCCATCGGAATATCGATCTTGAAACGGCTCTGAGGCTCAAATCGCGGCTCGATCCCGAAATCAAGTCGGTCGCGGTCTCTGTGGACGCTCCGGTTGAGAAGTTCGCGGAATACGCGCTGTCGGGAGCGGCGGATATCCTGCAATGCCACGGCAGCGAGGACGCGGACTACATCGCAAATCTGCGCGAACTGGCGAAGGTTCCGATCATCAAGGCGGTCAAGGTCACGAGCAGCGATGATGTCCGGGAAGCCGACCGATGCGGCGCGGACTTTCTGCTGCTTGACAGCGGCACGGGCAGCGGGAAGGCGTTCAATCACTCGCTGATACCCGAGAATATATCAACGCCGTTTTTCTTAGCCGGCGGTCTTACCCCCGAAAACGCCGCAGAAGCCGCTCGCCTTTTCAAGCCTTTCGGCGTGGATATGTCGAGCGGGATCGAGACCGACAAGGTTAAGGACAAGGCGAAAATGTTAGCGGCGGTTCGGACGATCCGCGAATTGGAGAGCAGAATATGAAATACTACACTGCCGACCCGCATTTGGGTCACGAGAAGGTGATCAGCTTCTGCCACCGTCCGTTTTCGAGCCTTGAGGAAATGGACAAAACGCTGATAGAGTGCTGGCGTGCGGTTGTTCAGCCGGACGACGACATCTACGTGCTGGGCGACCTGATCTTCAAAAGCGCAGACCCCGAGGCGTATCTTAAGCGGCTTACCGGGAAGATCCACCTGATACGCGGCAACCACGACACATTTCTCAAAAATCAGGAGCTGCATCGCTATTTCGTAAGCATTGACGATATGCTCACCATCTCCGATGAAGGACGGCGCGTTTTCATGTGCCACTACCCGCTCGCGGAATGGCCGGGATATTATCGGAACATCATCCATCTCTTCGGGCATATTCACAATAACCGCAACGAAGCCTGTAAAATAATGGAAACTGTTCCCAACAGCTATAACGTCGGCGTCGACTGCATAGGCTTCACGCCGCTTACCCTGACTCAGATACTGGACTTCTACGGGAACAGCGGCATTCAGAACACATAATAAATGGGGGGTTCTATGTCAAAAATCAAAAAACGCGTTCTGATAATCCTCGGGATAGTACTTGCCCTCATCGCGGCTGTGTTCGCGGCGGCGACTGTGGTCGTCGCGGTCAATATGGACAAGGAATTCGGGCGGGGCGACTACCCGGACGCACGTCTGTCTCTCGATTATTTTTACGAGCATTACAGCGAGCAGTATCCCCGCGAGGAAGTCCGCTTTATGTCGGGAGAAAACGAGCTGCACGGCTTTATATACGGCGCGGAGAACGACAAGGCGCTGCTGGTGTTCGCGCACGGCTTAGGCTGCGGTCACGAGGACTATATTAAGGAGCTGCTTTGGTTCGTGGACAAGGGTTGGCGCGTTTTCGCGTACGACGCTACGGGCAGCGGATACAGCGGGGGGGAAGGCACTATGGGACTTCCGCAGTCCGCGCTGGATCTGGACGCGGCTCTCACGTTCGCCGAAAATGACAGCCGTCTCAATTCCCTTCCGGTGTTCCTGATGGGACATAGCTGGGGAGGCTACGCGGTCACGGCGGTGCTGAACTTCGATCACAAGATAGCGGGTGTGGCTAGCGTCTCGGGCTATGCCGTGCCTGTCGAAATGATTTATGAGTTCTCAACGGACGTTGTGGGGAGCGCAAGACCGCTGATCTATCCGTCTATAGTGCTTTACAACAAGCTGCGGTTCGGCGAATACGCGGGACTGTCCGCTGTGGACGGCATCAACAAGACCGACACGCCGGTGCTTATCCTTCACGGAACGAACGACAGCATGATAGGCTACAGCGAGTCCTCGATAATCAGCAAGCGCGGAGAAATAACCAATCCCAATGTCCAATACCTCACGCTGGAGGGCGTTACCCACACCGGGATGTTCTACACCGAGGAGGCGCGGGAATACAAAAACGAGTTTTCCGAGGAAATCAACAAACGCGAGGAAGCCATCTCCGAAGAGGAACTGATCGGTTTGTACGACAGCGCCGACCGCGAGCTTGTAAATCAACCGAACGAAGAGCTTCTCACACAAATAGAATGCTTTTTTGAAACGGCTATTAATCAATATTAGGAGGTAAAATTATGTCGAAAGGAAGATATGGCGATTTCGGAGGGCAGTATATCCCCGAAACGCTGATGAACGAAATTCACAAGCTGGAGGAAGCATACGATAAGTACTCCAAAGACCCCGACTTTATCGCGGAGCTGGACAAGCTCAACCGCGAGTATGCGGGCAGACCCTCTCTGCTCTACTACGCGGACAAGATGACGAAGGATCTCGGCGGCGCTAAGATCTACTTCAAGCGCGAGGATCTTAACCACACCGGTTCTCACAAAATCAACAACGTCCTCGGACAGTGCCTGCTCGCCAAGAGGATGGGCAAGACCCGCATTATCGCCGAGACAGGAGCGGGTCAGCACGGAGTCGCGGCGGCAACCGCGGCGGCGCTGATGGGGTTGGAATGTGAGATCTTCATGGGCAAGGAGGACACCATTCGTCAGGCGCTGAACGTCTACCGTATGGAGCTGCTCGGGGCGAAGGTTCACCCCGTCACCACCGGCACGATGACCCTTAAGGACGCGGTAAACGAAGCAATGCGCGACTGGACGACCCGCGTCGACGACACCTTGTACGTCCTCGGCTCGGTAATGGGACCGCACCCGTTCCCCATGATCGTCCGCGACTTCCAGAGCGTGATTTCCAAAGAGGCTCGCGATCAGATCCTTGAGCGCGAGGGCAGACTCCCCACGGCGGTTATGGCCTGCGTAGGCGGCGGCTCCAACGCGATGGGTATGTTTTACAATTTCATCAACGACAAGGAAGTGCGTCTTATCGGCTGCGAAGCGGCGGGGCGCGGCGTTAATACGGGGGAAACGGCGGCGACTATCGCTACCGGCACACTTGGCGTTTTTCACGGAATGAAGAGCCTTTTCTGCCAGAATGAATACGGACAGATAGCGCCCGTATACTCCATCTCGGCGGGACTTGACTACCCCGGAATTGGTCCCGAGCACGCATATCTCCACTCCATCGGCAGGGCGGAGTACGTCCCCGTAACGGACGACGAGGCGGTCAACGCGTTTGAGTATATCGCGAGAACCGAAGGCATAATCTGCGCGATTGAATCCGCTCACGCGGTGGCTCACATGATGAAGATCGCGCCCACTATGTCCAAGGACGACATAATAATATGCTGTCTTTCGGGACGCGGCGACAAGGACGTTGCGGCTATCGCACGTTACCGCGGAATAGATCTGCATGAATAAAAGCACTCTGTTTTTCCGGTTTTTACAGAAAAACCTCTATTCACAGATCATTTTTTCTAAAAAGTTAAGGAGAAATTGCAATGAACAGAATACAAAACGCATTTAATAACAAGAAGGCGTTCATCGGCTTTCTGACGGCGGGCGACCCGAGCTTTGACGCGTCCTACGACAATATTATGGCTATGGTAAAGGCGGGGGCGGATCTTATCGAGATCGGTATCCCGTTCTCAGACCCGATAGCCGAGGGCGTGGTCATTCAGGAGGCGGACGTTCGCGCGCTGAAAGCGGGCATGACCACCGACAAGGCATTCGAGATGGCGCAGAAGGTGCGCTCGCAGACGGATATTCCTCTGGTCTTTATGACCTACTTAAACCCCGTGTTCAAGTACGGCTACGACAAGTTCTTTGCGAAATGCAAGGAGATCGGCGTTGACGGACTTATCGTTCCCGATATGCCGTTTGAGGAGAAGAACGAAGCGGACGAGATCGCCAAAAAATACGGTATAGCGGTTATCTCGATGATCGCTCCCACCTCGGAGCAGCGCATCAAGGAGATCGCGGAGAGCGCGGAGGGCTTCCTGTACATCGTAAGCTCGCTGGGCGTTACCGGTGTTCGCAGCGAGATAAAGACCGATCTTGCCTCAATAATGGAGACCGTCAAGAAGTACGCGAAAATTCCCGCAGCGATAGGCTTCGGAATTTCCACCCCGGAACAGGCAAAGAAGATGTCGCAGCTCGCGGACGGCGTTATCGTAGGTTCAGCGATAGTGCGGCTTGTTGAAAAGTACGGCGACAAGGCAGCCGACGAGATATACAAGTACGTAAAATCCATGAAGGACGCTATCTGACAAGTTGACGGTGTTTCCCAACTGAAAGTGTTTTAAATCAAACACCCCCTTGCATTTTAAAATACAGTATGTTATAATGAAAGAGAGGAGGTGAAAAAAATGGGACAAACCGATATACAATTTAAGGACAATCTGCGCAAAGAGCTGATTATGCTTAATCATTTCAAAAAACTTGCTGAATCGGGAAAAATAGAAGAACTGATAGCCGAAATCAATGAGCAGATCGAGCGTGTAAACGCGAGCTTGCAGGATTGATTTTTTGGGGGGTATAAGATCTAAGATTTTATGCCCTCTTTTTATGGGAACCTCTAGAAACCGGTTTGAAAAGAGAAAATGGGTGGAGTGC
>CAYMTG010000126.1:0-5651 GCA_964393305.1 uncultured Ruminococcus sp.
TTAATTCGGAAAGAGCGGGGAAAATGGATAGAAACAGCTACAACACCAAACAGCGCGATGAAATTATCAGCTTCTTCAACGAACATCGCGGCAAGTGCTTTACCGCAAAGGAGATAATCAAAAGCGGTGAAATAAACTCGGGAGAGGCGACCGTATACCGAACGCTCTCCAAGCTCACAAATCAGGGGATACTTACGCGCTTTACGGACGGAGACGCTTCCTGCTATCAGCTCAACGAAAGCGAAAAGTGCGCAAACCATTTTCACCTGAAATGCTCAAAATGCGGCATACTTATTCATATGGACTGCGACTTTATGAGAGATATGCAGAGGCATATAGAAAACAGTCACGATTTCAAGGTAGATATAGGAAAGACAGTAATCTATGGATTATGCGGCGAATGCAGGAGAAATGAGGATAAAGATGATTAAAACGATGCTATCAAGAATACTGACCGGAATGCTTGCCGTGTCGGCTGCTTTGTTATGTGGATGCTCCGCCAATCCGTCGGTCAAGGATGACGGCAGGCTCAAAATTATTACTACGATTTTTCCGGCATATGACTTTGCACGTCAAGTATTCGGTGATACCGCAGATATTACGCTTTTGTTAAAGCCGGGCATGGAAAGTCACAGCTTTGACCCGGGTGCGCGAGATATAGTGGCTATTCAGGACTGCGACTTGTTTATCTACAACGGCGGTGAGTCGGATGTCTGGGTAGAGAATATCCTCGATATGGACGACCCCAAATCGCTGAATACTCTCAGAATGATGGACTCGGTTGAGGCTCTCGAGGAGGAGCATATTGAAGGTACTGAGGAGCACGACCATCCGGACGAAGAGGAGTATGACGAGCACATCTGGACTTCTCCCAAGAATGCTGCAAGGATAGTGGCAAGTGTAAGGGATGCGGCAATAGCTCTAAACCCTGAAAACAGCGAACATTATGAACAATCCGCGAATGACTATATCACTAGAATTAACGACCTTGACAGCCGTTTTGAAATACTTCTTTCGGATGAGGAGCGTTATTTCATATTCGGCGACAGATTCCCGCTTCTGTACTTTTTCAAGGAGTACGGCGTGAATTACTATGCGGCATTCCCGGGGTGCGGCAGTGAGACGGAACCCTCCGCGCAGATGGTTGCCTTCCTCTCCGAAAAACTAAAGCAGGATGACGCGATTAAAACGGTATTCTATATAGAACTCTCCAACCACAAATTGGCGGATACATTGGCAAAGGACACCGGTGTTCCAACGGCTGAATTCCACACCTGCCACAATATCACCGCTGAAGATTTCGGGGCAGGGGAGACCTATGTATCGCTTATGGAGCGAAATTATAAAATGCTTGAAGGTGTTCTCGCATAATGTCACTTATTAAAGTAAACAACATCTCACTGTCTTATGAGAATATGACTGTGATCGAAGATCTCTCTTTCAATGTGGATAACGGCGATTATCTCTGTATTGTCGGTGAGAATGGCTCCGGTAAAAGTACGCTTGTCAAAGCTCTCTTATCACTGAAAAAGCCGGTAAGAGGCTCTATCGAGTTTGCGGATGGACTGAAAAAGAATGAAATCGGTTACCTCTCCCAGCAAACAGGTTCTCAACGTGATTTTCCCGCAAGCGTGAAAGAGGTAGTGCTGTCGGGATGCCTCAACTCACGCGGACTTCTGCCGTTCTACTCGCGGAATGAATATCGTCTCGCAATACGCAATATGAAGCGTCTTGGTATCGACGATCTGATGAAACGCAGCTACCGCGAATTATCGGGTGGTCAGCAGCAGCGAGTGCTTCTGGCAAGAGCGCTCTGCGCTACCAAAAAGCTTCTTCTCCTTGATGAGCCGATAACAGGTCTTGACCCTATGACAGCAACGGAGTTATACGAGCTGATTGCCAAAATCAATAAGAGCGGCGTTACCGTAATAATGGTAACTCACGATATTTCCGCTGCACTGAAATACGCGAAGAATATCCTATGTATGCGCGAAAGTGACTGCTTCTTTGGCACTGTCAAGGACTTTCTCAGCAGCGACGTGTCGGGGTTCCTGAAGGGCGGTGCAGATGATGATTGAAATCATATCCGAGATTTTATCCGCGCCTGTGCTGGTGAGAGCGCTGATAGTCGGAATTCTGGTGTCGCTCTGCGCCGCGCTCCTCGGAGTAAGTCTCGTGTTAAAACGCTATTCGATGATTGGCGACGGACTGTCGCACGTAGGCTTCGGTGCATTGGCGGTCGCCGCTGTGATGAATCTCGCGCCAATGGCAGTAGCAATTCCCGTGGTTATCGTTGCGGCTTTTCTGCTGCTCCGCCTGTCATCAAACAGCAAAATCAATGGTGACGCGGCAATCGCGCTGATTTCCACCGGAGCGCTTGCTATCGGCGTAATGGCGGTTTCGGTTTCCAAGGGAATGAACATCGACATCAACAGCTACCTGTTTGGAAGCATCATATCGGTTAGCAGGGGAGACGTGGCAATAAGCGTTGTGCTGGCACTAACCGTAATTGCAATTTTTGTGCTTCTCTATACTAAAATTTTCGCAATCACCTTTGATGAAAATTTCGCCAAAGCGACCGGTATCAACGTCAATTTCTACAATATGCTTATAGCACTGCTTACGGCGGTCACGATTGTAATCGGAATGCGGCTGATGGGCAGTATGCTGATTTCCAGCCTTATTATTTTCCCGGCGCTTTGCTCAATGCGCATCTTCAAAAGCTTTCTATCGGTAACGATTTGCTCTGCGGTCATTTCTGTGGTGACGTTTATTCTGGGTATGTTCATCTCGTATGCCGCCAACACTCCATGCGGCGCAAGCATAGTATGTGTGAATATAGTGGTATTTGCGGTATTCTTTATAGTAGGTACTCTGCTTTCACGCTCAAGGAAATAAAAATGTAGAAGAGGGATGCAGCCGCATCCCTCTTTATTTTATACTGTAAGATTATTCGCGATGGCTGATACCTGCTCAATAATATGCGCAATCTCCGCCATGCTGTCGTTGATAAAGACCAGACCCTCGTTTAGCTCATCAACGGAAGAATCGGTATTCTGCACATTGTCAAGCGTATTGCCGACATCCGACATAATGGTATCGGACGATCCCTTTATTCCATCGATACTGCCAAGAATTTCTTTAGTATGCTGTTCGGCGGCCTTTACGGTATCCGCGCTCTTGACTGCGAGACTTCTGATTTCTCCGGCAACAACCGCAAAACCCTTTCCAAACTGTCCCGCACTCGCCGCTTCGATAGAAGCATTGATTGCCAGAATATTGGTTTGCTCGGAAATTGCCTTTATCTTACCGAGTATGCGTTCATACTCGCCGATATTAATTCCGATTTTTTGGACATAATCCACAATGCCGGTTGCATGGTCGTGAATGCTGCCGATATTTGTACCAAGAGTTTTCATATCATCCTTGATAGCGTCATTTTTATCGGAATTTCGCATCGTTTGTTCGTTAATAGGCGCGACCTTCTCGGCAAGCGTGTTCATCGACTTCGTGATATTTGCTACCGCTTCAGCAAGCAGAGCGTTCTGATGCTCAATCTTACTTGACATTTCCGCAATACGATGCTTCTCATATACAATGCAGTTCTGCGGAGTGTTATTTCCGTAGAAAATGGTTTTCGCCATATCACGGCAGCTCTTATAGCCGCAGGCATGGCAGTTGACATTCCGCTCGGCGGTAGTAGTCTTGCCCATAGAATTGAAAATTTCGTTGAGGGCAGAATCTGTAGGTTCCTTATATGTACATCTGTCTTTATAAGCACGAATAAAGTCCTCCAGCTTTAATGTCTTGAAGATGCTCTTGTGGAAACGATCCCTCGCGCTCACCTTAGACGACCACTTACGGGCGTTAATCATAATATCGTAGGCATTGAAGCTGTTGATATCCTCACGAGCGCCAACGCCGACATTACATCCAAACTCACAGCTAAGGACATCATACACGGTAGGGACAAGGTTCTTATCCGCCTTAAGATAATTATCAAGATCGCCGTAGACCTTATCCGCGCCCTCGGAGGTTGCCACAAGAAGATCGGGATCATACTCACGCAAACATTCCTTCAAACCGCCGGGAATAGGATAGAAGGCTCCGTCAAATCCCCGTGCAGCCGAAAACTCAAACGGGCTTCTTTCACGCGGGAAAGTAATGTTATTCTTCTTCATATATTTTACAATGCTGTTGAAGGTGACATTATAGCTGATAATGCCCGTGTTGCGGAACTCATCGCCCTTTGCGATGCAGGGGGTAATCCCAACAAGAATATCAGAGTTATTAAGATACTTGCGCACATAGATAGCCGTACACATAAGAGGGGATTGAACAGGGGAGAGGTAACTGAGCAGCTGCGGCTTGTGCATCTCGGCATAATTCACAATTGCGGCACAAGGCTGAGAAACAATTTTCTTACCCGGATTACGCTTAAGATACTCAACGTGCATATAGGTACAAATATCCGCGCCAAACGCGCCGTCGTAAATTTCATGAATGCCGTTATCCTTGAACCATTGAAGCACATGACGCCAAGTACCGTCCATAGATGATTTGATAGCGGGAGCAACTACAAATGAGACTCTGCCGGTCTTCATCAACTCAAGAACCTTTTCCAGATCGTCATCGTAATATCGCGCTCCATGCGGGCAGGACTTGATACATTCGCCGCACTTGATACACATAGCGTTGTTTACCTTAACCACTTTTCCATCATAGGTATTTGCGTTTGGGTTTGGACACGCCCTTATGCAGGCATTGCAGCCGATACATTTACTCTCATCAACATGAACCATTTGTCTATACCTCCCGTATACTCGTTTTCAGAAATCAAAAGATCGAAGCAAGCTTGATTGCGGGAACGATTTTTCCCTCCGCATAGAAATCGGGAGAGACAAGCAGTTCCTTAAACGTCATTTTTCCGTCCACAAATGCCTTTGCGTTTGCGAAGCTTACAGAAACGCGGAAATCTTTATCATCATAGTTGTGGGGAGAAACAGTGATTTTTCCGCCATTAGCCTCGATATACATATTAGCGTTAGAGCCATCCTCAAAGCCCCATACTTCTATATCAACTGCAATCTTTTCTTTAAAGGAAACGGTCTTGGGAAGCTTCTTTGCCATTTTTTGGCAAATAGTATCAATGGTAACAGCAGACTTCTTGGCAGGACTTCTCTTTGCCGAAGCCTTAGCATCGGTCTTTGCCGACGCAGCCTTCTTTTCGGCAGTCTTCGCCGGTGCTGCCTTCTTTTCGGGAGTTTTCGCAGCCGGCTTCTTAGCGGCAGTTGATTTAGAAGCGGCAGCAGTCGTCTTAACAGCAGACTTATCGGTTGTTGCAGCCTTTACGCCGACTTTCTTTTCGGTACCTACTTTAGATACTGCAGCGGTATTTGCAGCGGTTTTTTTAATTACAGCCATAATTAATATTCCTTTCACACAGTTTTCCTGCACAATGCAGCAAAAAATTTTCCGATTATCTATATAATAACACATTATTCGGAAAATTTCAACTATTTTTTTGAAATAACATCAAATTAGCAAGAAATTTTATTTTTGCCATTAAAAATTCCGCCGAAAAGATTTCCTTTTCCTTAACAGTACACATAGCCGTATGATAATACACATCCGTCGGTTCTGACTCGACC
>CAYMTG010000127.1:0-5649 GCA_964393305.1 uncultured Ruminococcus sp.
CTTGTCAACAGTGTTCCAAGCGGCGGAATATATGCAGGAGATTCGCGCATTTCTATTAGCGAGGTGATTTAATGACAGTCCATGAATATGGAGAGGAAAATGATAAAAATATTGTGCTGATACATCCGTCGGTAGTCATGTGGGATTATTTTGGGAACCTCTAAAAACCGGTTTTATCTCAAAAAGGTTTTTAGAGGTGACCTGATAGCGACTGTACCCTAATTGTACCCGGATTAAGCAAAAGTTCATTATTTCACAAAACAAGAAAAGCCGCTCAACCCTAATGGTTAAGCGGTTTCTTTAAGGTACGCCAGAAGGGATTCGAACCCCCGACCCTCTGGTTCGTAGCCAGATACTCTATCCAGCTGAGCTACTGGCGCATATTGCCATCTCAATGACAAGAAACATTATACCATAATAGCGCGGATTTGTCAAGAGGTTTTTACAAAAAATCAGAAAAATATTTTGAATATGAAATATTTTGACCTTTTTGTTAAAAATGTATAAATTTTATGCTCAGTTGTTGTTAAAAAACCTATTGAAAAAATACTCATATTATGATATAATAGTAATAAGGTATGTTTGGAGGCATTATGGCCTCCGAACAACTTATGAACGGAGTGTTTTTATGAAAGCTGATTTGCATTGTCACACCACTATCTCGGATGGGTCGCTTGGAATTTCGGACGTTATTATGCAGGCAGACCGAAACGATGTGCGGTACCTCGCTATTACCGACCACGACAGTCTCGCCTCCATCTCCAGATCGGCTGTTCTTGGAAAGCGATACAATGTGAATGTGATTCCGGCAGCAGAGTTTTCCGCGTTTGACGGAGCACGCGGAAAAAAGGTACATATCATTTGCTACAACCCCACCAAACCGGACAGACTTCAGGGATTGTGTCTTCGTACCTCGGAAGGGAGGATGAAGCTGGGCAAGAGCTTTGCAATGCGTGTTCTCGAGAAATATCACATCTCTTTGGAGAGCATTCTTCGGTATTCGCAAGGGAGCAAGGCTATCTACAAGTGCCACATAATGCACGCGCTGATGGACTATGGCTACACGACCGAGCTGTACGGCTCGGTTTACGACGAGCTGTTTGATTCCAAGGACGGCTTGTGCGCCGAGCAGGTTCGGCAGGAGGCGGATTTTTACCCCGATGTGCGTTTTGTGACTACCCTTATCAAGGCTTCGGGCGGGATCTCCGTAATGGCGCATCCAAAGGTCTTTGACAGTCTGGATCTGCTGGAGGAGCTTGCGGCGGAGGGCGCTGTCGACGGCGCGGAGGTATGGCATTCCAGCGCGGACGAGCAATTCCGGAATGACACACTCGACATTTGCAGGAAGCATAATCTCATAGCTACCGGCGGCTCGGATTTCCACGGCTTCTACAATCACTACGCAATTCAAATCGGCTCGCTGACTACTCCAGAGGATCAACTGCAAAGAATTATCGGCTCCGGCAAGTGAATATGAGGCAATTTGGCGACCTTAAGGGAACCTCCGGAAATCGGTTTTCTCTCAAGCAAGATTTTTACGAGGTGACCTTAGGATGGAGCCGCTGAAATTATCGTATTAATGGCATTAGGGAACCTCTAGAAACCGGTTTGAAAAGAAAAAATGGGTGGAGTGCACGCATTATGCGCTGCGCGCAAAACGCTGATGCTAGGAAAGCCGACGAAGCAAGGCTTGATGCCTTGCGAGGAGGTTTGACGACGCAGACGGCGTGCTCCGCACATTTTCTCTCAAACAAGGTTTCTTAGAGGTGACCATTAATCAATGCCTGTTTTGGGAGGACATATGGATATTAAGCAGAAGGCGCTTAAGGCACATGAGGAGTGGCAGGGAAAGATCGAGGTTATCTCCCGTGCGGAAATCAAAACCCGCGAGGATCTGTCTGTGGCTTACACCCCCGGTGTTGCCGAGCCTTGTCTTAAAATAGCGGAAAACCCCGAGTTGGCGTACAAGTACACCCGCAAGGGCAATCTTGTGGCGGTAATCACGGACGGCACTGCTGTGCTGGGCTTGGGCGACATTGGCGGCTTGGCGGGAATGCCCGTAATGGAGGGCAAGTGCTGCTTGTTCAAGGAATTCGCGGGAGTGGACGCATTCCCGCTCTGCGTGAAGAGCAAGGACTCTGACGAGATCGTCCGCACGATAGAACTCATTTCAGACAGCTTTGGCGGCATTAATCTGGAAGACATCTCCGCACCGCGCTGCTTTGAGATCGAGGAGAAGCTCAAGCAGCGGCTTGACATTCCCGTGTTCCACGACGACCAGCACGGAACGGCTATCGTCGTTGGCGCGGCTCTGCTCAACGCGGTGAAGCTCACGGGAAAGAAGCTCTCCGAAATTACCGTTGTCATAAACGGCGCAGGCTCGGCGGGTATCGCGATCGGAAAATTCCTGCTTAAGCTGGGCATAGGCGATCTGATTATGGTGGATATCGGCGGCATTATCAACCGTGACGACCGGTACGACAATCCGGCGCACGCGGAGATGGCAAAGATCACCAACAAGAACAACCGCAAGGGCGTTCTCGCGGACGCTATGAAGGGAGCGGACGCGTTTGTCGGCGTATCCAAACCCAATCTGGTAAACGCGGATATGGTGAAGTCAATGGCAAATAAGCCTATTCTTTTCCCGATGGCGAACCCCAATCCCGAGATCACCTACGACGAGGCGAAAGCGGCGGGTGCGTTTATCGTGGGAACGGGACGCTCGGACTATCCCAATCAGATAAACAATGTGCTGGTGTTCCCGGGCGTATTCAAGGGGGCGCTCTCGGTTCGTGCGAAGGCGATCACCGAGGATATGAAACTGGCGGCGGCGCACGCTATTGCGGCGCTTGTCCCCGAGGACAAGCTCTCGGCGGAATACATTATCCCGAGCGCATTGGACAAGTCCGTTGCCGAGGCGGTGGCAAAGGCTGTGGCGGACTGTTGGAATGAAAAAGGCATGGGCTGATATATTGTTTAAGGAGAATCATTATGACTTACGAATACACACCTCATGGGGTTTGCTCCCAGAGAATGCTTTTTACGATCGAGAACGACGTTGTAGTCGATCTTAAGGTTATCGGCGGCTGCTCCGGCAATTTGCAGGGTATTGCGTCGCTTGTTAAGGGAATGAAGGTTGACGACGTTATTGCAAGGCTGGAGGGAATCCGCTGCGGAATGAAGTCCACGTCCTGTCCCGATCAGTTCGCTTGTGCGCTGAAAGCGTACAAGGAGGGCGGCGTATGAGAATTCCCGAGCTGTTCAAGAGCGGGAAGGTGGTTTTCTCGTTCGAGATTTTCCCGCCGAAGAAGAATGCGTCTGTCGAAACAATATACAAGACCCTCGACGAGCTGACCGACCTTCACCCCGATTTCATCAGCGTGACCTATAGCGCGGGCGGTTCGGCAAATACGGGCGCGGCTGTTCCCGGCTGCTCTACGCGAGAGATAGCGCAGACCATTAAGGAGAAGTACCATACCGAAAGCATTGCGCACCTCACCTGCGTAAATTCCACCCGCGAGGATATTGACCGCATTATCGGTGAATTCAAGGCGAGCGGCATTGAAAACGTCCTCGCTCTGCGCGGCGACATAAACCCGGATATTCCCCCGAAAAAGGATTTTGAACACGCTTCCGACCTTATCACGTATATGAGGAAAAATTCGGATTTCTCGTTCTCGGGCGGCTGTTATCCCGAGAGCCACCCGGAGTCGGGATCGCCGGACGAGGACATCGAGCATCTCCGAATAAAGGTGGATGCGGGTGCTTCTCATTTAATGAGTCAACTGTTTTTCGATAACGCCGCATTTTACAGATTTCTGGAAAAAGTGCGTGCAAAGGGCATAAACGTACCGATCGAGGCGGGGATTATGCCGTGCGTTAACGTAAAGCAGATACAGAGAATGGTGGTAATGTGCGGCGCGAGCCTGCCCCCGAAATTCGCCAAAATGATGGCGCGTTACAGCGATAACCCCGAAGCGGTACGTGACGCGGGAATTGCGTACGCGGTCGATCAGATTGTGGATCTGGCGGCAAACGGCGTCGACGGGATTCATCTCTACACCATGAACAATCCGTATGTCGCCCGCAAAATCAGTGAGTGCGTGTCAAGCTTCGTGAAAAAATAATACTAATTCATAATCTTTCTGTAGACATTCTGTCTACAGAAAGAGCCGCGTTTCACGCGGCTGAATCAAACAGTAGACAAAGTCTACTGTTTGATTGTAAAATGGTATAAATTGTTTCGGCTGTGTGTTTTCTTATCATACAGCCGGTTTTTGCAAATGGGAGAGAAAATATGAGGATCAGCCGTGAGGAAGCACTGCGATATATGGGGTATCGCGCCGAGCCGGACGAACGGATTTGCGCGGTGATGGACGAGTGTGAAGCGGGACTTCTGAAGAACGCCGAGCCTCGCTATATATGGCGCGTGTTCGATCTTGTCCGTAAGAACGGCGAATTGTCTTTATCGGGGTGTGACTTTTCACTTGCGGGAGAGAACATAGCGCGGCACGTTGATGGGTGCGGCAAGGCGGCGGTGCTGGCGGTGACGCTCTCGGCTTCCGCAGACAGGTTTCTGAAAACGCAGACGCTCGGCGACGGACTGCGGGGACTTGTAAGCGACGCTATGGCGAGCGTTCTCGTGGAGCAGGTCTCCGAAGAAGCGCAGCGCGAGATACTTGAGGGAATGGACGGCTATAACGCTACTTGGTGCTATGCGGCGGGATACGGCGACTTCCCTCTCGAGGTTCTCCCGAAGCTTGTAGAATGTGTGGACGCGGCGCGGAAGATCGGCGTTTCCTGTACCGCGTCAAATATGCTCACTCCCCAGAAATCGATTGTGGGGATAGTGGGACTTTCCGCCGAGAGAATACGTGCGGGAGTGCGGGGGTGCGCCGGATGCGATCTCCGTGAAAAATGTGAGTTCAGAAAGAACGGATCGTCCTGCCAAGGGACATAACGAGCAGATGGGAGAAGCATACGCCTTTTTATATCAGGTCTTACCGGAGAGTCCTGTATTGATGGGATACGGAACAAGGACAAAAGCGAGGACCGGCTGACGGAGATCCGTGTGCCGATCTCCGATCGATGAATAACCCGCAGAATAATCAAAGTCCCGTCGAGAGGCGGGACTTTTGGTTATTTCCGGTTATCGAAGCTATCGTTGTCCTTGTCGTCTGTGTCATCAAGTCTGCGGTTTGCAGCTTTACTCTTTTCCTTTTTGGTAGGAAATCCGAGGATGATCGCAACAGCGATCGCTATTGCGGCAAAGACCGCGATAAGTATTACGACAAGGTTGCTCTTAACAAACTCGCCTGCGGTCACAGGGTCGTCTGAGGTGTTTTCTCCGGGAATTGCGGACGCGTTTTCCGAGGTTTCGCCGCTTCCGTCGGAGTTGCTGCCGGTGCCGCTGTTGTCGCTGTCCGAGCTGCCGCTGTCGTTGCCATCGCCCAAGCTTGACCCGCTGCTGCCGTCGCTCGAACTCGTCCCGCTGTTACCGCTGCCTGAGCCCGAGCCGCTGTTACCGCTGCCTGAGCCTGAGCCGCTATTACCGCCGCTTGAGCTTGACCCGTTGTTGCCGCCGCTCGTGCTTGACCCGTTGTTGCCGCCGCTTGAGCTTGACCCGTTGTTGCTGTCGCCTGAGCCGGA
>CAYMTG010000128.1:0-1265 GCA_964393305.1 uncultured Ruminococcus sp.
CGGGATTTATCGGAACGAGAACGTATTCGCCTTTGCAAAGCGCTCTGTAGCATACCGCATAGCGTCCATCAGATGATTACAGCGGTCGTCCGGGACGTTCAGCGTTCGTCCGCTCTCGTCCTTTTTCCACACATAGTTAGAGATCTCGTTGATAAAGCTCTTGCACCTCGGGTGAATGACAATGTGGAAGTCCTGAAGAAAATCTATCCCCGCTTTAATGCTGTCAGCGCCCTTTCTCGCAGCAGAGATCCTCGAAATACCGAGCGTCCGCAGCCTGTCGATAGACTTTGGCTCCGCCGCGTCCGCTACGATCACCTCTTTACGATACCCCGCGCCGTCGATCCTTTCAAAGAGCTTCTCGTTCGAGAGTCCCTGCTCGTAGATCTCATCAAAGACCCGAATGATCTTAGCTGTGCGGTCAATAAGTCCGCAGAACAACGCGGACGGATCGTTCACATACCCGAAATCCAGCCCGAAGCAGGCTTGATTTTTCGGAGAACGGCGTTGTTCGTCAATGTCGAATTCGGCGATCTCATAGTTCTCATAAACCGTACCCTCCGAAACTCCCCACTCGCCCAGTCCCGCCACTCGGTACCGCTTGGGGTTGGTCTGTTTTAATCTCTCGAAGAATTTCAGATCCGCTTTGTCCAGCCACTCGTTACACGTGTAGTTGGTGGTGAGGGCAAACACGTCGTCGCTCGGCGAATCAAAAAAACGCCGCTTCAGCCAGTGCCGCTCGTTCCACGGATTAAAGGTCAGCGTGACTTGCTTAAAGAGTCCCTCGCCGACCGTGCCGCGAATACTCTCGTCGAGCATATCGAAATCCGCCTCATCGGAGATCTCGTAGGCTTCCTCTATCCACAGCCAGCACAGATACCCGCTCTCCACGGTGATAGATGTGATTTTCATAGGATCGTCCAGTCCCCGAAAAAAGATTTTCTGCCCGGTAGGCTTATACATCATCTCAAGCGGAGATTCTTTAATGTCCCAGTATTTTGCAACGCCCAGTCTGTTGATCGCCCATTTCAGTTCGGAGAAGCAGCTGTCCTTAAGCGTTCGGAACACCTTGCGGACAACCAGCAGATTTGCCCCGGGGAACTGCATAATACGCACTATGAAGTTCAGGGCGGTAGTCTTGCTTTTCTTGGAAGCGCGTGAACCCTTACAGACCCGATAACGCTTAGTGCAGTGCCAGTACTCGCCGTATCCCTTTCCAACGATGTCCGGCAAAGATATTTTCAACGTCTCACACCCTTTCATAAAAG
>CAYMTG010000128.1:1365-5620 GCA_964393305.1 uncultured Ruminococcus sp.
TTCAAGCGGGATTTTGCGGGAATTTCCGGGATTTTGCGGGAATTTCCGGGATTTTGCGGGAATTATCGGGAATTTCCGAGAAACTCCGGGTAATATCCCCCTGTCGGCGTGCGTACGGAATTACTTCGCGGATGGAGCCGGCAGCTTTCCGCTCTTTGTTCGGCGGCAAGGAGATCATCCTCCCCGCTCTTGAGCGATCCCGCCGTCCGACATTCGGGGACCTTCACGGATCTCAGCGCGTTACGATGCAGCTCGACTGTGTAATCATACGAGTATTCAAGCTCCTCCGAGCATTTCACTAAGGTCTTATGCTCGACATACAGCATAAAGAGCAGGCGGCTGTGATTGACGTTGGGAAGCTCGTTCAGCACCGAGATGATCTCGTAGCGTTTTAAATTCGCCTCGGCGATTTTAGCGATAAGCTTGTCCCGAATCTCAATGACACGGTCGATCTCCTTCTCAAAGGACGCCTCGTGCTGTTTCGTGCCGTTCTGAACCTTTACGTTGTCGTATCGTATCGCCTTGATTTGGGAGATGCTGCTTTCGGCTTCCTCCAGCTCAAAGCAGAGGTTAGTGACTTGGTTCTCAAGCAGTTCGATCTGTTTCAGATATTCCTTGGCTGTCATGGTATTCATCCTTTCCAAATCATCTTAAATCTCAAGAAGCTCCTCGGCGGATTTTACTGTCGCCTCATCAAGCATTTTTTCGATAAAGCAGGTTCGGCATAACACCTCGCCGCCCGCTAAATAGAACAGCTCCGCGCTTTTCCCGCAGCTATCGCAGCATACCGTTGGACAATCGGCAAGAGGGCAGTATCCCCCCACACAAGGAATTGCACAGTCAACGCAGTTATTCTCAATTACAATCATATCGTCCATCCTTTCTCTGTGAGCGTCTCGGGGAGTTTCCGATAACCTCTCTTCTGTCTGCCCGTCCCACGCCGCGCATGGCACAGACGGACATCGATCAGAGGCTTTTGGAGATCCCTTGAGCGATCATTAAGTTCATAAAAATACAATATATGAACGTTTCGGGCGAGTAATTATATTATACGAAAAATGCGACCCGCTGTCAATGGGATTTTTCAGAAAAAGGTGCATAAATTTTTCACTAAGATTTGTTAAAAATGAACAAACAGCTCTAAAAAATCCCCCGCCGTTTTACAGGCGGGGGAGGAAATCTTTGCTTAAGTCATAGCGTCTAACAGGCGTCGGTTTTCTTCGTGTGTGCGCACGGCTATCCTGAAGAAGCTGTTGTCAAGACCGCGGAAGTCGCCGCAGCCGCGTATAGCTATCTTCTTGTCCGCGAGAATTTTTTCCAAGTCCCGATCGCTTCTCAGAAGCAGAAAATTCGCCGCCGAGGGGAACACCTTCAGTCCGCGCCTTGTAAGCTCCGATGTAAGATACTCCCGCTCACGGGCGACGAGAAGACGCGATCTTTCGAGATAATCCGTCCGCGACAAGACCTCCGCCGCCGCTATACCCGCCGCCTGTGCGGGCGAGGACACCGCCCACGGCTGACCGCTGTCCCGTACCCTCCCGGCGAGCGTCTCATCCCCGAAGATCGCATAGCCGAGCCTTAGTCCCGCCATCGCGCAAATCTTGGTAAACGCCTTAAGCACGATCACGCGCTCGTTGAGCCGCCGTTTCGCGGTAAGCCGCGCACAGTCCTCCGAAAAATACAGAAAACATTCGTCTATCACCGCCGCCGTTCCCGAGGTACGGCACTTTTGCAGAATACGCTCCAGCAAAAGAGGATCTATCACACTGCCCACAGGATTGTTGGGGGTACATAGGAATATCATATCTATATCCGGCGTTATTTCAGCGAGAATATCCTCGCCCAAAGCAAAGCCTTTCTCCTCCGAGAGCGGATGCGGCAGAACCTCGCCGCCCTGCTCCGCGACAGCCTTCCCGTACTCCGAAAAGGTCGGAGAGCAAACCAGCGCACGCCTTGGACGCACAGCATTAACAATGCGGTAGATCAGATCCGCCGCTCCGTTCCCGCAGACAATGCGCTCGGCGGAAATTTCCTCATAACCGGAGATCGCCCTCGCAAGCGCCGAGCAATTGGGGTCCGGATACCGCGAAAAGTCCGCCCCGACCGCCGCCTCCCGAACAGCCTCGGGAATACCGAGCGGATTTAAATTCGCCGAAAAATCAAGCTCTATATCGCGGGAATAAATATCCCCGCCATGCGTATATTTCACAAAACAGTCCCCTTTATAGCGACGGGTATCCCGCAGCTTACCCGTATCACGGTATCGGCGAACTCCGCGAGAACGCACAGCGATCTCCCCACCGCCTCGCGCCATTCGCGGTCACGCTTGTCGGCGGGTATGATGCCGCTGCCTATTTCGTCGGAGATTATGGTGATGTCGGGATTTTCCCCGCAGATCTCACGCGCAAAATCTATCGGGTCTTTGTTCGGGATGATCCGTTCGATCAGCCGCTCAAAATGCCGCAACGCGGCAGCGGAAAAAACGTCGTCGACAGCGCAGCTCCCTCCGTCAATGATTCTCTCGGGCGATATGCCCAGCTTGTTAACGGCAAAGTCCGTCTTTCCCTGAAAAGCGCCGCCGATAATAAGTGTCACAATAGTACCCCCCCTTAGAGAATTGAGAATTGAGAATTGATAATTGATAATTTTGGTGTCCGCAGGAAGAATTGAGAATTGAGAATTGAGAATTGATAATTTTGGTGTCCGCCGAAGGCGGACATTTATTTAAATTGCGCCGCAAAGCGGCGCTCCTTAATTGTCAATTATCAATTATACATTGTCAATTCTCAATTATACATTGTCAATTCTTCAGAAGCGTTTTCAGACGCTCCATAGCTTCCTTGGTCTTTTCGTGAGTGCCGAAAGCGGTCAGTCTGAACCAGCCGTCGCCGTTCTTGCCGAAACCCGCACCCGGGGTTCCCACGACCTGAATTTCGGTGAGCAGCTTATCGAAGAACGACCAGCTGTCCATACCGCACTTGAGCCAGATGTACGGGGAATTCCTGCCGCCCGTGTACTTGATGCCAAGTTCGTCGCAGGTTTCGGCGATAATGCGCGCATTCTCCTGATAGTAGGCGATGTTCTCCTTGCATTGACGCTGTCCCTCGGGAGTAAACACCGCCTCCGCGCCGCGCTGAACGGGATAGGAAACGCCGTTGAACTTGCTTCCCTGACGGCGCGCCCAGATCTCGCAGAGCTTGACGTCGTTACCCGCGCTGTCCTTCTGGATAAGCTCGGTCGGTATCACGGTGTAGCCGCAGCGAGTACCGGTAAATCCCGCAGTCTTGGAGAGCGAGCAGATCTCAATGGCGCACTTCTTAGCGCCCTCAACACAGTAGATGGAGCGGGGGATGTCGTCCTCGGTGATAAACGCTTCGTAAGCCGCGTCATAGATGATGACCGCGTTATTCGCGAGCGCGTAATCGACCCATTCCTTGAGCTGACCCTTGTTATATGCCGAGCCTGTGGGGTTGTTCGGCGAGCAGAGATAGATAAGATCCGCCTTGACGGACTTGTCGGGCATAGCCGCAAAGCCGTTGCTCTCGTCCGAGTCGGCGAAGATGACCTCGTTGCCGTTCATGATGTTGGAGTCTACGTAAACCGGATAAGCGGGGTCTGTCACCAGCACGGTGTTGCCCGTGCCGAAGATGTCAATGATGTTGCCGCAGTCGGATTTCGCGCCGTCCGAGATGCGGATCTCGTCTGCGGAAACGTCCGCGCCGAAGCTCTTGTAATAACCGGAGACGGCGTTACGGAGGAAGTCATAACCCGCGCCGCTGTCCTCATAGCCGCGGAATGTCTCTTTAACGCCCATCTCGCGGGACGCCTTCTCCATCGCCTCAACGACAACGGGAGCGAGCGGGAGGGTTACATCGCCGATACCCATACGGATAAGACGCTTCGCCTCCTCGGGGTGAGATTCGGAATACGCCTTGATGCGCTTCGCGATCTCAATAAACAGGTAGTTCTTCTTGAGCTTGAAAAAATTCTCGTTCAATTTTGCCATCGTATAAAGTTCCTTTCTGAAAAATTTCTCTAGGGAACCTCTAGAAACCGGTTTGAAAAGAGAAAATCGGCAGAGTGCGCCGTATGCAAGGAAAGCCGACGAAGCAAGGCTTGATGCCTTGCGAGGAGGTTTGACGCAGCAGACGGTGTGCTATGGCGATTTTATCTCAAACAAGGTTTCTTAGAGGCGACCTTTATTCTATTCTATTAAAGCACAATTTCCGCGATTTGTCAAGGGATTTCTTTCTTC
>CAYMTG010000129.1:0-5618 GCA_964393305.1 uncultured Ruminococcus sp.
AGAGATAACTCACCATCTATTATTTTATCATCATAACTTAAACTTTTTGTAAACTTTGGGACAAAGTAATTCGTGATTTTTTAGAAAAATGCTAACATAATGATTTTAGATTTAAGAAATATGACGAAAAAACGAAAAAAACGCCCCGAACGCTTGTCCGGGGCGATAGTATCATATTGACGCCGAATAGTTGGGCGCTTCCTTTGTAATATAAATATCATGCGGGTGGGATTCCTTCAGACCCGCGCCGGTGATTCTCACAAACTCCGCACGCTCCTGCAAATCGGGGATCGTTTGGCAGCCGCAATATCCCATACCGCTTCGGATACCGCCTATAAGCTGGAAAATCGTGTCCGCTACCGATCCCTTGTACGGCACACGTCCTTCTACTCCCTCGGGAACCAGCTTCTTGGTCTTGTCCTGGAAGTATCTGTCAGCGGAACCCTGCTTCATCGCCGCGAGCGAACCCATTCCGCGATATACCTTGAACGAGCGTCCCTGATAGATCTCAACGTCGCCGGGCGCTTCCTCGCAGCCTGCGAGCAGCGAGCCGAGCATTACAACGTTCGCGCCTGCCGCGAGCGCCTTTACTATATCGCCCGAGTACTTGATGCCGCCGTCCGCGATAACCGGAACGCCGTACTTCGCCGCCGCACACGCGCAGTCGTAAATCGCCGTGATCTGCGGCACGCCGATACCCGCTACAACGCGAGTAGTGCAGATCGAGCCGGGACCTATTCCCACCTTAACGGCGTCGGCACCCGCCTTGATAAGATCCTCGGCGGCAGCGGCAGTCGCAACGTTTCCCGCGATAACGGGAGTGTCGGGGAATGCGTTCTTAACCTTGTCGAGCGTCACCATAATATTCTTGGAGTGACCGTGCGCCGAGTCGAGAACAAGCACGTCGACCTGCGCCTTGATGAGCGCGCCCGCTCTGTCCAGCACGTCCGGGGTGATGCCGATAGCCGCGCCGCACAGCAGACGGCCGCTCTTGTCGCGGGCGGTGTTGGGGTACTGTACCGACTTCTCGATATCCTTGATGGTTATAAGACCCTTAAGGTAGCCGTTCTCGTCTACGAGCGGGAGCTTTTCGATCTTGTGCTTTCTGAGAATTTCCTGCGCCTGGTCAAGGGTAGTGCCTACGGGCGCGGTGATGAGGTTCTCCTTAGTCATAACGTCGCCTATTCTCTGGTTCGGGTCGGAGATAAAGCGGAGGTCGCGGTTGGTGAAGATGCCGACGAGCTTTCCGTTCTCTACAATCGGCACGCCGCTTATTTTATACTTGCCCATAAGACCGTCGGCATTTCCGACGGTGTCGTCGGGTGAGAGGAAGAAGGGGTTTACAATAACGCCATTCTCGGAGCGCTTTACCTTATCCACCTCGTCAACCTGCGTCTCAATAGACATATTCTTGTGGATAATGCCGATACCGCCCTCACGGGCGATAGCGATAGCCATTTTGGACTCGGTAACCGTGTCCATCGCTGCGGTCATAATCGGGGTGTTCAGCGCGATCGTCTTTGTAAGCCAAGTGGTGGTGTTAATCATGTTCGGCGTAACATCGCTTTTTGCGGGGATAAGCAGTACATCGTCGAATGTAAGTCCCTCTTTCACAAATTTCTCATTAAAGTTACAGTTGAGCATAATTTCTTCCTTTCTTTTCTTTTAAATATTATTAAACCTATTATACAACAATTTTTTCTGATTTTCAAGACCCGCCCCGAAGAAAAATACACAAATATCGGCAGTTGAATTTTTATTCGTTTGGAGGTTTTCACCGCAATTTAAAAAAATATCTGAAAAATTGCTTTACCTTATTGACTTAATCGGGATTTTATTATAAAATATATATGTATGACTTTTTTATAGGGACTGTTTGCCCCGGGGAAGGACTTTTATGACTGTTAATTCTGCGCGTGAACCGCGTAAGGTATATACTGAGCGTCTGGTGCTGATGGCGACGCTTGTCGTGATCTCGACCTGTTTGCAGGGAGTCCGCGTGCTGGTGGTCTGCGCGCTGAGCGTGGGACTTTGTATGCTGGCGGACGCTTTATGCTGCAGGATCCGCAAGATCCCATACGACATCAAGGCGGCGGAGGTTCCGTTCTGGGGACTGGCGGCTGCTATGATGATGCCGGCGTCCATTTCGTATTGGGCGGTTATCTTGTCGGCTGTCATCTGCATTGTGGTGGGCAAGCATATTTTCGGGGACTCGGACAATATCGTATTCTGCCCGCCCGCGATCTCAACGGCGTTCTTGATGATCTGCTATCCCGCACAGATGCTGTATTTCCCTAAATACGGCACACACCCGCCGGTTTTCGGCACTATGGACGAGCTTCCCGCACGTTCGGTGGAATATTCGCTCAAGCTCGGCATAACGCCTACAGCGTCTGTTTCCGATATTCTGATGGGACTGGTTCCCGCGACGATCGGCGCGGCGTATATTCTGGTGATCGCCGTGTGCGGGGTGTGTATGATGATCCGCCGCTCCAACAGCGCCTGCACGGTGCTGTCCTGCGTCATCGTGACGGGAGTGCTGGCGTTTTTCTTTCCGCGAGCGGATGTAAGCGGCTGGGAGTCCGTTCTTTACGAGCTATGCTCGGGATACTTCCTGTTCGGAGTGGTATTTCTGGCGGCGGAGCCTTACCGCAAGCCGGAGCGTCCTCTCTCCTGTGCGATATACGGCTTGGTTTTGGGGTATACTACGGTTATGTTTCGGATATTCGGTCAGACGGAGGGCAGCTTTTTGTTCGCTCTGCTGGTAACGGGGGCGATCACAAGCGCGTTCGACAGAATAGTGGAAAATCTCGCCTACTGGAAGAACACGTACCTCAATTCCTTTGAGAAGAACAAGATCCAGATCGAGAGGGGAAAACGCAGGGGCGGCAGGGAAAAAGCCGGCGCTCCAAAGCTCACCGATACGCAGGAGATCGTCATTCCCGACAAGTATCGTTATAATATGCCCGTGATAGACAGCGAGATAAAGCGCCGCCACAGAAGCGGCAGTAATTCCGAGGATAGAAGATGATGAAAAGACAGAGAAGCTCCGTCAGCCTTGACGGGTTGTTTAAACAGAATATCGTGTTGATGAGCGGACTTGTCACGGCTCCGATCATCGTTGCGGCTACCTCGGCGGAGCGCGCTCTGGTGCTCGTGATAAGCTTTTTTCTCATTTCATATACAAGCATACTGATCTGCCGGGTATTCTCCAGAAAAATCGCGTATACCATACGAATTTTCCTGTACGCGGTGGTGGCGGGGATCATGTATATCCCGACTATGATCCTTCTCCAAAAGCTTTTCCCGCAGACCACGGACAACGTGCAGTTGTATATTGGGCTGTTAGTAGTAAACTCGCTGCTTCTCGCGAAAACGGAAATGCGTTTCTACTTAAAGCCATATGGCGAGATGGCGTTGGATTCGCTGATATATGTGGCGGGGTACGCTATGGTGGCGTTTATCGTGGGATTTCTGAGGGAAGTGCTGGCGTACGGTACATTGTTCGGGCAGCGGCTGGTGAACCCGATCGTTCCGGCGGCGAAATCGCCGTTTTTCGGGTTTGTTCTGGTGGGAATAATGGCCGCGTTATGCCGCGCCATAGTCTATCGTCACCGCTCCTCGGATACTCGGGACGAGCGGAACGGCAGATAATTTTACAGCAAGCGGGTGAATAAATGTTCGAGGTTTTTGCGAGAATAGTAAGTCTCGCCATGGTATCGGTGTTTTCGCAGAACGCGATCTTTGACCGTGCGTTTGGCGCGAACGTCGCGATATACGCGTCGCGGAACGACTCGCACGTGGTGGGGTTTACGTTCGGTATCACGGCGATGACCACGGCGGCGAGCATAGTGTCGTATTTTATGGATAAATTGGTAATGCCGCTGAAGTACGGCTATCTGTTTATGCCGCTGATTTATCTTGGCGTGATCGGACTGCTGTATATTGCCGGACTGCTGTTTTTGTGGAAGTTCTTCCACAACACCTTCAAGCGGGTGAAGAAGTACGCGCACTTGGCGATCTTCAACTGCGCGGTCATCGGCGCGCTGTTCCTTAACTCAAGCTACGGAAGCGACCTGCCGAGCTATATCGGCTACGGCTTCGGCACGGGTATCGGCTTCTTTCTGGCGTGCTTTATGCTGAATATCGCGCACGACAGGCTGGATTCCGACAAGATCCCGCGTATGTTCAAGGGCTACCCCATAATGCTTATTTACATAGGCATAGTATCGCTGGCGTTTAACGTACTGGTGGGGTATACGGCGGATTTCTAAAAGAAGGCTCCAAAGCATTCGTTTGAGGAATACCGGGTCAACGGCTTTTCCCGCTCCAAAGGGGAGCCTATATTAAGAAGTGAGGAGTGAAGTACCGCAATGAAAAAGACCAACATCAAAATCAAAAAAAGCAAAATCAACATCTACAACAAGCGTAAGAACAAAACCAAACGTACCGTATCTCTTATTGTCACCATTGTCCTGGCGTGTGTGCTTGCCGTCGTGGGTTATGGAGTGGGTAAGCCGATCGTGAAATATCTTAGCGAGAAGAAAAACGGCGTCAATACAAGCGACCCGGTTGACAGCGCACCTTCAAGCGCGGAGAGTACGGACAGCGGGACTTCCTCGTCGGACGCTCCCGTAAGCAGCAGCGACGATACCTCCGAGCCGGAGCCGACTGTGGATGCTATCCGTATGTATGTTCTCCCAATAACCGCGACCGCCTCCACCGAGGCGCTGAATTCCGCGCTTGCCGTGGCAAAGGAAGCCGGGTACAACTGCGCGGCGGCGATTTTGAAGGACGACACAGGCGTTCTCCACTACAAAAGCGAGATAGCGCGCATTAAGAATTGGGACGCGATCAATGCCGGTACGTTATCCGCGCAGCAGATCTGCGATATTATCAATAATGCGGGACTTACCCCCGCCGCTAGGATAAGCACGCTTAAAGACTCGACAGCGCCGGGATTATTCGGGACGTATGCCTTCCCGGGCGGCGGGATGTGGCTGGACGACGCGGCGGACGCGGGAGGAAAGCCGTGGCTGTCGCCGTTCGAGGAGGTCTCCGGAACCTATATTCAGGAAATCACCGAGGAGCTTTCCGCAGCCGGATTTGAGCATATTATCTGCGCTGACACAAAATTCCCCGCGCTGCACAAAGTGGATTACAGTTATCTCTCTCAGCTCCCGCTTTCCGATAAGGAAAAACGCTGCGAGGCGCTCTGGAGCGTGATAGACAAGGCAAAGGCGGGAGCCGCCAAGAACGGCGCGAAGCTTTGGGTGGAGATGTCGGGCAAGGATCTGCTTAAGGAGAGCAAGACCGCTCTCGATACCGAGCTTGCGAATGATAGGGATAAGCTCAAAAACGTGGCGATTATTGTGAGATACTCTGCGGTTGCGGACGTTTCGGAGGTATATTCCGACGCCAAGACCTTCGCCGAAAACGTCAAGTCGGCGGTAAACGGCGCGGAGCTTGCGGTAATGACCGACGAGACACTTAAAGGCGCGGCGCTGGCTGATGCGGAACGGGCGTTCGGGGAAGCGGAACTGAGTGTCTTTGCGATAAGCTGATCAGGGTTGTAATTTTCGGGGGATTTTTCCGCTCGGGAAGGACATATACTACGG
>CAYMTG010000130.1:0-5592 GCA_964393305.1 uncultured Ruminococcus sp.
CGGTGTGCTATGGCGATTTTCTCTCAAACAAGGTTTTTAGAGGTGACCTGTAATTAATTTTCAAAAAACTGTTGAAAAAGGTCGCAGGATATGGTATAATATATCTGTAATTATGTCGGAAACGAAACTATGTAAAATACATTTGTTTCCAAAGGGAAGGAGTTATTTATGTACAACGATTTGGTGGATACTATCGGATTTCTGGGGGGTTACGACAAGGAAGTCGCGGACGCTATGGGACTGGAGCTTGCCCGTCAGAAGCGCAACCTCGAGCTTATCGCGAGCGAGAACATTGTTTCTCCCGCAGTAATGGCGGCTATGGGCAGCGTCCTCACTAACAAGTATGCGGAGGGCTATCCCGGAAAGAGATATTACGGCGGCTGCGAGGACGTTGATATTGTTGAAAACATCGCCATCGAGCGCGCAAAGCAGCTCTTCGGCGCTAAGTACGCGAACGTTCAGGCTCATTCCGGCGCACAGGCGAACACAGCCGTTTACGTGGCTCTGCTTCAGCCGGGCGATACCGTTATGGGTATGAGTCTCGCGCACGGCGGACACCTTACGCACGGTTCTCCGGTAAATATATCCGGTAAGTACTTTAACTTTGTTCCCTACGGTACGAACGACGAGGGGTATATCGATTACGAGGAGCTTTACAAGCAGGCGAACAAGTGCAAGCCTAAGCTCATCGTAGCCGGAGCGTCCGCTTATCCGAGAGCTATCGACTTCGTAAAGCTGTCATCTATCGCAAGAGCGGTCGGCGCATATCTTATGGTGGATATGGCGCATATCGCCGGTCTGGTGGCTGCGGGTCAGCATATGAGTCCCGTGCCTTATGCCGATATTGTGACGACCACCACCCACAAGACGCTTCGCGGTCCACGCGGCGGTCTTATCCTCACCAACAACGAGTATCTTGCGAAGAAGATCAACTCCGCGATCTTCCCCGGAACACAGGGCGGTCCTCTTATGCACGTTATCGCGGCTAAGGCTGTCTGCTTCGGAGAGGCACTTAAGCCGGAGTTCAAAGCTTACGGGGAGCAGATCGTCAAGAACGCCAAGGTTCTCGCGGATACTCTCCTTGAGAAGGGTTTCAACCTCGTTTCGGGCGGCACGGATAACCACCTGATGCTGGTTGACCTACGTCCGTTCAACATCACGGGCAAGGAACTGGAGACAAAGCTCGATCAGGTTTACATTACCGTAAACAAGAACGCGATCCCCAACGATCCGCAGAAGCCCGCGTACACCAGCGGCGTCCGCATCGGTACTCCGGCGGTAACCACACGCGGTCTTAAAGAGGACGATATGAAGATAATCGGCGAGTGCATTTACCTCACAGCCAAGGACTTCGATAACAGCGCGGATAAGGTTCGCTCGATGGTGACCGAGCTTACAGAGAAATACCCGCTTTACGAATGATGAAATATACAAGAGAGATCATAGAGGACAAATTCCGCCGGGGCGAGCGCCTGAAATATATTTTCTTTTGGGGTCATGGCAAGACTTCGGACGAGTCGGTAACTAAGACCTGTCTCAGCCAGTGGTGGGATTGCAGCCTTGTCGTTGACGGCGTGGCGTATCACACCGCCGAGCAATATATGATGGCGCAGAAGACGGTGCTGTTTGGCGACGAGAAGATCCGTGAGGAGATCATGGCGGCGGATCACCCGAAGCAGTTCAAGGAGCTTGGACGGAAGATTACACATTTCGACCAGAAGGTTTGGGACGAGCATTGCTGCGAGATTGTGATTCGCGGAAACGTCGCTAAGTTTTCGCAAAACGCCGAGCTGAGAGAGTTTCTGCTCGGTACTAATATGCGCGTACTCGTTGAAGCGAGCCCTTACGACAAGATCTGGGGGATCGGTATGGGGGCGGACGACGGTAAATGCGAAAATCCGACGCTCTGGAACGGCACGAATTTTCTCGGCTTTTGCTTGATGGAAGCGCGGGATATAATCCGGGAGGGTCGGGAGAATGAATGTTGCTGATCCCAAAATAGACGGCGGCAAGCCCTTTGATTGGGGCAGAACCTCCGAGGATTACGCGAAATTCCGGGATATTTACCCGAACGAGTTCTATGAGAGGATCGCGGCGCGCGGACTGTGCGTCGACGGTCAGCGCGTGCTGGATATCGGTACGGGAACGGGAGTTCTTCCGAGAAATATGCGGCGGTTCGGCGCGAGGTGGACGGGCGTGGACGTCTCCAAAAATCAAATAACGCAGGCAAGACGGCTTTCTGAGGGAATGGACATTGATTATTACGCGCTGTCAGCCGAGGAACTGAGTTTCCCGGACGGAACGTTCGATGTTATCACTGCGTGTCAGTGCTTTTGGTATTTCAATCACGAGATTTTAATGCCGAAGATCCGCCAAATGCTGAAGTCCGGCGGACGGCTGCTTATCCTGTATATGGCGTGGCTGCCATTCGAAGATAAGATCGCGGGCGCGAGTGAAGAGCTTGTCCTGAGGTACAACCCGAAATGGAGCGGAAGAGGGGAGACCATACACCCGATCGAGATCCCAGAGTGTTATTTCAGGGATTTTGAACTTGCGTTCAGCGAGGAATACCCTCTGCCAATTCACTTTACGCGCGAAAGCTGGAATGGGCGAATGAAGGCGTGCAGGGGTGTTGGCGCGTCGCTTTCCGAAAGCGAGACGGCGGCGTGGGAGGTCGAGCACATGCGGCTTCTCAGGAAGATCGCTCCCGAGGAATTTGATATAAGACACTACGCCGCGTTTGCCGAATTGAAGAAGAAATAATTCTTAAGGTCCTGAACAGGCTCTAAGGACATAGAAAGGAACAGAAAATGACGACAGTAAAAAACACCGAGGTACTGTACAGAGAATACAACGAGGTAGCGCCTATCGGTATCATCGCTATGAAGGGTACAGAGGAACTGGCTTCCCGTATCAACAGCTACCTCACGCGCTGGGCGGACAGGAACGGCAGACCCGAGCATGAGTATATGGTCGAGGCGGAATGCCCCAGATTTTCTTCGGGAGACGCTAAGGGTATAATCAAGAATACCGTTCGCGGTAAAGATCTTTTCATTCTTGTGGATGTGGGAAATTACAATTGCAAGTATAAACTGTTTGACAAGGAAAATTATATGTCGCCCGATGATCACTACGCCGATTTAAAGCGTATCATTCAGGCGGCAAGCGGCAAGCCGTACAGGATCAACGTGATTATGCCGCTTCTGTACGGAGGGCGTCAGCATCGTCGTTCCTATCGTGAAAGTCTTGACTGCGCGTTTATGCTTCAGGAGCTTCAGGCGATGGGCGTTAAGAACCTTATCACCGTCGACGCGCATGATCCGCGTGTATGCAACGCGATCCCGCTTATGGGTTTTGATAATGTAATGCCGTCTTATCAGGTTCTTAAGGCGATGTTCAAGAGTTTCCCTGAGCTTGTTATCGACAAGGACAGGTTCATGGTTATCAGCCCCGATGAGGGAGCGCTCAACAGGAATATGTTCTACGCTTCTGTTCTTGAGGTCGAAATGGGTATGTTCTACAAGCGTCGTGATTATTCAATGATTGTAAACGGCAGAAACCCCATCGTTGCGCACGAGTATCTGGGAACAGACGTTGCAGGCAAGACGGTATTTGTAGCAGACGACCTCATATCCAGCGGTGAGAGTATGCTGGATATTGCAATTGAGCTTAAGAAGCGTAATGCCAAGCAGTTTTTTGCCTATGCCACATACGGTCTGTTCACTAACGGTCTTGAGTCGTTTGATAAAGCTTACGAGCAGGGTATGATTGACGCCGTATTCAGCACCAATCTTACATACCGTACTCCCGAGCTGCTGCAGCGCCCATGGTACAAGGAGGTTGACGTATCGAAGTACCTTGCTTACTTTATAGCAAGCATTAACCACAACACCTCTATCAGCACAGTTATCGACCCGCATGAGAAGATCAAGTCTCTTTTGCGCGAACACAAAGGATTTTAATATGCCACTAGCAGATAAAATTCGTCCCGCCGCGTTATCCGACGTGGTGGGACAACCGCATTTACTGGGCGAGGACAAGCCGCTTCGCCGGATTATCGAGTCGGGTACGATCCCGAATATGATATTCTATGGACCGTCGGGAGTGGGGAAGACCACCGTGGCTCGGATCATAGCCGAGTCGGCGAATATGCGTCTTCACAAGCTCAACGGCACCAGCGCTAAAACCGAAGATATCAAGAATATAGTAGCTGAGCTGGACACTTTTCTAGGGTGCAGCGGTATTCTGCTCTATCTTGATGAGATCCAGTACCTTAACAAGAAGCAGCAGCAAAGTCTCCTTGAGTATATTGAAGACGGAAGTATTACCCTGATAGCGTCTACTACCGAAAACCCGTATTTTTACGTGTATAACGCCATTCTCTCCAGAAGCACTGTCTTTGAGTTTAAGCCGGTTGCTCCGGAAGAAATGGAAAAAGCCGCAAGACGCGGCTTTGCGGAAATTTCCAAGGATATGGGTACCGAATACTCTGTTGATGATGACGCGATCAAGTACATTTGTCAGGGTGTCGGCGGAGATGTCCGCAAGTGCCTGAACACCGTCGAGCTTTGCGCTTTGTCGGCAAAGAAGGGCAGGGTAGACTTAGCGCTTGCCGCCGAGCTTACCCAGCGAAGCAATATGCGCTACGACCGAGACGGCGACCAGCACTATGATTTGCTATCCGCGCTCCAGAAATCGATACGCGGTTCAGACGAAAATGCCGCGCTGCATTACGCGGCGCGGCTGATAGAAGCGGGGGACATCATTTCGCTGTCAAGGCGGCTTCTGGTAATCGCTTGCGAAGATATAGGTCTTGCTTATCCGCAGGTTATTCCCATAGTTAAAGCGTGCGTGGACAGCGCCATGCAGCTTGGACTTCCCGAGGCGCGTATTCCTTTGGGAGACGCGGTGGTACTTCTTGCGACTTCTCCGAAATCAAACAGCGGCTATAACGCGATAAACGCGGCGCTTGCCGACGTGCAGAACGGAGTAATCGGCGATTTCCCGCGTCATCTGCAAAATGTTCATTGCGACGGAGAGGATGCCGAGATCAGGGGGCAGCACTATCTCTACCCGCATGATTTCCCCAATCATTACGTAAAGCAGCAGTATCTCCCGGACAATCTCAAGGATAAGGTGTATTATCAATACGGCGACAACAAGTTCGAGATGGCGGCAAAGGAGTATTGGGATAAGATCAAAGGGTTATAATACTAATTCATAATCTTTCTGTAGACATTCTGTCTACAGAAAGAGCCGCGTTTCACGCGGCAGTCAAAGCCTTCGGCTTTGACAAAATTAGTATTGACGGCTTTTTCGGCGGCTTTGCCGCCACCGCCGTGCTTTGCACGGCGGTATCAAGCAGTAGACTTTGTCTACTGTCTGATTGCAAAATGGTATAACTTAGGCAAAGATGTCCCCCGCTCGCACCGGACGCTCCGCTCGTACCGGACGCTCCGGTCGTACCGGACGCTCCGGCTCTAAGTCAGCGGGTTCCATTTTGAGCGGCTAACGCTGCCCTTTGCCACGTTAAGTGGCGGGGCAAAGCCGCTTATTGAACCCCATCAAAGATAGTCTCGATATGCTTGCTTG
>CAYMTG010000131.1:0-5495 GCA_964393305.1 uncultured Ruminococcus sp.
AATTCGGGCAAGCGATTTTTCGCTTTTCCCGTAAAATAAAAAGTGCGCAGCCGAAGCTGCGCACTGAAAAATGCAAAGCTCCGATTGCTGCGACACAATTCGTTCCTTCAGAAAAATGGCACGAAAAGAGCATGCACTTTTACCTATAGGCAAAGTGCCATTCCACCTGAAAGAATATTAAATTGTGTCGCAAATGCATTATACCATAATCTTCCCGACTTGTCAATAAGTTTTCCAAATTTTTTTATCAAATAAGTTATGGGGATTTCTTACAATCTCTTGTTCAGCTTGCCTGTCCCTATGCGCGGGGCGCAGGCGGCGATCAAAACGATATAGAGATCGCCATTAGCGTTTAATATCGCATTTTCCACAAAAAAGGCGATATTTTATCCCTTAAATTAGCAAAAAGTACTCAAAATAACCGAATTTATGCCTTTATCAAAACCGTTTCTCTTGACAAAACCGCAGCAATTGTGCTATAATAATTTTCGGGTTAGTGACGACTAACTACGGTTGAGTGATGAATTATGGCAGCACCGCACAGAGATTGTACGGCAGTTGCGCCATAAGAGGGGGAGAGCATTATGCTGGTTGAACTGAAAGATGTTGTTAAGACCTACGGCACGGAAGAGGGAAAGCAGATCGCCGTGGATCACGTGAGCTTTACGATAGACGAGGGAGAATTCGTTGTTATATTGGGACAATCGGGAGCGGGAAAATCCACCATACTTAATATGCTGGGCGGTATGGATACACCTACAGAGGGCAGCGTAGTGGTCGCGGGAAGGGATATTTCCGGCATGAACGACAGACAGCTCGGCGAATACCGCGCCGACGTGGTGGGATTTGTCTTCCAGTTTTATAACCTGCTCCCGAGCCTTACCGCGTATGAGAACATCGCTCTTACCAAAAGCATTGTAAGCGGCGCGAGAGACGCGGACGAGCTGCTGGAGCTGGTCGGACTGTCCCATTGCCGCGACAAGTTCCCGTCACAGATGTCGGGCGGCGAGCAGCAGAGAGTGTCTATCGCGAGAGCGTTGGCGAAAAATCCCAAAATCCTTCTGGGCGACGAGCCTACGGGCGCTCTTGACTCGCAGACGGGAGTAATGGTATTGGAGCTGCTGCAAAGGCTGTGCAGAAACGATGGGAAAACGGTTATTCTCGTTACACACAACAGCGATATAGCCAAATGCGCCGATAAGGTCATACGAATGAAAAACGGGAAGGTCGGGGAGATAACCGTAAACGACAAGCCTCTCTTGGTTGAGGAGGTTGACTGGTAATGCTTAAAAGAAAAATGCTGCGGGAATTCAAGTCAAATTTCGGTCAGTTTTTCTCCGTGCTGATATTAGCGTTCCTCGCTATAGCACTGTTTGTGACGTTTGAGGGTAATGTGCTGTTGCAGAACGCGGCAAGAGAGGTGTTCCACAACGACTGCGCCCTGTCCGACGTATGGGTATACAGCGAAGGGTTTTCCGAGGAAAATCTCGAGGCTGTGCGAAAGCTTGATTTTGTGGAAAAGTCGCAGCTTCGTATGTTCGTGCGCGGTACCGTTCCCGAGTTTGACGGGGTGCAGGCGGATATTTTTCTTGAGAGGGAAAACATTGTAAATATGCCGTATCTGATTTCGGGAGAGCCGTTCTCACCTTCCGATACAGACGGCATATGGCTGGCAAATGCCTTTGCGGAGCGCAGAGACGTTGAAATAGGAGACGACTTCACGATTGAATATAACGGCATTCGGCTTACGAAAAAGGTAAAGGGTCTGATTGAAAGCGCGGAATACGAATACCGTCAGGCGGAGAACGACGCGGATATGTATCTCGAAAATATAGCCATTGTGTTTATGTCCTACGACGCGTTTCCTTTTCGTGATTATGTAAATCATCTGATCGAAACGGGAAAAATTACCGCAAAGTCCATCGCCGAAAACACCGACGTGCTGAACGGTACGTTAGAACGTCTCGAAGCAAACGGAATGGGCGTTGAGGATATCACGCGGGATATGCTGCTTGAGATCGCGAATAAAATCGACGATGAAAAGCTCGAAAAAATATTCCCCTATACCCAGCTTGTAATACGCACCAAGGACGGCGGCGGACTTGCTCACGAAAAGGAGATCGCCCAAGCGCTTGACGACGACTATGCCGCGATGGTGGATAAGGACTCCATTCCCGGACTTGCGAGACTGGACGGCGAGCTGGAGCAGCACAAGTCGTTTTCGTACGTTTTCGTAGTGGTGTTCGTGGGGATAGCCGTGCTTGTTATCGCAATCTCGATGAAGCGTATGGTCGAAAAACAGCGAACGCAGATAGGTACGCTGAACGCTCTCGGGATGAAGAAATACAAGGTGATTTTCCACTACATAAGCTTCAGCCTTATCGTCTCCGTTATCGGAGCGGCGGCGGGAACGGCGGTAGGCACGATATGGCTTTGCCCGATAATGATGAATATATTTGCGGGGTGGTATATCGTGCCGGGACTGCACTCGGTATTTCATCCTATGTATGTTTTAATGTCGGCGGTGATTGTTCTGGTGTGCGTTCTAGCGGCGTATTTAAGCAGCCGTAAGCTGCTGAAGGTGAAGCCTGCCGAGGCGCTGCGTCCCGCTCCTCCGAAACAGGGAAAACGGTGCGTTTTTGAGCGGCTTCCGTTCTGGAAAAAGCTCTCGTTTAACAGCCAATATAATCTCAGAGATATTTCAAGAGCAAAGCTGAGGTCCTTTATGTGCGTTCTGGGAACTGCTGTGGGTATGCTGTTTATGGTCTACGGAGCAGGCTGCGCCGAGATGGTGAATCAGATGATTGAGATGAATTTCAACAAAACAGCTCCCGCTGATTATCAGATCACATTGTCTTCCGATGCTGCTCTAAAGGACGTTGACGCTCTGGCGGAGGAGCTTGACGGCGAAACGGTTATGATATCCTCGATTGAGGTGTCCGGAACTCCAAACGCGGTATCCTCGGAAAAGGAAAAAGGTTCGGTCACGGTAATCGAGGACAAGGGACTGTACAATATCCTCGATCTCGATAATGAGATCACTCATCTCGTTTCGGGGAGCGCCGGCATAAGCAGAAAGTTCGCTGAGAGCCTTGGAGTAACCGTCGGCGATAAGATCTATTGGCATATTTACAGCGAGAACAAATGGCATGAAGCGACTGTCGGCTTGATTTACCGCAGCTCCGAAACGCAGGGTATCGCCTTTCTCAGGGAGGATTTTGAAGCCGTGGGCGAGGAATACGCGCCGTCACTGTTAATGACAAATCAAATCAACGAGGAAACGGAGAGGAAGAGCTTTGTAACAGCCGTTCACAGCAAATCCGAGCTTGAGGACGCATACGCCGCGAGTATGGAAGCGGTAAATGTTCTCGTTGTAATGATGATTGTATTTTCTGCGGTTATGTTAATAGTGGTGCTTTATAATTCGGGAGTTATGTCGTTCGGCGAGAGGGTCAGGGAGTTCGCGACGCTGAAGGTGATGGGAATGCAGTCCTCGCGGATAAGGGGATTGCTCAGCGCGCAGAACTTATGGCTGTCCGTAATCGGCATAATCCTCGGAATGCCGCTCGGGAACGTTTCCCTCAACGCTATGCAGAACAGTAACGGCGAGAATTTTGATTACAGCTTAAAGCTGCCGTTTTATGATTTTATTATCGCGGGGATCTTTGTACTCGTTGTTTCGGTGTTGGTGAGCTTTATGTTCTCAAAAAGAATACGCCGTCTTGATATGGTCGAGTCGCTCAAGGGCGTGGAGTAACGGCGATTAGTTTAGAGGCTCCCCTCGGTAATTTTTCGGCTCTTTTTCTTGAAGATGAAGAACGCGACAAAGCACATCGCTATCTGGACAACCGTGGAACAGGGCGTGGACAGACCTATCAGAAACAGCGAGCCGTTCCCGAACCGCTGCATCAGCAGCGCCACGGGTATTCTCACGCAGAACGCCCCGCATATTCCCTGAAGCATTACGAACGTCGTTTTCTGAAGTCCGTTGTAGTAGCCGATAAAGCAGAACAGAAAGCAGGTGAGCAGGCAGTCGATAGCGTATGCCTTGAGATAGCTCCATGCGTTCGAGACTGCCGCCGCGTCGTTCGAGAAGATACCCGCCAGCAGGTCTCCCTTGAAGAAGGTCAGCGCGAACATCGCCGCGCCGAACAGCAGCGAGACGGCGATCCCGTCCCTCAGCGCCTTCACCGTGCGTTCGGGCTTGCCCGCGCCGAGATTCTGCGCGACAAACGAGGACATCGACTGCATAAACGCGCTCGGCACAAGCATTATAAAGGCGCAAACCTTCTCGGCTACGCCCACTCCCGCCGATTGAGTAAGTCCCAACTCATTTACAATAGCCAGAAGGACGAGGAACGATACCCCCACAAGAAAGTCCTGCAAAGCGATGGGCGCGCCGATCGTGACGATTTTCCCCGCGAAGGACGGGTTGAACCGGATATCCTTTCGGCTGAATTGAAACGGCAGCTTAACTCTGCGAATGATGATAAGCGAGATGATAACGCTGATAAACTGCGCTATGACCGTTGCCAGCGCCGCGCCGGAAGCGCCCATGCCAAATCCCGCCACGAAGACCAAGTCTCCTATAATATTGAAAGCGCAGGCGATACCCACGGCTATAAGCGGGGTTTTTGAGTCGCCCAGTCCCCGGAAAATGCTGCCCAGAAGATTGTACGCCGTGATGACGATAAATCCGCCGCCGCAGATACGTATGTAGCTTACGGTGATTTCAAACGCTTCCTCGGGCGCGTTCATAAGCTTCGCCATCGGCGCTGCCGCCGCCACGCCGATGATCGTGAATAAAACGCCGATCGCGGCGAAAATCAGAAGTCCCGTGCCTATGGTCTGCGCGGCTTCCTCGGGGCGCTTCTGCCCGATTTTCTGACCGACCGCGACGGTGATCCCCATAGCGAAGCTCACGATAAGATTGGTGAGCGTGAGAATGATCTGCGATCCCGTGGAAACCCCCGAAACGTCCGCGTTCTCGCCGAACTGCCCCACGACAAGCAGATCCACCGCGCCGTACATCGCCTGCAAAAACATAGCGAACAGCACGGGCAGCATAAATTTCAGCAGCTTCGGCAAGATCGCGCCGCTTGTAAAATCGTTCTTCATCTTATAATAACCTCCAACTAACATATTAATGTAATATACTAATATAAAACTCACCCCGCCTTGGAGGCGGGGACGTCTTGTCTGAATTATCATTGTATCACAATCTCCGAGATTTGTCAAGTATTGATACCGTTTCCTTGAACGGGTCGCGGCGGGCGAAAAACCGGTTGATGTAAACGTTACAATTATTTTTTTGTGCATAGTAAACAAAAATTTTCCCCGTTTTTTTTTTTTTTTTATGCGCGGTGTGTGAATTATCTTTAGGGTACTTGACAAGATAACGCATTAAGTGGTATAATTATTTTTATAAACCTAGGAAAACAATTGGCATTGTTCAATAAGGTGCTTGCCCCGTCATTTAACGTGGCAAGGCGCGG
>CAYMTG010000132.1:0-5411 GCA_964393305.1 uncultured Ruminococcus sp.
TACTTACTCAATGCCAATGTCTGTGCAGCCGATTGAGGAAGTGCGTAAGGTGCTTAATTATGCGGTAACTGAGATACCCTCGGGGAAGATCTTAATGGGTATGCCGAATTATGGCTACGATTGGACGCTGCCATATGTGAGGGGTACAGCGGCGCGGAGTATCGGCTTTGCTGCGGCAACCGAGCTTGCCAACTCCCAAGGCGCGGAGATTTTCTTCGACGAAAAGACCCAGACGCCGTATTTTTATTACACCGAAAACGGAGTTCGCCATGTTGTCTGGTTTGACGACCCGAGGAGCATTGACACAAAGCTGCGCCTTGTAGAAGAATTCTCCCTTGCGGGAGCAAGCTGGTGGACGATAAACCGCTGCTATCCTCCTAATCGTATAATAGCGCAGAGCTTGTTTGAAACGGTCAGATTATAGAAAATACGGAGCGGCAGGTATGCCGCTCCGTTTTTGCAGATTTCTAAAGGTGACCTGTAACAATTTAACGACAAAAAAATGCTTTTTTCTACCGAATTTTTTGTTAAAAATGACGAAAAGCGCTCGGCGTTAAACCTACGGGAATTATAGTTTTTGCGAAAAGTTTTTAGAGATATTCTTTATATTTTTACAATATTTTCCATAATGTTGGAGTCTGCATCTCCTTGAAGAGCCTGATCTGCGCTTCTACACGGTCACAGGACGCATAAAGCTCTTCGTTGCCTTCCTGAGCGAAAGAATACACTTCGGCTATTGAGGATGTTATTTCAACGGCATGCCCGAGATCGTTCACGAAAATCGAATAGCTGATAAACTTGTTCCATTCGTTCTGCAGTTCCTCTGCGGCTTGGGCGGATTTTTCAATATCATTATCGGTAAAGGCTTGTTCCACCTCTTCAATATATCCGTTTATTCTATCGGTGAAGATATTCACCCACATCACTGAAGCAGCACTGCCAATACTCATAGCTGCCAGTATTGCTATGGACGTTATCAATCGGTTCATTTAGCCTGCTCCTTCTTGATAATGGTGTAGCTGCCGCCCTTGTCGGCTGTCATAATGAATACACCGTGCTCGGTGACGCTATTTTCACTCAGTACCTTAGACAGCCACTTGTCACGGAGATTAAGGTGTCTTAGCTTGTCGCGGTCAACCAGACCGTCACGTATAATAATTGTTGGCGGATCTGAGGTGCTGCCGCCTGCGGAAACGTCTTTTTTTTCGGCCTGCTGATAATCCTTTTTAAGCATAAAGCTGATTTTACCGGTCGTTTCCACGATCGCGTACTGTATTTGTGTGACGTCGAAAATCTGCTGGCTGCGCATTGCTTCAATAAGGTCGTCCACGGTGTAGCGGAGCTTTTTCATTTCATTCTGGAGAATTTGCCCGTTCGAGATAATAACGCGAGGACTGCCTATTACGAATTTTCGGAATTTCGCGAATTTTAACATAATCGCCGACATTATAACGTCAACGCATACAAGCGTCAGTATCGGCACTATTCCCATAATCATAGGTATGGAGCTGTCCTCAACGGGAATAGCGGCAATATTGGATATAAGAATGGTGACCACAAGCTCCGAGGGCTGAAGCTCGCCCAACTGACGTTTTCCCATAAGTCTGAGGGAAAAAGCTATCACAATGTAGAGGATGATCGCACGTATCAAAACGATTGCCATAATACTTGCCTCTCTTTCGAGTATGATATTTCTAGTATTAGATTTTTTTTCGGAGAATATTCACTTGACACGGGGGATAATTTATGATATAATAAATTGTAATGCTATTTTGCAAATCAGCCGTAAAACCCCGATGCTTTGTCGGGGAAGTCGGCGCTTTGTATCGGAGTTTCAAGGATTTGTCTATGAAAATCGGAGTATCAACGGCTTCTTTATACCCGCTTCATGCCGAGGACGCATTCGCGGAACTGTGCGGATTGGGTGTTAAGAATATCGAGGTTTTCGCTAACAGCGTGTACGAGGGCGGAGAGGAATGTACCTCGAAAATCCTCGGAATGAAGGAAGAATACGGGATCGACGTTACCTCGTTTCACCCGTTCTCCTCACCGATGGAAAGTGTGTTCCTGTTCTCGACCTACGACAGAAGGATCGACGAGATGATGGCGCTGTACCGCAGTTTCTTCAAAAGCATGAACAGACTGGGCGCAAAGGTGTTTGTGCTTCACGGCGCGATCCTCAGCTCTAAGTGTACTCCCGAGCATTACTTCAAGCAGTTTCGTCTGCTTGCGGAGATGGGCAGGGAACACGGGATCACGGTAGCGCAGGAGAACGTTTCGTACTGCCTTTCGGGGAATATTGATTTCCTGAAGGCGATGAAGCGGGAACTCGGCGGTTACGCAAACTTCGTTCTGGACTTGAAGCAAGCTCGAAGGAGCGGCGATGATCCCCTTGATTACGTCGGCGAGTTGGGAGAGAGCATAGCGCACTGTCATTTGTCGGACGCGAACGCCGACCATGACTGTCTTCCGCTTGGAAAGGGCGGCTTTGATTTTTCGGAGCTTGTTAAGCGGCTGCGCGGCAACGGCTTTGACGGAGCGATGGTAGTCGAATTGTACAGGCATGATTACGGTGAATTTTCGGAGCTTCGCGAGAGCGCCGATTATATAAAAGAAATCTGTGAAAAAACAAATTAAGGATTGGTGACAAAAATGAAGCTGGATAAATTGGTTGGAGATCGTTTTAAGGAGCGCCCCTCGGACTGCCAGATCGACAGTCACGCGCTTATGGTGCGCGGAGGATATATCAAATATGTGGCGAACGGAATTTTCTCGAACTATCCTCCCCTCAGGCGCGTTACAAGAAAGATCGAGCAGATCATCCGCGAGGAGATGGACGCGATAGACGGACAAGAGGTGATGTTCCCCGTGGTTATGCCCGCTTCTCTGTGGGAGGAGTCTGGCAGATACACGAGCATTGGCAGCGAGATGGTGCGCTTTACCGACAGAAACCGTCAGCCTATGGTGCTTGGTATGACCCATGAGGAAGCGGCTGTGCAGTTGGTGCGCGAGTACGCTAATTCCTACACGAAATATCCCTTTATGATCTATCAGATACAGACTAAGTTCCGCGACGAGGCGCGTCCACGCGGCGGTCTTATCCGCGTTCGCGAGTTCACGATGAAGGACGCGTATTCCTTCCACACCTCTCAGGAGGACTTGGAGGAGTACTATCAGCGCGCTCATAAGGCTTATGAAAGGATTTATCAGCGCTGCGGCGCGCCGAACGTAATTTCGGTAAAGTCCGACAGCGGAATGATGGGCGGCAGCGTTTCCCATGAGTTTATGCTGCTTACTCCCATTGGCGAGGACAGTATTGCTATTTGCAAGGAGTGCGGCTATACCGCTAATGTTGAAGCGGCGAAGTCAATTGTGGAGGATCTGCGCGACGATAATTCCGAGGAGCTTAAAGAAGTGTATACCCCCGATATTCATACGATCGAGGACATCTGCGAATTTCTCAAAATGCCGCTTAACAAGAGCTGTAAGGCGGTCGTTTACCAGAAGAATACTGACGACAGCTTTGTTGTTATCTTTACACGCGGCGACCTTGATATCAACGAGACCAAGGTCACCAACTTCCTCGGCTGCGAAATTCATCCCGCAGTGATCACCGAGGAGTGCGGACTGAATGCCGGCTATATCGGACCGGTTGATCTTAAGGTAAACGGCGAATATGTTGTTCTTTATGACGCTTCTCTCAAGAACGCGAACAACCTCTCCTGCGGCGCGAACAAGACGGAGTATCACTTTACGGGTCTTGATATGAAGCGGGATGTTCCGGGCGCGGAGTATCACGACTTCTCAAAGATCACAGACGGCGGCATCTGCCCTGAGTGCGGAAAGAAGATGATCTCCATTTCGCGTGGTATCGAGGTTGGCAATATTTTCCAACTCGGGACGAAGTATTCCAAGTCAATGGGTATGACCTATCTCGACAAGGACGGCAAGGAGCAGACCCCGATCATGGGCTGCTATGGAATAGGCGTCGGACGCTTGGCGGCTTCCGTGTGCGAAGCCTCGCATGACGATTACGGTCCTATCTGGCCTATGGCGATTGCGCCGTGGCAGGTACATCTGTGCGCAGTCCGCGCCGATGACGAGCGCGTGAGAGCGGCGGCGGATAAGCTTTACAACGACCTTCAGGCTGCCGGCGTTGAGGTTATCTTTGACGACAGAAACGTAAGAGCGGGCGTTATGTTCTCCGACGCGGATTTGCTCGGCGTTCCGCTGAGAGTGGTGGTAAGTCCGAGAAACCTCGACGAGGGCGTGTTTGAGCTTTCTTCCAGAGACAAGAAGCTCTCCGAGAAACTCAATCCCGAAACGGCGGTTGTAAGACTTAAGGAGCTTATAGCGTCTATGTTGTGATAAACAGATCCCCGCGCTGAAAAACGCGGGGATTAGATTTTTTTAAGCCGTTTTTGCGAGAGATTCATACCCCGGCAAGGCGCGGGAATTAAAGCTCGGCGATGACCTCAACCTCAACGAGCGCTCCCTTGGGTATCTGGAGACCGCCGACGCAGGAGCGAGCGGGCTTCTCGGTGAAGTACTCCGCGTAAACAGCATTGAACGCCGCGAAATCGCCGATGTCTTTGAGGTAGCAGTTGGTCTTTACGACCTTGGTGAGGGAGCTTCCCGCCGCTTCGAGAACAGCCTTAAGGTTCTCGCAGACGCGCTTGGTCTGCTCCTCGATCCCGCCCGAAACGAGGTTGCCGGTAGCAGGGTCTATCGGGATCTGTCCCGATGAGTAAACAAGGCTGCCGGTAACCTTCGCCTGAACGTAAGGTCCGATCGCCGCAGGGGCGTTGTCTGTGTGAATGGTTTTCATAAAAATTCCTCCTTAATATTTCTATTTGCTAATTATCGCTGACCGTTGTATCGCAGCGGCTTCATATCTCTGAACACGAAATCCGGCTCCTTGCGGAAGAAGATCTTTGGCTTAAAGCTATCCTTGTCCGCGCAGACGAAGTTGAACGTGACGAGAAAGTAGAGCCACGGGCAGTCCCAATTGCTGTATCTGTCGTTGTAGACTATCCGTCCGCTTTTGCCGTCTGTGAGCGTGAATTTGCTTTTTATCCAACCGCGCTGCCTTTTGTCGGTGTAGAGTATCTCGTAGCCGTTTTCCGCACGTTTTATGAATACCCTGTTCCCGAAGAAGTCCGAAAATCTGCCGTCGAAAAACGCATTTTCGCCGTATATCTTTACTTTGCTGCGTCCTTCGCGCATACCGTTCGGCGACTGAAACATCTCGGATTTGCTGAACAGTATCTCGTCCGTGATGTCAGATTTATCAAACTCCACGGGGAGAAATTTCAGCGCCCGCCGCGCATTTGCGAAGTTCCCGTAACGCACGGCTTTGGTATACACTAAATCTATTTCCTGAATAAAAAGCATTGTGAGCTATTCACCGT
>CAYMTG010000133.1:0-5403 GCA_964393305.1 uncultured Ruminococcus sp.
AAAAAGATGGTCGAGTCCTACGAGCAGCAGGGCACTAAGTAAGTTTCTTACTGACTGACCTCTCTAAAAACAAAATCCCTCGGGCAATAGTCCGGGGGATTATTATATGAGGGTCACCTCTAAAAAAAGAGCGCCCCGGCTTTTTACCGATGACGCTCTTAAAAATATGAATGCGCCTCTTTGAGGCTTTCCAAAGGAGGATTATGACTTAGTATTACAGTATAATGCAGATAAGCCCGCCGCAGCCATCGTTGATAATGCGCTGAATGGTTTCCTGGAGCTTCATTCGGGCGTCATTGGGCATTCGGTTCAGCTTGTTGTGAAGTCCCTCGTTTACCAGATCGGAGAGTGATTTTCCGAAAATGTTGCTTTGCCAGATTTTGGTCGGATTTTCCTCAAAATCGGTAAGAAGATAGCTTATAAGCTCTTCCGACTGCTTCTCGCTGCCTACTATGGGATTGATCTCGGTGGTAATGTTCGCGGACATCATATGAATGGAGGGAGCGGAGGCTTTCAGGCGAACGCCGTATTTCCCGCCCTGTTTGATGATCTCCGGCTCCTCGAGGGTGAGTTCGTCCATTTGGGGGAGAACTATGCCGTAACCGGTCGCCTCGACTTCCTCGAGGGCATCCTTTACACGTTCGTACTTCTTTTTAATAGCGGCAAGCTCTATCATACACGGCATAAGGTCGTTTTCGCTGTTAAGCTCAAGTCCCGTTGCTTCGCCGAGAATTTTATAGAATAGCTCGTTGTTGAGAGTGATGTCGATCGTGCCGGAACCGGTGCCCAGATCAAGCTCCTCCGCATAGGCGCGCTTGATGTACTCACATTTGGAGATGGTCTCGGCGGCAGTTCGTATATCGTTGATTCCGTATATATTTGCTGCGGCGGCTTTGATGCAGCCGAATACGTCCTTTTTCAGCCAGTGATCCTTATCAAGCGATGTGATCCAGCGAGGCATACGGATCTTTACCTCGTTTACGGGGAATTTCAGGAGAACAGCTCCCAAGATTTCCAGAATTTTCTCCTCGGTAAGGTCTATGCAGCTTAAGGGAATAACGTCGGTGCCGTATTTTTCGGAGAGGGAGCCTGCTAGCGCCTTGCTTTCCGCGCTGTCAGGATTTTCACAATTGAGCAGTACTACATACGGCTTGTTGATTTCGTTCAGCTCGTTGATTATGCGTTCTTCCGCGGCTTCGTACTCGGCGCGGGGAATATCGGTGATGCTGCCGTCAGTGGTTACTACAATGCCGATGGTCGAATGGTCGTTGATAACCTTTCGGGTGCCGATTTCGGCTGCCATATTGAACGGTACTTCCTCGTCGAACCATGGCGTCATTACCATACGGGGCGCTTCGTTTTCGATATAGCCCATCGCGCTTGGAACTATGTAACCCACGCAGTCTATCATACGAACGTTCATCCTTACGCCGCCGGGGAGCTCGATGGCAACTGCCTCTTCAGGGACGAATTTCGGCTCGGTGGTCATAATTGTCTTACCGGCGCTCGACTGCGGAAGCTCGTCGTTGGCGCGCTCCTTGCGGTATTCGTCGGTGATGTTCGGGATAACCAGATTGTTCATAAAACGGCTGATGAAAGTGGATTTGCCCGAGCGGACGGGGCCTACTACCCCAAGGTAGATGTTGCCGCCTGTGCGCTTGGCAATATCGTTGTAAATTGAATTTTCCATATTCTTTCACTCCTTTCATATTGTGGGAATGATGATCATTCCGGAGAGCGGGGTGTCGCAGTCGGCGCTCTCGTCTATTTCGTTTTCCTCCATCAGTGCCTTGACGGTTGTGTTGTAACGCTTGGCTATGCTCCAGCAGTCGGTAGCGGAGTTGGTGTAGCAGATGCGAAGCGCGAATTCGTCGGATTTGTCCTTAGGCTTATCCTCGCAGACGCTGACAGCGCTTATTGCTTCTACAGAATTGATGTCGTAAAGATTTGCGTCAAAATTAATTGACGAAGAAATATCCAGCGTACCATCGGATTTTATAGAAAAACCCGTATCCGCGACGACTACCGTGAAATCTACGATAGTATCGGGAGTAATATTCGGCGCGTTTATCTTCTGTTCGACGGCCTCCTGCTTCTCGATGGAAAAGGGGACGCCGTCTGTATTTTTGCCGTATGCGTGAGTGCATAGCTGACCGGTAAGCACAAGCTCGCCATCAGCATTCGGGCGGCATACGGGATTTTTTATCTCGCTCGAAACGTCCCATATGGAACCGATCTCGCCCTTGTCGCAATTCAGATTGGTGCGCACGGTGAGATTTTGGGACGCTGTGCGGGGATTGGCGGAGATTTTGAGGGAATTTGAGGTTGATTCCGTTTCGTAATCGGTGGAATATACATCTGTGGCAATAGGGATCTTTTCCTCGAGCCGCGCACGGACTCTGCACATAACCAGAAGCTCGCAGGATATAAGCCCGTTGTCCGTTTTGGGGAGCAGCTCCATATTCATTACAGAGATTTCGGCGAAGGTCTTGTGGGTATCTGTGATGCCGTCAATATCCAGAATTGCGCTGACCGGGATATCGGCGGACATCTTTTCCGTTTCATTGCAGCCGTTTGTTTCGGGGTTGAATACGCCGTACAGGGCGTTGATGGTAACTGTGCCCTTGAGTACCGCTTTGTCGGCGATGACGCGGAGGTCTGTGATTTTGGGAACAGAATCGCACTGCATTATAAAGGCGATGCCGGGCGCTCCGGTTTCGATCTCCTCGCGTATCACAAGCTGTTTCTCGGCAAACAGGGTCTCGCCGCAGCATTGCGTTTCACGTCTGCGAACCTGAAGAGTGTTCGGTATAGCGGGAAGCAGGTGCATGGTGCAGGCGGTCGCTTTAATCCGACAGGACACCGCTCCGCGGACGTCAATTCTTCTTGGACTTGCGGCGCGGCAGTTGCAGTAATCCGATTTCATCGACAGCATTACCAGCGGAGCGGCTTGGGCAGCGCTTTTTCGGCTAAACTCGACAATTTTGGAGTAGGTATACCGCTGGTCTACACAGTGGACATCGTTGCTGTTTTCCGTGAGATACAGCACCTTGATGTAGACAATGCCGTCGAGGGCGAGCTTGCCGTCGTTAGTGACGCTGCTTGAGGTAACTCCGGGAGTGAGCGTGCAGGACAGAATTTTGAAGATGTCGGGATAATAGTCGGGTAGAACATAATCGAGCTCTACACCCTGTTCTGCTTGACCGTCGAATATTGTTTCGTCAATATGTACGGCGGTAGGGGTAGTTTCTTTCATAGATAATCCTCCTTGTTTTAGGCTTGATGCTTGTTTTCACTCGTATTGTATGCTTGTTTTGGACATAGTATGATTGCTTTTCCGATTTATCCGAAGATATTAAAGGATTTGTCGGAAAAATGAGGACTTTGTATAAAAATATGTCTTGAAATTTGGAGGATGATGTGGTATAATTAAAATGTATGTTTGTGCGGCGATTTGCTTTAATACGAATAATTCTTGTCCCTTGTGACATACTATCCACTAGTAAGACCAACAGTTAGGAAGGTGTGTCACAGGATGAGCGAAGAAAAGAAGGCTCCTTTTACCGAGGAGCAAAACCAACAGATAATTGATACCGGAATTGTTATGTCGGGCAATGCGCCTCATAACGTCCAGTGCTTGTCTATAATCGGGCAGATAGAGGGGCATTATATTCTCCCTCCCGAGAACAAGTCGACGAAATATGAGCATATTATCCCCGCTTTAGTTGCGATCGAGCAGGATGCTTCTGTGGAGGGACTGCTTATAGTGCTTAATACGGTGGGCGGCGACGTTGAGGCGGGACTTGCTATCGCGGAGCTTATCGCGGGGATGAGCAAGCCTACGGTTTCCATCGTATTGGGCGGAGGTCATTCGATAGGCGTGCCGTTAGCGGTCTCAGCGAAGGAGAGCTTTATAGTGCCGAGTGCCACTATGACTATTCACCCGGTGCGTATGAACGGAATGATGCTGGGGGTTCCCCAGACAATGCGTCATTTTGAGAAAATGCAGGAGCGCATAACCAAGTTTGTTACCTCAAACAGCCGTATGAAACCCGAACGCTTTAAGGAACTGATGATGAAGCGCGACGAACTGGTGCTTGACGTGGGATCGGTGCTTGAGGGCAAGGCGGCGGTTAAGGAGGGACTTATCGACAGGCTCGGCTCGTTGTCTGACGCAATCGATCGTCTGTACAGGATGATTGAAAAGGAAGAAAAGGCTAAGAAAAAAACGAGCGGCAAGAAGTCCGAGTCCTCCGTGAAACGAGTTTCGCCAAAGGAAGCAACATATGCGCAAAAGGAAAGTACGCAGGCACCCCTTGACTACGGCACCCGGATGTGGTTGGAGAGCAGGGGTGATATGCTTTGATCTTAGGCTTTTCGGACGAGGACGATATCCTTGTTGAGACCGGTAAGGCAGCAAGGAATGATATAGCGCTTTATGCGGCTCACTTTCTTCATTTTAACGGCAGTTGACGGAAATCTCCGACTGAGGTCGGGGGTACATACAGGAGATAATTATGGAATACATAAGTATTATAATTCAAGCTATCATTCAGGGACTTACAGAGTTTTTGCCCGTATCAAGCTCGGGGCATTTGTCGGTTGTGCAGCATATTACGGGATACTCGGGCGAGAGCGCGTTGGTTACCTCGATCGTGCTTCATCTCGGCACGTTAGCGGCGGTGTTTGTGGCTTTCCGAAAGACGATCTGGAGGATGATAAAGGAGTTCATCAAGGCGATAGGCGATATATTTACCGGAAAATTCTCGTGGAAGAATATGAACTCCGACAGGCGTATGATGTTCATGGTGATTATCGCTACGCTTATTCTGGTTCCCGTGTATTTCTTCAAGGATTTTTTCACGGCGCGTCAGGGAGACGGAGATATTGCCTTTGAAGGCGTGGCGTTCCTGTTCACTGCACTGCTGCTGTTCCTTTCGGACAGGTGTCACGGCAATAAGACAGGCAAAGAGATGAAGGTGGTCGACGCGGTGATGGTGGGAGCGTTTCAGTGTGTGGCTTTGTTCCCCGGTGTTTCTCGCTCGGGATCTACTACTGCGGCGGGTTTGTTCTGCGGACTGGATAAGAATGCGGCGGTTACGTTTTCTTTTATTCTTGGAATTCCCGCTATTCTTGGCGGCAGCGTCCTCGAGTTCAAGGACGTGATGGAAACGCAGGTTGAGGTTGACTGGATCGCAATGGCGATAGGCTTCGTGATATCGGCTGTGGTGGGATTTCTCGCGATCAAGCTGGTATCTTGGCTGCTTAAGAGTGATCGTTTCAAGATTTTTGGCGTGTACACTTTGATTATAGGTATCGCTTGTCTTGTAGGCGGTATCTGGGAACACGTCTCAGGCAACACGATAGCTGGTTTGATCGGCATTTAAGAAAATACTGATTTAA
>CAYMTG010000134.1:0-5282 GCA_964393305.1 uncultured Ruminococcus sp.
TTATGGTGTTTGGGCGTAAAAGCCATAAAAAAACGCGGATAGTCCCCGAAAACGGGCATTTTTTTAAAAAAATTGAAAGGAATTACTCAATGAACCCCAGAATAGAACAGCTTTCCGCAAATATCGAAAACGTAATTATCGGAAAACACGACGTTATCGAAAAGGTTATCTGCGCCATGCTCGCGGGCGGTCACGTGCTTATCGAGGACGTGCCGGGCGTGGGCAAGACCCTGCTCGCCGAAACGCTCGCAAAGTCGGTGTCCGGCTCGTTCGGACGAATTCAGTTCACGCCCGACCTTATGCCGTCGGACGTTGTCGGCTACACGGTCATCGACCAAAAGACCGGCGAGACGGAGTACCGCCCGGGCGCGGCTATGTGCAACTTCCTCCTCGCGGACGAGATCAACCGTACCTCGCCAAAGGTGCAGTCCTCGCTGCTTGAGGCGATGGAGGAGCTTCAGATCTCCGTGGACGGCATAACTCACAAGCTCCCCGTGCCGTTTATGACGCTTGCCACCCAGAACCCCATTGAGACCTACGGCACATATCACCTTCCGGAGGCGCAGCTTGACAGATTTCTGATGAAGATCTCCGTGGGTTACCCCGACCGCGCCGCCGAAATGGCGATGCTTGACAAGATGCCGCATAAGCTTCCTGTGTCGCCCGTAATGACAATAGATGAGCTGCTGTCGCTCCGTGAGGCGGCGGGACGTGTCGCGGTATCCGAGCAGGTCAAAGCGTATATTCTGATGATAGTATCCGCCACCCGCTACAGGAACGACGTAAAGCTCGGCGCGTCCCCCAGAGCCTCAATAGCGATGTACAAGGCGGCGCAGGCGATGGCGCTGATGAACAACCGTGCGTTTGTTACGCCCGACGACGTAAAGGCGGTGGCGATACCCGTGCTCTCCCACCGCGTGATACTTGCCGCAGGACAAAAGGAGTTTGAGTCGTCAACGCAGATAGTCGAGAAGATACTCTCGGAGACATCCGTTCCCGTGTGAGAAAACCACATTCCGAACACTCGCCGAAGGTCTTGGACTTCCCCACAGAAAGCCGCCGTATAACTTAGGCAAAGGCGTCCCCCCGCCTCCGAGACGGCGGGTTTAAATCACAGGGCAAAGTCCCTTATTAAACATTAATGCCCCGCAGGAAATCCCGCAGGGCATTAATGTTGGTTTGGTTGGTAATTATATGAAAAGGGTGGTTGGCTAATTTACGGGAGGAGCTTCAGCTCTTGTCCCTTGCTGTGATTATAGTATAACGCGCTGTTGTGGAGTTTAAATGTACAGTTTGTGAAATTCGCGTGAAAAATGCTTTTAATTTTAATCTCCGTTAAAACGGCGGATAAGACTTGCGGAGATCAGTGTGTTCACTGTACCCCGAAGTGCGGGACGCAGGCAAACATCGAAACGATATTTTGAACTTTTAGAGATTTCCAAAATATTATATATGTGGTTGTAAGAATTAGCCAATTTGCGATATAAAAATATAGATTTTTTTGGGCAGGTATACAAAATTGCGTAAAAATCTACTATAACCCCTTGATTTTTTTCAAATATGGGGTAAAATATAATTAGCACTCAATTTTAACGAGTGCTAAGTACTTGAAATGGCCCATAGGGGGACATTTTTATATGGAGGAAATATTATGACAATCAGACCTTTAGCAGACAGAGTAGTGATCAAGCAGGTCGAGGCAGAGGAGACCACCAAGAGCGGCATCATCCTTACCCAGGCGGCACAGGAGAAGCCTTCTATGGCTGAGGTAGTAGCGGTAGGTCCCGGCGGAATGGTTGACGGCAAGGAAGTCAAGATGTTCGTTAAGGTGGGTGAGAAGGTTCTCATCAGCAAATATTCCGGCACCGAGGTCAAGGTCGACGGTCAGGAGTATTCTATTGTAAGGCAGGAGGATATCCTCGCTGTTGTAGAGGGTAAGGACGAAAAGCCCGCCGCAAAGGCACCTAGAGCCGCTAGGGCTTCTAAGGCTGAGGCAGCGCCCGAGGTAAAGACCCCCGCAAAACGCGGAAGAAAACCCGCCGCTGCAAAGGAAGCCGTTAAGGCGGAGACTAAGCCCGAGGTAAAGGTTCCCGCAAAACGCGGAAGAAAGCCCGGTTCTACCAATAAGAAGGGTACTGCCAAGAAGTAAGTCTCAAACAGTCATAATTTGGATACAGCAAATCCGCGTGAAGGAATTTTGCCTTTGCGCGAACCACTGGTGCGCTTAAATTCATTTTTGCGCACCACGTATTATTAAGACACATTAGGAGGAGAAATTAAAATGGCTAAAGACATTATTTATGGAGAAGAAGCCAGAAAGGCACTCCAGAAGGGTATCGATACCCTCGCGGACACGGTAAAGATCACGTTAGGTCCGAAAGGGCGCAACGTCGTTCTTTCCAAGAAGTACGGCGCACCGCTTATCACTAACGACGGCGTTACCATCGCCAAGGAGATAGAACTCGAGGATCCGTTCGAGAATATGGGCGCGGCTCTCGTAAAGGAAGTCGCTACCAAGACCAACGACGCTGCGGGCGACGGCACGACCACCGCTACTCTGCTTGCGCAAGCGCTTGTACGCGAGGGTATGAAGAACATAGCCGCGGGCGCTAACCCCATGGTAGTCAAGAAGGGCATGAAGAAGGCTGTTGAAGCCGCTGTAAACGAGATCAAGAAGAACTCCAAGAAGGTAGCGGGATCGGCTGATATTGCGCGAGTAGCGACTGTCTCCGCAAGCGACGAGAGCATAGGACAGCTTATAGCGGACGCTATGGAAAAGGTCACGGCTGACGGCGTTATCACCCTTGAGGAGAGCAAGACCGCCGAGACTTATTCCGAGGTCGTTGAGGGTATGCAGTTCGACAGAGGCTACATCTCGCCCTACATGGTAACGGATACCGACAAGATGGAGGCCGTTCTCGACAACCCCTACATCCTTATTACCGACAAGAAGATCTCCTCTATTCAGGATATTCTTCCGCTGCTTGAGCAGATCGTTCAAAGCGGCAAGAAGCTCCTTATCATCGCCGAGGACGTTGACGGCGACGCGCTCACCAACCTTATCCTCAACAAGCTGCGCGGCGTTTTCACCTGCGTTGCTGTAAAGGCTCCCGGGTTCGGCGACAGACGCAAGGAAATGCTCAAGGATATCGCGATCCTCACCGGCGGCGAGGTCATCACCGACGAGCTGGGTCTTGACATCAAGGAAACACAGATTTCCCAGCTCGGCACAGCCAAGCAGGTCAAGATCAACAAGGAGAACACCATTATCGTTGACGGAGCAGGCAAGGCTGCCGATATAAAGGCTCGCGTAAACGAGATCAGAAACGCAATTGAGAACACCACCTCCGAGTTCGACAAGGAGAAGCTCCAGGAGCGTCTCGCTAAGCTCTCCGGCGGCGTTGGCGTTATCAAGGTCGGCGCGGCTACCGAGGTCGAGATGAAGGAGAAGAAGCTCCGCATTGAGGACGCTCTGGCGGCTACCAAGGCTGCCGTTGAAGAGGGTATCGTTGCCGGCGGCGGCGTTGCTCTCGTAAACTGCATTCCCGCTGTTCAGAAGATACTTGAGAAGCTGGAGGGCGACGAGAAGACCGGTGCGTCTATCGTGCTGAGAGCGCTTGAAGAGCCGATTCGTCAGATCGCGCTCAATGCCGGCGTGGAGGGTTCTGTTATCGTTGACACTATCCTCAAGAAGAAGACCATAGGCTATGGCTACGACGCGTACACCGAGACTTACGGCGATATGATAAAGAACGGTATCGTAGATCCCGCGAAGGTAACACGCTCCGCGCTGCAGAACGCATCCTCCGTTGCGGAGATGGTTCTCACCACCGAAAGCCTTGTTGCCGACAAGCCTGAGCCTGAGCCTCCTATGCCCGCAGCACCCGCAGGCGGTATGGGCGGAATGTATTAATGAAACAGGCTTAATTTCATACAAAAATGGGCGCTCCGTAAAGAGCGCCCATATTGAATATTTGTCCGGTATCCCGAATATCATTTAACGGGGTGATATTATGGGAAAACTGAAATCCGTTCTTATCTGCTGCCTGGCGATATGCTGTCCGTTTCTGGCGGGTTCCAAGACCATAGCAGGGGAATACATTCGCGGCGCGGCTATGGTATCGGCGGGAGTTGTTGAACAATCGTCCGATACGGACAAGCAAGACCTCTCCGAGCCGTCTTACATTTCGTCTGCGCCATCCGCAACGTCCGTATCTTCTGTGTCCTCCGCGTCGTCCTTAACGAGCCGCTCGTCTGTTTCCACATCATCGTACGTACACAGCGGTACGGCGGCCTCCACCGGCTCCGCCGCAAGCGATGAGGTTCCCGCGAACAACCCCGTTTCTCCGAACGAAAAACGCGGCACGGTGATCACGCGAAACCGCTCCGACTATCAGGATACCGCGGATTACTCGGAATTCTCACAGCACAGCGGCAGCATTATCCGCTATAATTTCGGGAAATATACCTCAAGCGACTACATAACTCTTGAGAGCGGCGCACAGGTGAGGAACTGCACCGACGTGCCGAATTCCACCCTTGAAGCCGCCGCCGCTAAGACGCCGAGTCTTGATATTAAGACTGACGAGCCGACTGTACTTATCTATCACACGCACACCTCGGAGAGCTTTCTCCCGAATGCCGATTGGTACGACAAAAACTACCCGCTCCGAAACTCCGATCCCACGAAAAGCATTGTCGCGGTAGGCGACGCGATATGCGAAGCGCTCGCGGAACGGGGAATATCCTGCGTCCACGACTGCACCGTCCACGACGACCCGTATACGGGATCTTATTACCGGTCTGCGGAAACCATTCAGAAAACGCTTCAGGAGTTCCCGAGCATTAAGGTAGTGATAGACATCCACCGCGACGGAATAAGCAGCTCTGACGGCAGTCTGCCGGCTCCCGTGGCGACGATCAGCGGCAGGAGCGCCGCACAGTTTATGATAATATCCTGCTGCGAGAGCGAGCTGTTCGATATGCCCGACTATCTCGAAAATTTCAAGCTCGCCTGTCTTATCCAGAACTGCGCCGAGGAACGTTACCCAACGCTTGCCAGACCCATTCTCTTTGACTACCGCAACTACAACCAGAGCCTGTCGACCGGTGCGCTGCTTATCGAGGTGGGAAGCCACGGCAACTCCCTTGAAGAGGTAGTCTACACCGGGGAGCTGCTGGGGAACGCGATAGCGGACGCGATTTATAATACTAATTCATAATCTTCCTGTAGACATTCTGTCTACAGAAAGAGCCGCGTTTCACGCGGCAGTCAAAGCCTT
>CAYMTG010000135.1:0-5274 GCA_964393305.1 uncultured Ruminococcus sp.
CATAAAATCTTCAAAAAAACAAGGCTTTTTTCCAAAATCTCTTGACAAAAACTCGGCAATGTGATATATTTAAATAGTGTTATTATTATTTTTGGAGGTTTTTATGAAATTCAAAGACGTTGAGTTTGACACTTACTTCAAGAATTACCCCGACAAGAACGGATATTTCGGCAAGTACGGCGGTTCGTATGTCCCCGAAAATCTGCAGGCGGCTCTTGACGAGATCACCGCCGCTTACTTCACCATCTGCAAATCGTCGAAATTCATCAGCGAGCTTCGCAGGATACGCCGCGAGTTTCAGGGGCGTCCCACACCTATTTCTTATCTGGAGAGACTGTCCTCCACAGTGGGCAACGTCCAGCTCTACGTTAAACGCGAGGATCTCAACCACACAGGCGCTCACAAGCTAAACCACTGCATGGGCGAAGCGCTTCTCGCAAAGTACATGGGCAAGAAAAAAGTCATAGCGGAGACCGGCGCGGGTCAGCACGGCGTTGCGCTTGCGACAGCGGCGGCTTATTTTGGACTGGAGTGCGATATTTATATGGGTGCTGTGGACATCAAGAAGCAGGCTCCCAACGTCGCGAGAATGAAGATACTCGGCGCAAACGTTATCGAAGTCACGGATGGTCTTCAGACCTTAAAGGAAGCCGTTGACGCTGCGTTTGCGGCTTACCTCAACGACTACAAGAACACAATCTACTGCATAGGCTCTGTCGTAGGACCTCACCCCTTCCCCCTTATGGTGCGCGATTTCCAGAGCATTGTCGGGATTGAGGCGCGTGAGCAGTTTCTTGAGATGACCGGCGAGCTTCCCGACGCTGTCGTTGCCTGCGTTGGCGGCGGCTCTAACTCTATGGGTATGTTCGCGGGATTTCTCAACGACCCCGTCGAGATTTACGGCGTAGAGCCGCTCGGACGAGGTCCAAAGCTCGGCGACCACGCGGCAAGCCTGACCTACGGCTCTGAGGGCGTAATGCACGGCTTCAACTCCATTATGCTCAAGGACGAAAACGGAGACCCCGCGCCGGTGTACTCCGTAGCGAGCGGTCTCGACTACCCGTCGTCCGGTCCCGAACACGCATTCCTGCACGACCTCGGACGTGTTAAGTACGACGTGGTAAACGATGACGAGACGATCGATGCGTTTTTCAAGCTCTCCAGACTTGAAGGAATTATCCCCGCTATCGAAAGCTCGCACGCTGTAGCCTACGCGCTCAAGCTCGCCAAGAAGATGGGCAGCGGCTCGATACTGATCAATCTTTCGGGGCGCGGCGATAAGGATATGGACTATATTATCGAAAAATACGGCGTCAGATAACATACACCCCTCCCCACAAAGCGGGGAGGGGATTTTTCTGCTTTTCGTGTGGGAACAGCACTTGAATAGCCAACAAAGTCCCGCAGCAAGGCGGGACTTCAAAATATTTGCTAGTGGATTAGTATTAGGCGATTATTTAGGCTTTTTCATCGTGAGTGAGATCCTATTGCGCTTGAGATCTACGTCCAGAACCCACACCTTGACCACGTCGCCGACCTTGACCACCTCGAGCGGGTGCTTGATGAATTTATCACACATTTGAGAAATATGCACCAGACCGTCCTCGTGAACGCCTATATCAACGAACGCGCCGAAATCAATAACGTTGCGTACCGTTCCCATAAGCTCCATTCCGGGTTTGAGATCCTTGATCTCCATAACGTCGCCGCTTCTCAGCAAAGGCGGCGGCAGCTCGTCACGAGGGTCGCGTCCCGGCTTCTCAAGCTCCTTCACAATATCGGTGAGGGTGGGAAGTCCCGCGCCCGTCTCCTGTGCCACAGCCGACAGCTTAACGGATTTCAGTTTCTCACGGATAACGTCAATGTCGCCAAGCTCCGCGTCGGTAATGCCGCACTTCTCCATCAGCAGCTTTGCCGCGTCGTAGGACTCGGGGTGGATACCGGTGTTGTCAAGCGGATTTTTGCCGCCCGGCACGCGCAGAAATCCCGCGCACTGCTCGTAAGCCTTCGCGCCGAGCTTCTTCACCTTGAGAAGCTGCTTTCTGTCGGTAAACTCGCCGTTTTCCTCACGATAAGCCACGATATTCTTCGCGACTGCGGAGTTTATCCCGGAAATATAGGACAGCAGCGAGTAAGAAGCCGTGTTCAGATCCACGCCTACCGAGTTTACGCAGTCCTCGACTACGCCCTTGAGCGCCTCGTCCATACGCGCCTTAGGCATATCGTGCTGATACTGCCCCACGCCGATCGCCTTCGGGTCAATCTTGACAAGCTCCGCGAGCGGATCCTGCAAACGTCTTGCGATGGACACCGCCGAGCGCAGCGAAACGTCGTAATCCGGGAACTCCTCCGCCGCCAGCTTTGACGCGGAATACACCGACGCTCCAGCCTCGGAAACCACCATATAGGAGACCTTCCGAGGAATAGCCGGCAGCAGCTCAGCCGTGAATTTCTCCGTCTCGCGTGAAGCTGTGCCGTTTCCGATAGCGATGGTGGAGACGTGGTGGTTTTCTATCATACGTGTTACGGTTTTCTTTGCGTTCTCCAGCTCGTTTTTTGAGCGTGTGATGTAGATTATCGCCGTATCCAGTACTTTTCCGGTATTATCAACCACAGCGCACTTGCAGCCGTGAGCGTATCCCGGGTCAAGTCCCAGCGTTACCGTGTTCTTCACGGGCGGCGCCATGATAAGCTGCCGCAGATTGCTGGCGAAAACCTTGATCGCGCCCTCCGCCGCCTTTGCGGTAAGCTCTGCGCGCACCTCGCGCTCAATGGACGGGAAAATCAGCCGCTTGAAGCTGTCCTCGCAAGCCGCACGGACAAGCTTTCCGCACTCGCTTGTATTCTCTGTAAGCTCGCGGACGCACATACTCTCACCCACGCCCTCGGGAAGGGAGATCGCGACCTTCAATGCCTCCTCCTTTTCGCCTCTGTCAAGCGCGAGAACACGGTGTTCCGCGATCTTGGATACCGGCTCGGAGTATTCAAAGTAGTTTTTGTAGACTTCGTCAGCCTCCTCGGAAGCCGCCGCCGAAGCAATTGTCCCCTTACGGAACACGGTTTCCCGCAAAGCCTTTCGCAGCTCCGCGTTATCGGACAGATCCTCCGCAATAATATCCATTGCGCCCTGAATAGCGTCCTCGGGGGACTTTACGCCCTTTTCCTCATCAACGAAAGCCTTCGCCTCGTCAGCGGGGACGGTACCCGCCTTCTGCTCGAGAAGAATAGCCGCAAGCGGCTCCAAGCCCTTCTCCCTCGCGACCGAGCCGCGTGTCTTGCGCTTTGGCTTGAACGGGCGATAGATGTCCTCCACCTCGACAAGCGCCTCCGCCTTAGAGATAGCGTCCGCAAGCTCGTCGGTCATTTTCCCTTGCTCGGTGATGGACGAGATGATCTCCTCCTTGCGCTTTTCAAGGCTGCGCAGATAGTTCAGTCTGTCGAATAATTCACGGAGAATAGTGTCGTCCAGGGAGCCTGTCTGCTCCTTTCTGTATCGTGCGATAAAGGGAATAGTCTTGTCGTCGTCAATAAGCGCCACTGTATTGTCCACCTGCTCACGGCGGAGCTTGAATTCTTTTGCAAGCTGCTCGTTAATATCCATTAAGTATTCAACCTCTCTTATTCTGTATCATTCGGAATCATTTCCGTTCTTTTTCATACCCGACATAATGTCGTCAACCATGCTGTTGGCAACACGCTTTTTACTGCGAACATCGTCATCGTCGCCTATCAGGTCTTCAACCCTTTTTGACGCGAGAATTTGCGAGCTGCGCTTTCCCGCTGTCTTTGCGGGACGCGGCGCTTCCGCGTCCTCTGCGGAGTCCGTTTCGGACTTTTGGCGTTTAGAAACCTGCCGCCCGATCTGCGGAGCGTTGTTTTGCCCGGGGATCCCCTTGCTCAGCGAAGAGCTTGTCGTCTGCGCGAAAAATGCGTCATCGCCGCTGACTTTGGGAATTTGCGGAGCACTGTTCGCCGTCTTGCCGTTTCCCGACATACCGATATATCTGCCAATAGCGATATTCTCCGGAGTAGTCGGCTTAGATGGCGTTGGGGCGGTGGTATCCGGCTTCGGTTTCTGCTCGGGTACCGGTTTATCCGGTTCGGGCTTCTTATCGGTCAAAGGAATTATCGGGCGCGCCGCTGCGGGATTTTTGCGCTTTCCATAGGTAAAAAGAACGTCTTCCCCCGAGGACGTGTTTTCCGGCTTTCTCTTGGAATAGGATGCCTTGCCATCGCTGTTCACGGAAATGGAACGGCGGTTGGCAACGGCTTTGTCGAGATTTCCAGTCTCGTCGGAATTCTTGTAGAGCGGCTCGACCTCGGGGTCGGGCAATCTTGACGCTGCTGCGCGGATGACATCATAGAGGATAAGCGCGATACACGGCAAAACCGCGACGCAGAAAATGCCAAACGGCGTCCTTATAAAGGTAAGCACAGCGCCGAGACCCTTGCTGGAATAATCTGCGCGGCCGACAAGACGCTGCTCCGAGATCTCCAGAGTCGTATCGCCGGCTGTGACAGTCAGGTAGTATTGACCGTCAACGACATAGATATTCTCCACGTAACCCAGAGCGCACTGTGTGGACTCCGAATTGACGGTATACAGCACGAGCTTTCCCTCGGAGAGCTGAAAAGCGGTCGTTTTCCGGACAAGGACAGCGCTGCCCTTAGGAGCCTTGTCATAGCCATCCGTCTGCACTATGTAGATATTCGAGCCAAAGACGGCTACTGTATCCTTAGAATTGAACGCTGCCGAGCAAATAATCAGGAAAATACATAGGAGAATCATCAATACACATACAATATATCCCAGCAGCCTAAAAAATTTTTTAGTAAAATTTATAAAAAACACCCCTTTTGCTATTGACAAATGAAAAAAAAAAGTATATAATGTAATAGTTGAGGACATACTAAAGGTATTATATCACATTTTCTGCGATTTTGCAAGTAGGTTTTAGACATAATATTTGCGGTGCGGCTCAATCGTGCGGACAAGGGAGCGGCAAAGCGTCGCGGACAAGGGAGCGGCAAAGCGCACGGACGCGGGAGTATCAGAACGGGTTGTATGCCGGGTATAAGGAGAGGCGGTAGCGGATCGCGGGTCTTGTTAAATTTTTACAGTTCAATGGCACGGATATTATGAACGTTTCGTTCACCGTTCCGGAATGGCGGCGTGGTTTGCCGAAACAATACAATATGCTGGTGTAGCTCAGTCGGTAGAGCAGCGCATTCGTAATGCGCAGGTCGGGGGTTCGAGTCCGTTCACCAGCTCCA